>JAVEYE010000489.1:0-2507 GCA_034003665.1 Rhodospirillales bacterium | reverse complement strand
AGTTGAACCGATACCGGGAAGCCAAACTCCTGCGCGCCAAATACCGCCATGCGCTATCACTGTTGAAGAGGCAAATCCGATATCTCGAGGGGGTCCTCCGTGGAAAAGAAGAAATATGAGCATTGTCTCGAAGTGCTGAGACGATTGAAAAAGGAAGGCATTCTGGACAGGATCATGCTGGTCGGAAGCTGGTGCGTCTTTCTCTACGTCGACTACTTCAAGGGCGAGGGCTTGCTGCCAGCCATCAGAACCCGTGACATCGAGTTTCTGCTTCCCGTACCGTTCACGATCCGATCCAAAACGGATCTGTACGGCTTGCTGAAAGATCTTGGGTTTGTCTTGGACTACAAAGGCGATCAAGGCTTCGTCGTTTTCGAGCATCCTGATTTGATCTTGGAGTTTCTGGCTCCAGCGCGCGGCAGAGATTCCGAGAGGCCGATCCCAATCGAGCCGTTGGGCATCAATGCGCAGCCCCTTCGATTCATGGATGCGCTTTCAAGAAACCCCATTCAAATTTTCTTCGACGATGTCGCCGTTACGCTTCCGCACCCCGCAGACTTCGCGCTGAACAAACTGCTTGTCGCGGGACGGAGGAAGAACGCGGGCAAAGCTGAAAAAGACCGAGATCAGGCGGTTGCATTGCTGAATGCCCTGAATGCCAACGGCGAGTTTGAGACGGTGCGCACGGCGTACGCGTCTATGCCCAAAGGATGGCGGACGACGATCCGGCAAGAACTGCTTGCTCTCGGGGAACAGCCGCTCGCCAGTCTTGTCGATGCCACCTGATCATGGAGCCGAAACGCGCAGAAATCTCAATTGCCTCCCTCGTCATGACCTTTCTCGCATGCCGCCCCCTGAACCCCGAAACCTGAACCCCAGCACCTCCCCTTCCTCCAGTTTCCAACTCACGCACTCACGCTCTCACGCTCTCACGCACTCCTAAAATGACCGACACGATCCGCCATCCGCCGCCGAGGTTCGGCACGTGCTCCTGGAAGTACGACTCCTGGAGGGGGATCGTCAAAGGTGTACGGGCAGTACGCCGACAAGCTGACCGGGCGGGCGGTGATCCGGCTGCACGGCCCGGATCGCGAGGCGATGGACGAGCGGTCGGGCAAGGACTGGTCGCGCATCGTGGAACCCCGTGACGGGGAGGTGAACGCCCTCGCCGTCGTGGTCCGGGATCTGCAAAAGCGCGGCAAAAAGGCTTGGATTTTCGCGAACAATCACTTCGAGGGCAGCGCCCCCCTGACCATCGAACGGATCCGGGAGAGGATGTAGGACAATGAAGATCCTCGCCATCGCGGACATCGACGACTTCCACTGGAATCACGGTTCCGGGCAGGCCGACGTGCTGCTGTCGTGCGGCGACGTTTCCGATCAGGTCGTCCTCGAGGCCGCGGAGGCATATCACTGCCAAGCAGTCTTCGCGATCAAAGGAAATCACGACATGCCTGACCCCTTCCCCAAAACCATTGTCGACTTGCATCTCCAGCACAAAGAATTCGAAGGGATCCGATTTGGCGGCTTGAACGGATCTTGGAAATACAAGCCGCACGGTCATTTTCTGTATGAGCAGGAGGAGGTAGCGGAACGCCTGTCGACCTTCCCCTCGGTCGACGTCTTCCTCTCCCACAATTCGCCACGGGGGATCCATGATCGAGACGATGGCATCCACGTTGGCTTTGAGGGACTGAACGCCTATCTATCCAGGGCGCGGCCCCGGCTATTGATCCACGGACATCAACACATCGAACGCGAGACGATCGTAGCTGGAACCTGCGTTCTGGGCGTCTACGGCTGGAAGCTGATCGAAGTCTGAGATTGCCCCTTCCTGATGTCAATCGTACATGGCCGTGATCGCGCCTTCCTTGATATGCGCGGAACGGCATTTCGGGCAACGAGGCGGCGCATCGAAGCCATGTCGACCTCCGCACTTGCACATCCCCGCAATCTTCTCCACCGCCTGGTGATATTCTTCCTCCGACACGAGAGCCCCATCCACCTGTTCGCTGACGGGCTTGTCTTGTCCGGGCAAAGTACCGCTGCGGCGGCTCTTCACGCCCATCCAATAGCGGTCATGGATATCCCAAATGAGATCGAAGCTGACAGACTTTGTCTTGCCGCACTTGTCGCACCTCAAAAGGTGGAAGGCAAATCCTCCCCCGTGGTTCACCGTGAAGGAGGCTCCACAATCCAGACATTTTGCTCGGACACGATGTCCCATGGTTTCCTTTCGGATCGGATTGACGCGTTTGAGCTTGTGGATCCAGGCGCTCGGGTCCGGAGCGCCGCCTGCGTGGCATTGCTGCATTTCCGCTACCGTACCGTGGTACCCGAGACAACAACGGGATTCAACCCGCAGATTCGGCGCAATCCGCCAGCTCAATAGTACTCGCGGATGTAGCCGTAGGCCCGGTCGAAGAGTTCCTGATCTTGGTGGAGCCGGTATTTAAACAGTGTCTTGCGCAAGGCGTTTCTCACCTCGCGTTCGCCCGCGTGGGTGT
>JAVEYE010000488.1:0-2509 GCA_034003665.1 Rhodospirillales bacterium | reverse complement strand
GGAAACCCGGATGCCGGCCATGTCGCGCAGAATCCGACGATAGCATCCCGGGGCGGGCCAGGCGCGCACGCGTTCATCCGCCTCCGGAAAGGTGCCGTCGTTCAGATCGCCAATGCCGTGAACATCGCGCAGGGCGCGTTGGAACGCCCGGCCATAGGCGGTGTGGCGGATGAGCGGCCAGGCTGGGGCGAAGAGCCGCCAGCGCTCCGACGTCGGCGCCTTGGCGTCGGCGATCTGGGCAATCTGCTCCGGAGGCAGGCCAGCCGAGACCAGGTCGCAGCGGACATAATGGAGCAGGTCGAGAATGCCCGGCCGCGCGGCGATGCGCGCAGCCTCGGTGGGCAGATGCTCATGAGTGTCGAACAACGCGATCCCGGCGATCTCCTCACGCAGGCCTTGCTCCACCGACATGGCAACCTCCTGAAGTTGGCGGAAATATAGCATGGATGCCGCTTTGGATTTCTGCAGAGCAGAAGTGCCGTACATCATCGCGAACTGCAACATGCGCGGACTCCGTCCGCAAAACAAAGCGGCGCAGGGGAGCCGCACTCCATAGATCGCTCCCGCTGGTGCTGCGCAGAGCATGTCGCGATCAAATCGCCCATTGAGCAACGCTGATTTCTGCCAAACTCCAGACATGGGGCGGACGCCCATGCCACGCCGCTTCAGGCACGCTTGTTCCGCAGGCGCAGGAGCTTGCCGGCGGTAACGATGGCGCGGCACAACATGCTGGGACGCCGGAACTTGCGGATCTGCCGCAGCAGCACGCCGGGGCGCAGGTAGAAGCGTCGGTAGAACTCGCGCTGGGCGGCATAGAGGGCGTCGGCAGTCAGGTCCTTCGGCACGAACACCGGCTCCCAGTAGTTGAGCCGCGCGGTCGGTGCGTCGCCTTCGAAGGAACCGAAGGCACCGTCCTTGACCAGGTCGTGGAAGGCGGTTCCCCGGATCGGCGTGGCGAGCGTACAGACAACATCGGTGAACGGCAACGATAGCGCCAGGTCGCGCGTCCGCCGCAGGGTTTCCGGCGTCTCGCCGGGATGCCCGAGCATGAAGAATCCCTTCACCAGGATGCCCGCCCGATGCGCGGCGACGACGGTCGTGCGGATCCGTTCGAGGCTGATGCCCTTGCGGATGGTCTTCAGGATGGTCTCGTCGCCGCTCTCGATGCCGACGGCGATCTGCCAGCACCCCAGGCTGCGCATCCGCCGCAGCAGCCCTTCGTCGAGGTCGTTGACGTTGGCCATGCAGGTCCAGGGAAAGCGCCGTCCACCCACCTCGATCAGGTCGAGGATCCGGGTGAAGCGCTGACGGTTGAGCGGAAAGGTGTCGTCGACAAAGGTCAGCTCGCGCGCGCCGAGCCGAAGCGCCTCCGCGATTTCCGCCGCCACATATTCGGGGGAGAAGAAGCGGACCTCGCGGCCGAACGTGTTGTTGTCGCAGAAGATGCAGCCGTACGGACAGCCCCGCGAGGTGATCAGCGAGACGACCGGCTCCTCGCGGTAGCACCCCAGGGGTGGACGGTACAGGCGCAAGCTGGACAGTTCTTCCCGGGCCGGCCATGGCAGGCTGTCGAGGTTGACGATGCGCTCCGGACGCGGGTTCACCTGCACCCGACCGTCGTCGTCGCGCCAGGCAACCCCGGGAAGCATCCGCCAGGCCGCGCGGTTTGCGAAATTCGCAACCACCTCGGCGAGAGGCTGTTCCCCTTCACCGACGATGCCAAGGTCGAAGTCTCCGGTGGACAGCGCATCGTCCGGGTCGGCGGTGACATGCGGCCCGCCGACGACCAAGGGGACGCCCGGCAAGGCCATCCGCAGGCGCTTGGCCAAGAGCTTTCCCGCCGCCGCCGCGACCGTGGTTAGGGACAGCCCGACCAGGTCCGGGGCGAAGTTCGCAACCCGTTGCTCCACGGCATCATCGGAGAGGCGTTCCGCCTCCGCGTCGACCACCTGCACGGCATGCCCGGCGCGCTTCAGCCAGGCGGCCAGGTACAGGATGCCGAGCGGCGCCTGCCGACCGCCGATCTCGCCGATGTCGGCGCCGTAGCGGTCCAGCACCGTGATGCCAGGATAAATCAGGGAAAGGTTCATCGGGGAATCTGCCGCCCCGTCGCCGAAATTCCAACGATCTGGCTCCATTGCATCAGGAGCGGGGCGAGCACCGGCGTCGATGTGGAACCACCGCCGACGCCTGCCGCTTCCTCTTCTTCATCCACTGCGCCAAGGAAAGCTGGCTCTCGCCGGATGGGCGCCCCGCAACAAGACCCGCCACGCTGATGTCCTCATCAAGGTCGGGCCAGTGAACGCCATCGCCATGCCCAATGAGACGACAATTGTTGCGCTCCTCCGGCGTACCCTGCTGCAATCGTGGATACCAAGCCAAGGGAACGGTAAGCGTCCGCCCATCAGAAAGTTCAACAACGATACCGTCATCGGTGACAACAACCGATTGGGCCAAGGCAACCTCGGCATCAAGTACCAAAGTATTCATCCCAGCTTCTCCTTATCAT
>JAVEYE010000487.1:0-2511 GCA_034003665.1 Rhodospirillales bacterium | reverse complement strand
CGAGGCCGGGCGACGCGGTCTAACGTCCCGGCGTCGTGACGACAGAACTTTCCGAGCGAATCGTTGCGCTCGGGCGACAATCCGGGGTCGCAATAAACGAAAACATGGTGGGGGAAGGCAGGGAATGGCCGAATCGTTCTTCGAGCATCCGATCCTCAACTCGCCCTACATGTACCCGAGCCGGCATTGGGAGCTGGATGCCGACGGGCAGCCGACCAATGTCATCGCCGACTTCCGCCGCCGCTCCGATCTCATCACGCCGGTGCCGAAGCCGAAGAAGCAGCGCCGCCGCAAGGGCCAGATCGAGATGCTCCTCGATGCCGGCGATGGCCTGTCGACCGAGGACCAGGAGTACAACCCCACCCCGATCATCAACGAGGTGCGCAGCCATGTCGATGACTGGCGCAAGCTGCCGAATCCCAACGATTGGATGGTGACGCCGGAAACCGCGCGCCTGCTTCATCATTGGCGGCATCACGAATTCCAGGGCGTGCGCCCCTTCTTCTGCCAGATCGAGGCCGTCGAAACCGCCATCTGGCTGACCGAGGTGGCCCCCAAGCTCGGATCGCGCGGCACCCGTTTCACGGAATACCTCCAGCGCGCCAACGAGAAGGCCAATCCCGAATTGCTGCGCCTGGCGCTCAAGCTGGCCACCGGTGCCGGCAAGACCACCGCCATGGCCATGCTGATCGCCTGGCAGACGGTGAATGCCGTGCGCCAGCCCAATAGCAAGACCTTCTCGCGCGGTTTTCTGGTCGTCGCCCCCGGCATCACCATCCGCGACCGCCTGCGCGTGCTGCTGCCCAACGACCCCGACAACTACTACCGCAACCGCGAGATCGTGCCCTCCGACATGCTGGGCGATATCCAGAGGGCCGAAATCGTCATCACCAATTTCCACGCCTTCAAGCCGCGCGAGCGCATCGACATCTCGAAAGGCACGCGCGCCGCAATCGAAGGCTGGCGTGGCGACAAGCTGCAAACCCTGGAAACCGAGGGCCAGATGTTGCAGCGCGTCATGCCTGAACTGATGGGCATGCAGGGCATCGTCGTGCTCAACGACGAGGCGCACCACTGCTATCGCGAGAAGGTCAAGGATGACGCCGCCGAAAACGGCGACGGCCTCAAGGGCGAGGAGAAGGCCGAGGCCGAGAAGAACAACGAGGCCGCCCGCCTGTGGATCTCCGGCCTGGAGGCGGTGAAGCGCAAGATCGGCCTCCGACTGGTCTACGACCTGTCGGCAACCCCCTTCTTCCTGCGCGGTTCGGGTTATGCCGAAGGCACGTTGTTCCCTTGGACGCTGTGCGACTTTTCGCTAATGGACGCCATCGAGTGCGGCATCGTCAAGCTGCCGCGCGTGCCGGTCGCCGACAACGTGCCGGGCGGCGACACCCCGAAGTTCCGTAACCTTTGGGAGCACATCGGCAAGGACATGCCGAAGAAGGGGCGCGGCTCGGGAAAGGCGGTCGATCCCCTGAGCCTGCCGACCACGTTGCTGGCCGCGCTCGAAGCCCTTTACGGCCATTACCGGACGACGTTCGATCTGTGGGCGGAGGCCGGCATCGACGTGCCGCCCGTCTTCATCGTGGTGTGCAACAACACCTCGACCTCGAAGCTGGTCTACGACTACGTCTCGGGCTTCCATCGCCAGAATGAAGACGGCACCATGGTGCTGGAGCACGGCCGCCTCCCGCTGTTTCGCAACTTTGATGACAATGGCGACAGGCTCGCCCGCCCGCGCACGCTTCTGATCGATTCCGAGCAGCTTGAATCGGGCGACGCGCTCGACAAGGACTTCCGCGAGATGGCGGCCGACGAGATCGAGCGTTTCCGACGCGACATCGTCGAACGGACCGGCGATATCAAGGCCGGCGACACCATCACCGACCAGGACCTGCTGCGCGAGGTCATGAACACGGTCGGCAAGAAGGACCGCCTGGGGGAATCCATCCGCTGCGTGGTTTCGGTTTCCATGCTGACCGAGGGCTGGGACGCCAACACGGTGACCCACATCCTGGGCGTGCGCGCCTTCGGCACCCAGCTTCTCTGCGAGCAGGTGGTGGGGCGCGGCCTGCGCCGGCAGAATTACGAGTTGAACGACGAGGGGCTGTTCGACGTCGAATACGCCGACGTGCTTGGCGTTCCCTTCGACTTCGCCGCCAAGCCGGTCGTCTCGGCCCCGGTGAAGCCGCGCGAAACGGTGCGCGTCCACGCCGTGCGGCCGGATCGCGACCCGCTGGAAATCGTCTACCCGCGCGTCACCGGTTATCGCGTCGAACTGCCGGAAGACCGCCTTGAGGCGAAGTTCGGCCCCGACGCCGGGCTCGACCTGACCCCGGCATTGGTCGGGCCATCCGTAACCCAGTACCAGGGCATCGTCGGCGAAGGCATCGACCTGACGGTCAAGCCCGACGAGGGCATGCGCCCCGCCACCATCTGCTATCGCCTAACGCAGCACCGTCTGGACAAAATGTACCGCGACCCCGGCGAGGCGCCCCGGATTCTCCTGGT
>JAVEYE010000486.1:0-2532 GCA_034003665.1 Rhodospirillales bacterium | reverse complement strand
CCCATAGTGTGGAAGCCGCCGTTCCAAAGGGCCATTTTAGCCATTGATGGTGACACCGGCGTGCAAATGATATCGGATGGGTCCGTCCGATCTGTGCATGAACGACCATCTCGTTTTCTTGTCCGGGAGCAATGAATGTTGGCGTCACACAGATTCAATCCGGACGATCAGTTGCGGTTCGCAAGGCTGACGGGCGATGTCAACCCGATCCACATGGATCCTGTTTTCGCGCGCCGAACACTGGCCGGTACGTCCGTCGTTCATGGCGTTCACGCGCTATTATGGCTTTTGGATTGCATTGCCGGCGCCCGCCTCGATCTCCCGATGGTTTCAGCGTTGAAGGTCCGATTTCTACGCATGATGGAAGTCGGTGAAACAGCCCACGCCGAGATCACGAGTCTGGATCCGAAATCCTTGCACGCGGAAGTGACCGTCGGTGGCGGTGTCGCCGTCGAGATGAAGGTACTACTTGCTCCACCATCAGCCGAACTTCCGAAAATGCCGGCCGGTTTTGAGGAAACAGCCGGCAAGCCGCGCACCACCGAGAAAATCGAGGACATGGCCGGCATGGCTGGCGGGCTGCCGACCGCCTGCGGAATCGAGAAGTACGCGACGGCGTTTCCCCATGCGACGCGGTATCTTGGGCTACGGCGTGTCGCCGCCCTGGGACAATGTTCTTATCTCATCGGCATGGTAGTCCCGGGAACGCATTCCCTTTTTTCGGCGCTGACCCTCAAAGTCTGCGCGGATAGCGATCCGGCAAGGGCGTTTACATACCGGGTCAAGTCAGCCCATCCCCTCTTTCGCTTGGTCGACATCGATATCGTGGGGGGGGGGTGGTCGGGGCTGTTGCAGGCCTTTGTTCGTCATCCACCGACCAGTCAGCCAGCCATCCGCGATGTGTCCGCGCTGGTCTCGACGGACGAATTTTCGGGAGCGCGCGTTTTGATAATCGGTGGGTCGCGCGGATTGGGGGCATTGACGGCCAACATCATCGCGGCGGGCGGAGGCCAAGTAACCGTCTCCTACGTGCTGGGAAAAGCTGAAGCGGAAACGCTGGCGGCCGACATTAATGCGGCAGGCGGTTGCTGTCGCATCCAGCACTACGACGTCCGCAAAAGCGCGGATGATCAACTGGCGTTGGTCGCCGACCAACCGACCCATATCTACTATTTTGCGACGCCACAGATCTTTTTTCCGAAGTCGAATGGGATTGATTGGCAGCGGTTTGACCTTTTCAATGCATATTATCTGTCGGGGTTCCATCGGATCGCACAGGCCGCCGCGCGGCGGTGCCCAGAAGGAGTTCGGATTTTTTTCCCTCCTCCGAGGCCGTGGTCAAACGACCAGCCGACATGACCGAATACGCGATGTCCAAGGCTGCGGGCGAAATCCTCTGCCAGGATATCAATTCGACGATGAAGAACGTCCGGGTCGTCGTGGCGCGCCTGCCGCGACTGCCAACTGACCAGACATTTTCGTTCAAACCAGTCGAAACCGCCGATCCTGTCGCGACAATGCTTCCAATTATTCGCCATGTTCAGGGCGGCGGCAGCGCAACCGAAATCTGACAGCGCCCACAGTGTTCGCGTGTCAGACACCAATATCGCGGAGGAAGTTGCTGTCTGCGTCCCCCCGTTTGACGACGGGAAAGCGCTCAACGCATTCCGGTTTGGCGACCCCATTTTGAAGCGCCGTCCCGAGCGCAGCAACAAATGGACACCACCATCCGATTATGTGAGAAAGGCGGAGAAGTGATATCAGTGGGCCGTTTTTTTCGGTTCTGCCAAATACCCGGCGGGCCAAGCTCTGAGTCGAGGATGACAATGGCGACATCAGCGATCTACCAGCAGTTACTCCCCATTTTTCACGATGTATTCGACCGGGAGGATATCGAACTCACGCCGGAACTGGCAGCGGCGGATCTGGACGAATGGGACAGCCTCACCAACATCCGTCTGTTCGTGGCCATCGAGCAGGCATTCGGCATTCGCTTCGGTTCGGACGAAATCAATTCCCTGCGCAACGTTGGCGAACTGGCAGAGATGATCGAGACGAAGCTGGCCTGAAATGCCCTCGATCAGAGATCTTCCCTGGTTGATCCCACCGCCGGATGACTTTCGCAAGCGGTGCCGGAATCTTCCCGATTTGCCGGCGGACACGTTCGGCGAAGAGGTTCGATTGCTGGCTTCACACGCCCTGAAGTCCAACCAGCTCCATCATTTGGCCACGGCCTTGCGGCACCGGCGTGCGACCGCAAAGGATATGGCTCCCCTGCAGCCGTTGAGGCTGGCGGTCGTCAGCAACGGCACCACCGACCTTCTAGCGGCAGCATTGGCCGCTACCGGCGCACGTTACGGCTTCGACGTCGACATCATCGAAGGGCTTTTCGGCCAAGCAACGCAGGAGGGTTTGGACCCACAATCCATCGTGAACTCAGCCAAGCCGGACTATGTTCTGCTGGCGCTTGACTACCGGGCCCTACCCATGGAAACCCGGCCCGCCGACGAGACATCCGAACAAGCGGCCCTC
>JAVEYE010000485.1:0-2534 GCA_034003665.1 Rhodospirillales bacterium | reverse complement strand
TCTCTTGACCGAAAGTCCCTCCCGTCCGCAGACCCTGACCGCCTCCACCGATCAGGTGGACGGCATCGCGCTCGCCTGGCAGGCTCCCGCGGCGGGCGGGGCCGTCCGGTACCAGGTCTATCGCGCGGAGAGTCCGGCCGGAGAGAAAGCCGCGGTCTCCGACTGGATCGAGGGGACGACGTTCTCGGACACGACCCGTGTCTACGGCCACACGAACTACACCTACTGGGTGGCGGCTTCATTCGACGACAACGCGGAATCCGTCTCCGATCTGAGCGATCCCGCCACGGGCTGTCGGGTGTCGCCGATCTGGCACGTCGATGCCGCACGTCCCGACGACACCGGCGACGGCACAAGTTGGGAAACCGCCTGCCGGAACATTCAGGCGGCGATCGAGAAAGCGTGCGACGGCGATCTCGTGCTGGTGAAGGCGGGGCTCTACGATTCGGGCGTTGGCAGCGGCGTCTTCGGCGGCAGCCGCGTCGGCATCATGAAGCCCATCCGCGTCAAGGCCTCGGGACAGGCAATCATCCGGGGGTCTGGCATCGTCAACTATGGCAGCGGCGACATCCGTTGCGTCACCATGCTGGACGGGCGGCTGGAGGGTTTCGTCCTCGAACAGGGTTGCGCGAGCAATCGCGGCGGTGCCGGCATCTATGCTGAAACGAGACTGCCGCAAGTAAACGGCTGCGTCATCCGCGACAACAAAGGCTATTACGGCGGCGGTGCGTATGGCACGACGTTATTCGATTGCACCTTGAGCGGCAACGCGACTGCGGCCAGCTACGGAACCGGCGGCGGGGCTTACGGCAGCCGACTGGTAGACTGCTCCCTCCTCGGGAACTCCTCCGGCAGTGGCGGCGGTGGCGGCGCTTTCAAGTCCGTGTTGGAGAACTGCCGTGTCGTCGGCAACCAGACTTCAGGTGAAAGCGGCGGGGTCGATGGCTGCTTCGCGGTGAACTGCACGATCACGGGCAACCGCGCAGGCGGACATGGCGGCGGCGCGGGGCGCGGCCGGCTCGTCAACTGCACGATTGTGGACAACATCAGCGGGGACATCGGCGGCGCCTTCAGCGCGAAGCTGGTCAACTGCATCCTCTGGAACAACTGGAACGCGGCCGGAACGCTGGCCAATTTCTACCAGGGCACCTATTTCGATTGCGCCATCTCCTATTCCTGCTCCTATCCTCTGGCGAACGGCACGGGAAACACCAAAGAACCACCGCGGTTTCTGCTTGCGGCCGCGGGCGACTACCGTCTGCTGGCGGGATCGCCCGGCCTCGACGCCGGACTGAACAGCGCAAACGACGCCGTCACGGATCTGGCCGGGGCGACGCGCATCCAAAACGGCGTCATCGACATGGGCTCCTTCGAAGGAACGGCGGCCCTCCGTCAGGACGAGTCGTCGCTCGCGCGCAACGTCCAGGCCACGACCAATGGAACGGACGGCATCACCATCACGTGGGAGGCGCCCGCAGGAGGCGGCGCGCTGCGCTACCGCGTCATCCGCATGGAGGACGACTCGGGCATCGTCGAGCCGGTCTCGGATTGGATCGCGGATTTGACGTTCACGGACGATTCCGCGCGCTACGGCCATGTCGGCTACACCTACTGGGTGGTCGCGGCCTATGACGACGACGCCTCGGACATTTCTGCGTTGAGCGCCCCCGCCGTCGGCTCGCGCGTCACGACGGTCTGGCATGTGGACGCCTCGCGCCCCGGCGATTCAGGCGACGGCACAAGCTGGGCCACGGCCTTCCAGAGCATCCAGACGGCCATCGCCAGCGCGGCTGCGGGCGACCTCGTTCTCGTCACGAACGGCGTCTACGACACGGGCATCGGTGACACGAGCGTCGGCAGCAGCCGCATTTCAATCGACCGGGCGATCACGGTGCGGAGCGTCGAAGGCGGGGCGCAGACCGTGATCCGCGGTTCGGGCACGAACGCCTACGGCACGGCCTCGGCCGTGCGTTGCGTCCGCATGACGGCCGGCCGGCTGGAGGGCTTCACGCTGGAAGATGGCGCCACCGTGTCGAGCGGCGGCAAGAACGAGGGCGGAGGTGTCAATGCGGGCTCGGCCGATGCGGTTGTCGTCGATTGCATCATCCGCCACTGCAAGGCGAATACGGGCTGCGGCGCGATGCGGGGCCGTTTCGTCTCCTGCATTTTCGAAAACAATGTCGGTGGCGAAGGCGGCGGGCTGGCGTGGGGACGCGCCATTCGGTGCCGCATGACGGGCAATGCCGTTGGCGGCGGGGGCGGCGGCGCCCTCAACGCCACGCTGGAGAGTTGTCTTGTTGCAGGCAATTCTGCCTACAGCGGGGGAGGAACCCATGGCGGCATCTCCCTCAACTGCACGTTGTCCGGCAACACCACGACGAGCGGCGGAGCCGCCAACGGCGGGACGCTGGCCAACTGCATCGTCTGGGAGAACCGCTCTCCTTCAGGCAATCTCAATAACTACTACGGCTGCAATCTATCGTTTTCCTGCACGACGCCGCTCCCCTCGGGAACGGGCAACCTTGACTCCGATC
>JAVEYE010000484.1:0-2538 GCA_034003665.1 Rhodospirillales bacterium | reverse complement strand
TCCATTTATTAAGGAGGCTGCAGGTTCTGACGAGTTTGATGTGACGTCGGAGTCGTTCTATGGGCCATACTCGCTGCGTCTCAAGGACATCCTGAAAGAAAAGGGTATTGAGATTGAAGAAAATTTTGACGAGGAGAAATTTGTCCAAGAGGACGACGTCAACGAGCTGGCGACGAAATGGCAACGGAACCTACAACAACGAGGTAGAGACCAACCATTGGCGCTTTCAAGGCGCGGGAACGGTAAAGGCCACAGCGAGCTTCTGCATGATGCGATTCTTTGGAGCTATGTAAAGCGCGAGCGCACGTCTTTTATCGAGTCACCAGTTGACGCGGTATACTGGGTAGTGACGGTAGATTTTGGATTCATAAATCTGGACGTGTCGCAGCATCGGATGCGAGGGAAGACAACTCCAGTCTGCATGCATCCAGTTGACATGGCGAACTTGTTGCAGTTTTGGGTTCCGGCGTCCGATGTTCTCGAGGAGCTATTCCTCGAATCGTTTTCAGCACCCATCTTGATGGGAGAGTTTGACGCAAGAGCTGAAGCCGTCACATTGAACATTATTAAGTCTCTTTCCCAGTTCGAAAATGCAACAAGCCTCTCGACGCCAGCAGTACGGGCGCTCATCGTCGATGAAGCTTTGCGCTCTCGGGTCGAAAAGTCCCGATCATCCACGGCAACCGTCGAAGCAATCAAGTTTGCACTGACCGAGCGCGTTGCAGATATGGAGGAGAACCTCAAGCGGATCGAAGGGCAATTGAAGACCCAACAGGTGGTATCGCGTACCCATGAGGAGGAAGCCCGGGAGAAGAAGCGCGCGCTGGAGAAGGAGAGGCGAAAGGCCGGAGACCTTATAAGCGAGATAGAGAATAAAAATTCTCTCATCCATGAATTGGAAGAAAAGGTGGGTGCGCTCTCCGCGAACATGAGCGACGAGAAGGCAAGAGGCTTGCTGGACAGATGGTTTATCCTCCCAAACATTCTTGTGGTGCCTATCGTCTTTGCCTTTGAACCAATGGCGGGGAAGGTAGCGGCCTACCCGTTGACGTCCTTCTTGATCTGGGTCATGGCGCTTGCCGTCACTGCAACCATTGCCATCGTGAAACTCGGCAACGTCAAGGGTGGCGCCTCGGAGAGGTATCAGCGTACTTTGAGGCAATTGAGGTGGTGGCTGGTGGGAGGCGTTTTATTGGCGATCTTCGTTAATGTGTTTTCTTCTTACTGGGATGAAGAGGTCGGTCGCTTTTTCGGGCGTCCGCATAAGTGAAGAGGTCAAACTCTCGGTAGTTTCATGCCCCCGAATTGGACCTACCGAAATGACTGCTTCGGGGCGGTTGATCTTGTGTTTGAGTCCGAGTTGGGTCAGTAACCGCCAAACCCCCATTCCAAGGCTGCGTCCGCTTTTCCCGTTCCGCGTCCCAAAATCGCCCTTCCCTTCACGGCCTCAATTCGATTGCGCCTTAACGAAGATGCGCGTGTGCCGTTCCCGCCTCGTCCGCCGTCGGCGTCCCCTCGGCACGGCCCCGCCCTCGTCCGATTGACTCCCGCCCCATATAGGCATATATTCCATTTCTATCTTTTTCATCCTCACAAAGGAGTATATGCCATACCGTTCGACAGCCGGCTCACCTTCCGTCAGGCGCGGTTCTGTCACGCCTACCTGCGCTGCGCCAACGCCACCCAGGCCGCCGTCGAGGCCGGCTATTCCGAGGCCTCGGCCCGCAACCAGGCCTACCGGCTGCTGCAGACGGAGCGCATCCGCGTCTACATCAACCGCATCCAGGAGGACGCCGGGGTTCTGGCCGGCACCGGCTTCTATGTCGTGGTCGGCAAGCTGCAGAACGTCTACGAGCGCGCCCTCCAGGCCCGCCAGTTCCATGCCGCCGCCCGCGCCGTCGAGATCCAGTCGCGGCTCCTCGGCATGCACCTGCGCTCGTCCCTGCGCCGGCCCGCCCCGCGCCCGGCCGCGCCGCCGCCGTCGGCCGCCCAGCCCGAGGACGACATCTCCGACATCGCGCCGTGGGCGACCGGCGCCAAGAAATGGTGATGAATGACGACAAAGGACGACAAAGGACGACATTCCTGCGGCGGTTTGCCATCATGGCCGGGCTTGTCCCGGCCATCCACGACTCACGGGCGCCGAAAGAAAGACGTGGATGCCCGCAACGAGTGCGGGCATGACGGTTTGGCGTTGTGGCGGAAAAGCCGCGGGCATGACGGTTGATGGGCATGGCGGAAAAATCCGCGGGCATGACGGCTTTGGGGAGAGTGGGCCGGTGACGGGGGCCGCCGATTGCCGCCCTGCAATGACGACGAATGACGACAAAAGACGACGAATGACGACATTCCTGCGGCGGGCCCGCGACGGTTCAGCCGGTTTCCTCCAGCCACTCGCGGATCAGCCACAGCGCGATGGAATCGGGGCGCGGCAGGCGCTTGCCGGTTTCCGGCAGGCGGGCGATGTCGGCCCGGCTGAACCAGAAGGCGTCGACCAGCTCGCCGGGGTCGACGGTGATGGCCTCGGTCGCGGCGACG
>JAVEYE010000483.1:0-2544 GCA_034003665.1 Rhodospirillales bacterium | reverse complement strand
CGCCCCAAGCCGCTGCACAGTTGGAACAATGAATTTTTGATGGAGAGCCGCCCATGAATCATCTCGATCATAATTTTCACAATATTTATCTAACGCCGAATAGTATAATTCTTTTATTTCATCGTCCAATTGTTTGTTGGATGCATTTTCTTTGTCCATCTGATTTCTAGCAGACTCCGTTAGCTTGAGCACGCCTTTTGGTTTTTCTATTATTATTGTATCTTCTTTCATCTTGTTAATTACGGATGCGAATTCTTCATCATGAACTATGTTGGCGTCCATCCCTTTCATTTTCGACACTACTGACACGGCATCGAGGGTGCCGCCTGAGAAATAAAGAATCGCTTTTATGATTTCTCGCTTGGAGCTGTCCCACCAGCCAACTTTGTTGAGTTCCGTGTAATGGACCAAAGATGCTATTTCGGTGGGAATCATCATATGAACGCCCCTGCGCTTCTGGAATTTGGTTCGATACCAACAGAGCCCCTCTAGCGAGGGTACTACCCCGGCTAAGCACTCTCAATAGGCGTGCGTCGTCAACTCCGAAGCCTCAACAGCTGAGTTGAGCTGTATGCCGCAGGTCCAACGCTTATGGCTCGGCCACAACCATCGTTGGTTACGCTTCATTTTTTCCCTTCGTCTTTCGCGTGCGCGGATATCTCCATTCCTGAAAGGGAAGCCATCCGATGTCCGCGCAGTTCAGCCATCTAGAAACCTACGCTTGGGTGTCGCCGCGAAAGGCCATCGAGCGCCAGTGGACGGCGCGCGAGATCCTAGACGAGGTTTGCCGGGCTGCCGTAAATCGCTATCTCACTTGGCGGCACTCGTGCTGTGATTGGCTTCAATGTCGGTTCGGCAACATCCGCCGTCGGGAACCAGCGCCAGCCTGAAGTTCGACCGATATGACTGCGAAGCTGCCAGTCCCCGGATCGAGTCCGGGCGCAGGGCTCACCTCACGGAAACGGGGAAGCCGAGCGGTTCCGGTCCCTCGCGCATTTCGCCCGCAGGGCCGCGAAGGAAGACGGGGATGGCCGGAACAAGTCCGGCCATGACGACCAAAAGAAGAATTGTAGCGTCGCCATGCAATCCGTTTTCTTGAACCGGACAGATGGGTGGCAAGCCCGGGCAGGGCGGCGGCATGACGGCGGGCGGGGCGGGCGGCGCGCGGGCGGTTCAGTCGCTGTCGTCGGGGCCGTTCTGCAGGCGGTAGGGGTGGGCCGGGTAGGTGCCGAGGATCTTCACCTCGCGGGTGAAGAAGTCCAGCTCCTCCATGGCCAGGCGCACGTTGCGGTGCTCGGGGTGGCCCTCGATGTCGGCGTAGAACTGGGCGGCCACGAACTGCTGGCCGGCCATGTAGCTTTCCAGCTTGGTCATGTTGACGCCGTTGGTGGCGAACCCGCCCAGCGCCTTGAACAGCGCGGCCGGCACGTTGCGCACCCGGAAGATGAAGCTGGTCAGGCACGGCCCCGCCTTGGGGTGCGGCACGATGGCGTCCTTCGACATGATCAGGAAGCGCGTCGTGTTGTGGTCGGCGTCCTCGATGTTGGCCTTGAGCGACACCAGGCCGTTGATCTCGCCGGCCAGCTCGGAGGCGATCACCGCCCGCGTCTTGTCCCCCGATTTGGCGATCTCCTGCGCGGCGCCGGCGGTATCGACGCTGACCACCGGCTCGATGCCCAGCTCGGCGATCAGGGTGCGGCACTGATTGAGCGCGTGGATGTGGCTGTGCACGTGGGTGATGTCCTCGACGCGCGCCCCCTTCACCGCCAGCAGGTGATGCTCGACCCGCTGGAAATGCTCGCCGATGATGTGCAGGCCGGAATTGGGCATCAGGCTGTGGATGTCGGCGACCCGCCCGGCGATCGAGTTCTCGATGGGAATCATCGCCAGCGCGGCGTGGCCGTCGCGCACCGCCGCGAAGGTGTCCTCGAACGAGCGGCAGGGCAGGGTGTCCATTTCCGGCCGCGTCGTGCGGCAGGCCAGATCGGAATAGGCGCCGGGCGCGCCCTGGAAGGCGATGATCTTCAGCGAGTCGTTTTTCATGGCGACGTCCCGTCAGGAGCGGTGGGAAGGGCGGCCGGCGGCCAGCATGGCGCGCGCCCGTTCGAGTTCGGCCGGAGTATCGACACCGAGCGGCACCGTGTCAACGAGGGCCACGTCGATGCGCATGCCGTTCTCCAGCGCGCGGAGCTGTTCGAGCCGCTCGCGGGCCTCGAGGATGCCCGGCGGCAGCGCCACGAAGCGCGCGAGCGCGGCGCGGCGATAGGCGTAAAGCCCGATGTGGTGATAGTGCGGCCCGTCGCCGGCCGGCACGGTGGCGCGGCTGAAGTAATGGGCGCGGCCGACCGTCTGGCCGGGGGCGAGGCCGATCACCGCCTTGACCACGTTGGGGTTGGCGCGGTCGGCCTCGTCGGCGATGACGGCGGCCAGGGTGGCGATGTCGACCGCCGGGTCGTCGAGCGGCCGCAGCGCGGCCCGCACCGCGGCGGCCTCGATGGTCGGCAGGTCGCCCTGCACGTTGACGACGGCGTCATGGCGGCCGTC
>JAVEYE010000482.1:0-2580 GCA_034003665.1 Rhodospirillales bacterium | reverse complement strand
TGGCCAGCAGCTCCTTGAAGTCGTCGGCCACCTGCTCCTGCGCCTTCTTCTCCTCCTCGTCCTCCAATTCGCCGAGATCGAGCTCGCCCTTGGTCACCGACTTGAGCGGCTTGCCGTCGAACTCGGTGAAGGAAGACATCAGCCATTCGTCGACGCGGTCCGCCAGCAGCAGCACCTCGATGCCCTTCTTGCGGAAGATCTCCAAGTGCGGGCTGTTCTTGGCGGCGGCGAAGGAATCGGCGGTGATGTAGTAAATGGCCTCCTGCCCTTCCTTCATGCGACCGGCGTAGTCGGCCAGCGACACGGTCTGATCGCTGCTGTCGGTATGGGTGGAGGAGAAGCGCAGCAGCTTGCCGATCTGTTCGCGGTTGGCGAAGTCCTCGCCCGGGCCTTCCTTCAGCACGCGGCCGAATTCGTTCCAGAACTTCTGGTAGGTCTCCGCGTCATTCTTCGCCAGGTCCTCCAGCATGCCCAGCACCTTCTTCACCGAACCGCCGCGCATGGCGTCGATCACTTTGTTGTGCTGGAGGATCTCGCGCGAGACGTTGAGCGGCAGGTCGTTGGAATCGATGACGCCGCGCACGAAACGCAGGTAGGCGGGCATCAGCTGCTCGGCATCCTCCATGATGAACACGCGGCGCACGTACAGCTTGATGCCATGGCGGCGTTCGCGGTCCCACAGGTCGAAGGGGGCACGCTGCGGTACATACAGCAGCGAGGTGTACTCCAGCTTGCCCTCGACACGGTTGTGGCTCCACAGCAGCGGGGCCTCGAAATCGTGGGCCACGTGCTTGTAGAACTCCTTGTATTCGTCCTCGCTCACCTCGCTCTTGGCTCGCACCCACAGCGCCGAGGCCTGGTTGACGGTCTCGTCCTCGAGCTCCTTGTTCTCCTCCTCCTCGCCGTAGCGTTCCTTCTCCATGACGATGGGCAGGGTGATGTGGTCGGAGTACTTGCGGATGATCGAGCGCAGGCGCCAGCCGTCGAGGAACTCGTCCTCGCCTTCGCGCAGGTGGAGAACCACCTCGGTGCCGCGGCCGGCCTTCTCCACCGTCTCCAGGGTGTAGTCGCCCTCGCCGCCCGACTCCCAGCGCACCCCGTGCTCGGCGCCGAGACCGGCGCGGCGGGTGGTGAGGGTCACCCTGTCGGCGATGATGAAGGCGGAATAGAAGCCGACGCCGAACTGGCCGATAAGGTGGGCGTCCCTGGCCTGGTCGCCGGTCAGCGACTCGAAGAACTGGCGGGTGCCGGACTTGGCGATGGTGCCGATGTTGTCCACCACCTCCTGGCGCGACATGCCGATGCCGTTGTCGCGGATGGTGACGGTGCGCGCGTCCTTGTCGAAGCTGACGCGGATCTTCAGTTCATTGTCGCCTTCCCACAGGGCGTCATCGGACAGCGCCTCGAAGCGCAGCTTGTCGCAGGCGTCCGAGGCATTGGAGATCAGCTCGCGCAGGAAAATTTCCTTGTTGGAATATAGGGAATGGATCATCAGTTGCAACAGCTGCTTCACCTCGGCCTGAAAGCCCAGCGTTTCCTTATGTGCTTCTACGGTCATGGTCCAACTCCCGACAAATTAAATGGTTAACGATACAGCAACGGAAAGTGGGGATATTATGGCGGGGTTTCAAGCCCAAAGAATCGTTAGCCACAGAGTACACCGTGTGCGCAGAGACACTGCCTGCCCCCTGATCCTCTGTGTCCTCTGTGCCCTCTGTGGCAAAATCCTTTTTCAACTATAAAAGGAAGCCGTCATGACCGTCCGTACCATCCCCACCCTCCCCTTCGAGGGCCAGCGCCCCGGCACCTCCGGCCTGCGCAAGCGCGTCACCGTATTCCAGCAACCGGGGTATCTGGAGAACTTCGTCCAGGCGGTATTCGACTGCGTGCCCGAACTGGTGGGCGGTACCCTGGTGCTGGGCGGCGACGGCCGCTACTACAACAAGGAAGCCATCAAGGTGATCCTGCGCATGGCCGCGGCCAACGGCGTGCAGCGCTGCCTAGTGGGGCGCGGCGGCCTGCTATCCACCCCGGCGGCCTCGGCAGTGATCCGCAAGCACCGGGCCAGTGGCGGCCTGGTCCTCTCCGCCAGCCACAACCCCGGCGGCCCGGAAGGCGACTTCGGCATCAAGTACAACATCGGCAACGGCGGCCCGGCACCGGAAAATCTCACCGAGGCCATCTACGCCCGCACCCAGACCATCGACCGTTACCGCACCCAGGACACCAGGGACATCCCGCTGGATGTGATCGGCCACTACGCCATCGGCACCATGGCGGTGGAGGTCATCGACCCGGTGGCCGACTACGCCGAGCTGATGGAGTCGCTGTTCGACTTCGACGCCATCCGCACCCTGTTCCAATCGGGCTTCCGCATGCGCTTCGACGCCATGAGCGCCGTCACCGGCCCCTATGCGCGCGCGATCATCGAGGGCCGCCTCGGCGCCCCCGCCGGCACGGTGATCAACGGCGAGGCCCTGCCCGACTTCGGCGGCGGCCATCCCGACCCCAACCTCACCTACGCCGAGGAACTGGTGGCCGAGATGTTCGGCAAACATGCCCCCGACTTCGGTGCCGCCT
>JAVEYE010000481.1:0-2589 GCA_034003665.1 Rhodospirillales bacterium | reverse complement strand
ACGCTTGCCTATGTCCGCCTTCACGGGAGGAACAAGGAGACGTGGTGGGGCTCCGACGCGGCAGCCCGGTATGACTATCTCTACTCGGCTCGCGAACTGGAGGCCCTCGCCGAGCGGGTGAAAGGTCTTGCGGTCGCCGCACAGATGGTCCTGGTATACTTCAACAACCACCGGCGCGGCCAAGCGGCAGAGAACGCCCGCGCATTGTCTCGTCTTTTGTCCACGGGAGAGCATGGCGATGGCGCATGAGCAGGCCGGGATCATCCACGTCAACGTGACCGATTTCGCGGCGTCGGTCGCGATCCGCAAGGATCCTTCCCTCGCGGGTAGGCCGTTCGTCCTTGCAAGGCAGGGTTCGGCGCGTCCGATCGTCATCGCAGTCTCCCCGAAAGCACGCCAGGAGGGCCTGTACGGCGGCATGAGCCTGGCCACGGCCATCCGGATGGTCCCCTCGCTCACCATCGTCGGCCCCGACGCATCGGCACATGCCAAAGCGGACGCCGCGTTGGCCGAAATCGCCTCACAGTACTCGCCTGCGATCCAGGCCGACCCCGGAGGACACCTGTTTTTGGACATGAGCGGGACATCGCGCCTTTTCGGCCCTCCGGTCGACTGCGCCGTGCGCATCCGCAACAGGATCCATGAGTTGCTGGGCATGGAAGGCGCGGTCGCGGTCGCCTCGAACAAGCTGGTGGCGAAGGTCGGGACCCGGGCGATCCGCCCGAGCGGCATCACGCGTGTCGAATGTGGTGATGAGGCCTCATTCCTCGCACGCCAGGACATCGCGTTGCTGCCGGGAGTTGGAGCCTCGATCGGACGGCTTCTGCAGGTCGCCGGTTTTCATGAGATCGGCCAAGTCGCCGAGCTGGAGGACTCCCAGGTGGTGGCGCTCCTCGGCAAGCGAGGCATCGCGCTGAGGAATGCGGCGCGAGGACAGGAGCGCAGCGGAGTCGATTCCCGCAGCTTTGACAAACGCAGCATCGGCAAGCGGGTCGACTTCAGCGAACCCGCCTTTGACACGCATGCCATCAAGGCCGCCCTCATCGCAGCCGCGGAGGACGCGGGACTCGAGATGCGCAAGGAGTTGCTGGCAAGCGCCTTTGTCCACATCACCCTCTTCTGGGCCGACGGGGCATCCACGGAGGGAACCTGTCGCACACGATCGCCGCTTCTGCTCGACGCCGAGCTCATCGAGGGCGCGTGGACCGCGATGGAGCGGGCGATGCAACGACGCGTGCGAATCAGGGGATTCCTCCTCTCGTTGCGCAACCTGACACCTGCGATACGGGAACCCGATCTGTTCACCCCCGAGGGGCCGACACGCGAACAACGGTTGCAGATGGCGGTGGACTCGACACGCTTCCGCTACGGCCCCGTGGCGCTGACCCATGCGGCGGCGGTCTTCCATGCCTAGCAGGATCGGCATCCGCTGTGCCTACTCGCTGTTGTGGGGCACGGCGCCTCCCGGGCGCATCATCAGCCGGCTGGCACAACAGGGGTGCACCGCGGTGGCCATCACCGACAAGAACAACCTCTATGGCCTGCACAGGATTCGGGAAGCTGCGCGGGAGGCGGGAATCCGACACGTCACCGGCGCGCAACTGGATACTCCCGACGGCCCGATCTTCGCGTTCGTCAGCTCCAAGTCCGCGTATCGGCGACTTTGCGCCCTCATCACGAACGCAAAAAACGATCCCGGCACCGATTTCGTCTCCCTCCTGGCCGAGGATGCCGCCGGGTTGTTGTTGGTCTGCTGCGTGCCTTTGTTGCTCGAGCGTCTTGCCGGGAAGGTCCCGTCATTGTGGGCCGGCATCTCGCCGTGGTGGGTGGGCAGCATCTCCACGGCAAGGCGGCTGGGTCTCCCCCTCGCCGCGATCGACGACGCCTCCTGCCTCTCCGCCCGGGAACACGAGGTACACCGGGTCCTGCGGGCAATCGCAAGCGCAACGACGGTCGGAACGCTCGGTGACACGGCATGCGAACCCCAGGACCGCATCATCCTCGACATGGAGCACTATGGGAAGGCACTCTCCTCATGGCCCGAGGCGCTTGCACAGACCGAGGCCATCGTGGATGCGTGCGCCGACATCGAACTCTTCGATTCGCTGGTATTCCCCGATTACCCGGCGGACAATCCGAAAGGCCTGCTGCGAAGCAGGGTGCTCGCGGGAGCCGAACGCCGGTACGGAGAGCTTTCCGATGCGATCCTCGGCAGGATCGACTACGAGCTCGGCATCATCAACCGCAAGGGATTCGCCCCCTATTTCCTGGTCATGGACGACATCGTCGCGATGGCAAGCAGGACATGCGGCCGGGGCTCGGGAGCGGCATCGATCGTTTCCTACGCCCTCGGGATCACAAACGTCGACCCGATCGCCTACAACCTCTATTTCGAACGGTTCCTCACCATGGCACGGACCGACCCTCCCGACATCGATGTCGACTTCGCGTGGGATGAGCGTGACGACATCATCCGCGCGGTGATCAGGAACTTCGGCGAAACCCGTTGCGCGCGGGTCGCCAACCACAACCGGTTCCAGGCCCGCTCCGCCATACGCGAGACGGCGAAGGCATACGGCCTTCCCGACG
>JAVEYE010000480.1:0-2601 GCA_034003665.1 Rhodospirillales bacterium | reverse complement strand
GGGGGCGCGGATTGAAACGTTTCGGATCCCGCCAATGTTGATGAAATGCGGAGGTCGCCCCCCGCACGGGGGCGCGGATTGAAACATTCGCTCGCCGAGTGGGCCGGCTTCGATGACCGGTCGCCCCCCGCACGGGGGCGCGGATTGAAACTTGGGCATCAGCAGCCGGCGGGCCGAGACCGGCACGTCGCCCCCCGCACGGGGGCGCGGATTGAAACAAGTTTGGGCGCGCGTAGCGAGGATTGGCCGGCGCGTCGCCCCCCGCACGGGGGCGCGGATTGAAACAGGTGTCTGTAGAGGCCCCACGGAGTCAGCGCCCACGTCGCCCCCCGCACGGGGGCGCGGAATGAAACCTTCGACGAGTGGATAGGCTTCCCGCCATCGGTCGTCGCCCCCGCACGGGGGCGCGGATTGAAACCATTACAAAGACCTGGATTGCAACACGCCGATAGTCGCCCCCCGCACGGGGGCGCGGATTGAAACACCGGCAGTACCGGCCGAAGGGAGTGGGCTACGAGGTCGCCCCCCGCACGGGGGCGCGGATTGAAACGCCTTTCCGCAAAGCCGACATGCCCACAGGACGCCGGCCAACTGAAGGGCGATGGCGAGGCGACGGGGCGGCATCCCGCCAAGGTTGACTGCTACCATCACGGCTTCCTGGAAACCGGTCGACGAAGCGGTGCCGGCCTCGGCGATGCCGTGGTTGGTCGTGCCCTGGAGGCGAGTGACGTTGATCGGCACGTATTGGTCGTTCATGGCGTACAGCGACCGGCGAGAGGCGCATTAGCGAGCCATTATCGGCCGTGTTGGGATAGGTGTTGGTGGCCACCGGCTCGCCGGTCCGCACGACGCGGCCGAGCGCACTGCCGATCGCCCTGAAAATAATTGAACGCTGTCTGTTCAATCGACCTATATCGATTTTGGGAGGGAATTTTCCTGTCCCGACGGCAGAAAAGGAGATGCCAAATGACCGTCGACAATCGTGAAGCGGCGAACTTGGGTTCGACCGAAGGTCCATTCTACCTGATCCAGCATTCCTACATCGGGCCTAACGACGATGCAGAGGAAGTCTTGCAGGAAACCTGGGAGATTTCCACAGAACCAGGGCTAACCAATCGATCGCAGGAGCCGAAGATTACCGGTTGGCTCGGCTCCTCGGGAGATTGGTCGCTCGATGCGCATGGCGAGTTTGCGACCATCGACGATGCGCGTGCCTACATCGCAAAGCACGTCGGGGGGCTGGTCCCGGTGGAGAATGACGAGACGGATCTCGGCGAAGATGAGGTCGAAGTCTATCGGGCGCACCTCGAAACCATTGTCGTTTCGGTTGATGGTTGGTGGGGAAGCTGCGATGCCGACTATTTCGGCATCACGGCCAACACCACCGACGAGCGGATCGCCGAGATCGCCGAGGCGGAACTGGATGAGGCGACGATTAGGATCAAGAGCGAGGAAGGGAACCTTCCGTTGTTCGACGGCGACCTCGAAGCCCGCATCATCGGCCTTCGGGATGGTCTTCGTGAAAAGCCCGAGGAGGACGATGAGTGATCCCTCGGCCCGGGCGGCAGGGAGGCAGTGGCCCCTAATCCAACCACTGCTCTCCGCTCCCGGGGGATGAATGACAAGACCGCCATTCTGCGGAATATTCAAAGCTAGCCCGCCACGAGCAACGCCGTCGCACCATACCACTTGTTGGGATCGGATGACGACCTGTGTCAACCGACGCTCGGAACTGGTCCTCCGAGTTGCCTCACGAACAGATGTTACCATAACGGCATCGAGCATCCGCAGCCGTCGGGACACCGACTTGCGGCGATGATACGGCCTCTCGTGCGTCGGCCGGCGTTCGCCCTCTCGCCATGCCGTCCTGAAGCTGTCGGTGAGGATGGGGATGTCCGTCGTGGCCGAGGCCACAGCCGCGCTCCCCTCCACACCCCGCTTGTCGATCCGCTTGCCGAGGTCGATCTGGGCCGACTTTACCTCGCCGGGCAGCAACAGAGGATCGCAGCCGGCCTGGAACTGTCGCAGGACGGCCTTATCGAGTTCGTCGACCTCCCGAGGATCCAGAACCCGCACGACCGGCGGCACCGGTGCATGGTAGCGCCGATAACGCGTCGCCAGCGCCGACACCAACTCCGCCTTCGTCGCCATGCTGATCCGGCTCGCCATCCCCCCCGGCTCAACTCCCGGCAGTAGCATTCATGATGAGGCAATGCGCTGCCCGCCGACACGATGAAGGCGAGCGTTCTCAATCGCTCGAAGACAGGCCTGAGGCGGCCACTTCTCTTGTGTCCGTCCCGCTTCGCCATCACCCGAAGAATCCCTCTTGCGGGTCCGCTGCAGTCTTATATCTGAGACTCAAGAACAAGAATAATTCGGGAAGCTTAAAATGTACAAACGACAAGAAGAAGACGAGCCCCTCGTCGGGGTGATCAGTCTCGCCGAACGATATTCCCTCACCCCCGGCACCATCCGCACTTGGCTGCGTTCCGGCATCCTGCCGGGCCAGCATGTTCGCGGTCGATGGGCGACGACGTGGGACACCGTCTTTGCCGTCGAAGGCCGAGTGGCATCGCCGCGAGGCGAAGCTCGGGAGGCGGC
>JAVEYE010000479.1:0-2613 GCA_034003665.1 Rhodospirillales bacterium | reverse complement strand
GGCAGCGGATCGGGGTTCCGGTAAGGGAGACGCCCGCCGCGGCGCAGGAAGCGGCGATCTCGTCGGGGGATCCAAGGACCGTGAGGCGGCATACTTCCTGCTTGACCAGCATCGTGGCCGCCGCCAGGACGCGCGGGTCATGGCCTTCGGGGAGAACGAGGTGGCGTTGAGCGGCTTTGGCGCGGGAGACCAGAGAGGGTAGAAGGTTCATGGTGATGTGGGTGGGCGGTGCAGATTGTGGAAGAAGCGCGGTTCAGGCGT
Organism: Rhodospirillales bacterium; assembly: GCA_034003665.1. GTDB lineage: Bacteria > Pseudomonadota > Alphaproteobacteria > Rhodospirillales > Shumkoniaceae > Shumkonia. Next base: position 2,352 of record JAVEYE010000479.1, on the reverse strand, counting down.
CGGGCCGCAGGACGCGGATCGTCTCCCGCGCGATCATCAGTTCCTCGTCGGTCGGCATGATGATCACGGGCAGGCGGCTCTCGGCGCTGGTGATCGTGCAGGGGCCCCGGCCGCGGCGGTTGCGTTCCTCGTCGAGAATGCAGCCCAGGACGCCGAGCTGGGCGACGAGTCGGGCGCGGGCGTAGACGCTGTTTTCGCCGATCCCGCCGGACAGCACGATGGCGTCGGCGCCGCCCAGCAGGGCGTAGTAGCCGCCGATGTAGAGCGTGAGCCGGTGAACCCACATGTCCAGCGCGCGGGCGGCGGTTTCCTTTCCGCTTTCGGTGTTGTCGACGATGTCGCGCATGTCGCCACTGTCGATTTCGCCGACGCCGAGGAGGCCGCTTTTCTTGTTCAGGAGGTTGTCGATCTGGTCGGCGGTCATGCCCTGCCGCATCAGAAACAGCACGACAGCGGGGTCGATGTCGCCGCTGCGGGTGCCCATGACCAGGCCGGCGAGCGGCGTCATGCCCATGCTCGTGTCGACCACCTTGCCCGCGGCGATCGCGGCGATGCTGGAGCCGTTGCCGAGGTGGCAGGTGATGAGCTTGAGTTGCGAGGTCTCCTTCTTCAGGTAGCGTGCGGTGGCTTCGAGGATGAAGGCGTGGGATGTCCCGTGAAAGCCGTATTTGCGGATGGCGTATTTCCTGTAATACTGGATCGGAATCGCGTACAGGTACGCGTGGGCGCTCATGGTCTGGTGAAAGGCGGTGTCGAAGACCGCCACGTTCGGCGTGCCGGGGAAGACGGTCTCGCAGGCCTGGATGCCGCCCAGGTTGGCCGGGTTGTGGAGGGGGGCCAGCTGGGCGCAGTTCATGATTTCGTTCTTGACCGTTTCATCCACGCGGAGCGGCGTGCGGAACTGTTCGCCGCCATGCACTACGCGGTGCCCGATTGCGTCGACCTCCTCCAGCGAGAGCAAAACGCCGGTCTGGGGATCCGCCAGGTATTGCGTGGCGATTCGCAGGGCCTCGGCATGGTCCTCGGCCGCGACCGGGAACTCCTGCTTCGCCTCCCCGTTGCGCTGATAGGCCAGGTTGGCGCTCGGGGTTCCAATCCGTTCGACCAGGCCCTTGGCCAGCATCGTCTCGGTTTCCATCGAGAACAGGGTGAACTTGAGGGAGGAGGAACCGGAATTGATGACCAGAATGCACTTGGGGCAGGACTTCGCGGGCATGGGGTAGGGGGCCTCGGGGGACTGAGAAGAAACACACGCATCACATCCCGGCCGCAACAGGGAGCGGAGGGAACGGAGGGAACGGAGGGGGCTGGGGTTCAAACGTTATGACAGTCTACTCCGGAAAAACAGGCTCTACAAGCCAAAACCAGCAATTCTCAATATGGGGCGGTTCATCGGGATCGCGATCGAAATCGCCAGGATCGATGGTGAAGTCGACTCCGATTCCAATCGCGATCGCGATTTCGATGCCCTTTCACGAGGTTGCGGCGGACAAAATGAGAATTGCTAAGCGTAAATAAATGGGGTTGTGCCCTCAGCAATCGGCAATGCGGACAGGCGTTTTGGGACAGGCGGCGCAGAGCATCGCCCTACGGTGTCGGGCGGAATCTCGATCAGACGAAGTCAATGAAACGAGGATGCCCCCCGATTGTCCCGCAGCGAAATTTTTTTGTTGCGGCATTAAGTCATTAATGTATTATGGTCAAACAAATGCGGATGCCCTGTACAGAAAAAGGCGCCTTGCCCGTGTTGGACTTCCAGAACGGTCGTCCGCTGCAGGAACAGATTGCAGATTTCTTCCGGCAGCAGATTTCCGGGGGTGTCATCCCGTCGGGTTGTCAATTGCCGTTATGCCCGGAGCTGGGACGGCAGATCGGCGTGACCGGCCGTACCGTGGATCGCGCGTACAATCTGCTGGCGAGCGAAGGGCTTCTGTATCGGCGTCGGGCGCTGGGAACCATCGTCGGTCCTCCGCCTGGGTCGGCTGCTGGTTCGCCTTCTGTTCTCCCGGCTCGCCGGACGAAGGCGCCCGAGCCGCCGGTCTGCCTTGCGATGACGCGGTATCCGGAGTTGGTGATGGACCGGGACGGGCACCCGGATGAGAGGGGGCTGAATGCGAGCCTGCTTCCGGACTATGTGAGCGGCTTGATGGAAGGGTTTGCCTCGCTGAAGTGTCGTTTCGAGATTGCCATGGTGGAGACGGAGGAGACGCTTCTGCATCTCATCCGTTCCCTGGTGGAGCATGGGCAGACACGCAGCTTCATCGACCTCAGCCTGGATGCCGAAACGCTGGAGTACCTGCTCGAGCGACGCGTTCCGTTGGTGGCGCTCAACAGGGACTTGTCCGCGCGCGG
>JAVEYE010000478.1:0-2621 GCA_034003665.1 Rhodospirillales bacterium | reverse complement strand
CACAACCGCAGTCACCGCTTCTCGATGCAGCGACCGAACCTCTCGCCCGACCTCTTCGAAGACCATCGGTTGATCATGGAAGCCGCCCTGGAGCGCGATTCAGAACGGGCGGTCCGGTGCCTTGAGCACCACATCCGCCGCCCTCCCGAGGCGGTTGAAGACTAGCCGTCCACCGTCAATGGGTGCCTCAGCGTGGCATCCTTGTAGGGAAGCCGGCCGAAACCGAAGAATTCCTCGTAGAGGTTCATCAGGCTGGCCTGCACGCAGTCGCCCGCCACGGTCGCCAAGCCGGCTTCCGCGCAGCGGTCGATGAACGGGCTGGCACGGTGGCGGGCCAACCCGTCGATGACGAGCGTGTTGGGCCGGAGACGCGCGGGATCGAATGACAACAGGTTCGCTTCTGGTTCTCGGGCCGACATGCCGTCCAAAACGATGTCGACCGAGCGGGCGTCAGGCACGCCGACCGAAGCCGAAACCCTGGGAAACGCCGCCTGCACCCGTTGGGCCAAGTCGGCCGCCAAGCCGATCCGCGCGTCGGCGATGGTCAACGACGAGATGCCGCGCTCGGCCAAGGCAAACGCGGCCGCCGCACCCCCACGGGCACCGATCAGCCAGACCCTGGCGCCCCTGGCGTCGACGCCTTCCGTTCGGAAGGTGCGCCGGAAGGCATCGAGCAGCGCGATGTCCCCGTCCCACTGGCCGTCGGCGGCACGCCGCACGACGTCCGCCGCCCCGGCCAACCGGCTCAGCGGCGAGATCCGGTCCAGGTGGGGAAGGATGGCGCCCTGATACGGATCATGAACCGCCATTCCGGCCACATTCTGCACCAGGTCCAGGGTCTTCACCACCGCGTCGAAACGCTCGGGCCCCGTCCGTACGGGCAGCCAAATGGCGTCCTTGCCGCGTCCGGCGAACCGCTTGTTGACGATCGCGATCTCGTCGATGTCGGTGTCTTCCGGACCCAGGAGGCAAAAGACCCGCGCCTCGGGACTGAGCGGCATCAGATGATCCATCGCGGCAAACAGGCCGCCCGCCGGCATAGGGCCTCGATCGGTCAGGGTCGTCGTCGCCATTGCCGTCACTCCGCTGGGGCCCCCGGCGGTTGCCGGGAAGCGTAAAACTCGCGCAGGGCTTCCAACCGGACGCTGGCGTTGGCGCGCCCAAAGCCGCTGTAGCCATCGCGCTGGACGATCTCGAAAAAGAAACGGTTGCAGACAGGGCGGGTGTAGGCGTGCAGGAACCGCCCGCCGCCCTCGGTATCGAGAAGGATGTTGTGATCGCGCAGCGCCCGCACCTCCGCCGCCGGGTGCCTGCCGTCGCCCGCCATTTCCTCATAGACGCGACCCGGCATCGGCAACAGGTTTAACCCGGTCGCCTCGATGGCCTTGACCGTGGCGAAGATGTCGTCCGTCTGCAGGGCGATATGCTGTATGCCTTCGCCGAAATACTCAGTCACGAAGCGGTTGGCGTCCGTGCCCGTATCGGTCGATTCGTTGATCGGGAAATGGATGGTGCCGTCGGGGCTGCTGACCACGTTGCTGATGACGGTGCCGGCCGGATCGCGCAACACGTTGTGGGACCATTCGTGAAACCCGAAGAGATCCTTGAAAAAGCCAATCCATTTGGCCGTGCGGCCCGGCAGCACGGTCAACGACACGTGGTCGATCCGCGTGAGCCCGGCGGCTGGGGTTTCCGCCGTCCTTCCGGCGGAAGCGGGCCGAAAATCCTTGTCGTAGATCGACCCCCGCTCGCCGAACAGGTCGACATAGTAGATCAGGCTGCCGTAAACGCCGCGGATGGCAGGGATCCTGAGCTCGCCCGGGCCGATGGTGCCGTCGTCGTAGGTCTGGGCGCCGCGCTTGAGCGCGAAGCCGTGGGCCTTGCAGGCGTCGCCGACGCGAAACGCCATGGCGCAAACGGAAACCCCGTGCACGGTGGCGAACGACCGGGCAAAACAATCCGACTCGGCGTTGAGAATGAAGTTGATGTCGCCCTGATTGAAGCGTGTCACCTTCTTCGAGCGATGGAGCGAGGTTTCGGCGAATCCCAGGGCGCCGAACACCAGCTTCAACTCGTCCTGCTCGGCGTCGCTGAACGTGGCGAACTCCAAAAACTCTATGCCCGCCAGCCCCAAGGGGTTCGGAGCGTTGCGCCAGTCTACGGGATCCGGATCGGACATCGGAAGGAGCGCCCTTTCTTCTCAGGCGAAGCAAAGCCGTATGGGAAGTATGATTTTTGGCGTCGTCCCCTGTCAAATCAATATTGGGAACATTCCAAAAATATCGATTTTTTTGCCGATGGGGCCTGGGCGTTTCGCGACCGCCTCCGATGGTGTAGTTTTCCGGATCCATCCGGCGGCACGGGAGAATGCCCTTTGGCTAGGAACACACGGTCGTCGAACCAAGCGGCTCCGCTCGACCCAGCGGCGCAACTCCCCGTCGGCGTTGCCGCGGCGGATAGGCCGAAGACGGTCGTCGAGTTCGCCTACGACAGGATGCGCAGCGACATCCTCTGCGGCAATCTGCGGCCGGAAGCCAAGCTTCGCGTCGACCAACTGCACGAGGAGTACGGCATCGGCGTCAACTCGCTTCGCGAGGCTCTGGCCAAGCTGACGATGGACG
>JAVEYE010000477.1:0-2630 GCA_034003665.1 Rhodospirillales bacterium | reverse complement strand
CCGCCAACGTGCAGCGAAACTGTCCGGGCGCTGCAACAACTGGGCGGCTTCCATCTGCTGGGTTTCCTGGTCGGGCTGGCCAAGCCCGCTGATGAACGGCAATGCCCGCACCGTTCCTGCCCCATGCCCCCACGCCACCAGGAAGTCGGCGGTGTCCTGGACGACGTTGCGCTCGTGGTCGATCGAGCAACCGCGCCCATACTGCCCAAGCGTCAGGCTGCTCCACGATCCAAATGGAGCATGGTGGGTCATGTAGCTCGAATGTCGCAGCATCGCGCTCCCCTCTGTCGTCATACCAATTCAACTCCCTGATCCAGGAACAATTCTATAGTTCTTTCCTGCCGCAGTGTTGAATTCAAGAACGTTCCTCTCATAGGATGCAGGAACCCTCCTGCCCCGTAAGAACACATCCAGGGGTCGATCGGAAAATATCCGGCAGGTCTTCCCGCTTCCCGAAAAGATGTCCGCCTTCACAAGCATACCCCTTGCCCATTCCATGTCAACGGTGAAATTTCCTCTGGCGACAAGGCCCCCGACTGCGCCCCGTTTCCACGCCGATGGCAACGCAGGAAGAAGCCGAAGGATGAAATTCACTTCGCCATGCGCCGAGTCGGCAGTTCGCTCGTGGCTTTGCAGCAGCATCTCGCAGATCCCGGCGGTCACCCCAAAATTGCCGTCCACCTGAAACGGCGGGCCATTCACGAGATTTGGGTAGACGCCGCCATCGCCCAGCATGTCGACGTTCTTCCCATCCACGGCGCGCAGCATGCGATGAACAATGGCAAGGCAGCGGTCGCCATTGAGAAGCCTGGCCCAGAGATTGACTTTCCAGGCGAGCGAACAGCCAACGCCTTCATCGCCCCGAACCGCCAGCGTCTTCGTTGCGGCATCGAACAGCGCCGGAGTGCCTTCGGAAGTGATCTGGCTTCCGGGATGAAGGCCGAACAGGTGCGAGACATGGCGATGCTGCCGCTCCCACTCGTCAAAGTCCTTGTACCATTCCTGGATGCGCCCATCCCTGCCGAGCTGATAGGGCAAAAGTTTGTCCCGCGCCTTGGTGACCTTGCTGCTGAAGTTTCTGTCCACATCGAGAATTTCCGCAGCCAGGGCGACATCGGCGAACAACTCCCGGATGATCGCCATGTCCATCGTGCTGGCGATGCTCACGCATTCGGGCTTGCCGTCCGGCGCAACAAAACTGTTTTCCGGCGATGTTGCTGGCGCGGTCACGAGATAGTCCTGGCCGTCCAGCCGACCAGGGACAAGCCAGTCGAGATAGAATTTTGCCGACTGCTTCAGCAAGGGATAAGCCTTTTCCGCGAGGAACTTGCGATCCTGGGTAAAGGCATAATGCTCCCACAGGTGCGTGGCCAGCCACGCCCCGGCCATGGGCCAGCAAGACCACCGGGGATTTCCGTTGCCATAATCTCCGACCGCACATGCCAGCCCCCATAGGTCTGAATTGTGATGCGCCGTCCAGCCACGGCATCCATAGTTGTCCAAGGCGACCTTCCGTCCGGTGGCGGCAAGCTTCTCGATCAGGTCGAAAAGCGGTTCATGGCATTCCGGGAGGTTGGCCGATTCCGCGGGCCAGTAGTTCATCGGAGTGTTGAGGTTGAGCGTGTAGTTCGAGCTCCATGGTGCGCGAAAGAGGTCGTTCCAGATCCCCTGGAGGTTCGTCGCCTGGGTTCCCGGACGCGACGAGGCGATCATCAGATACCGACCGTACTGGAATAGCAGCGCCGCCAAACGGGGGTCGCGATCCCTGGTGTATGCATTCAGCCGTTCATCGGTCGGGCGGTCATCCACATCGGTCGCCCCAAGATGAAGCGAGCATCGGTCGAACAACGCCTGGTGATCCTTGACGTGGGTTGCCCTGATGGCGTCAACCCTTTTCCTCGACACGGACTCCAATGACGCATGCGCCATCTCGGCCGAGTTCAGCCCATCTTGGCCGGGACTCCGGTCAAAGCCGTTGAAACTGGTCGCCGACACGAGGAAAAAAACGACGGAACGGGCGTTCCCGATCACCAGGGATCCATCCGTGGAAGAGACCTGTCCTCCTTCGGCAACGACCCGAAGCCAAACATCAAACGCCATTCCCTCGTGATCATCGTAGCTGACCAAGTCTCTCTGGTAATATGAAGGATCAACATGGACCGGTGCCCTGCCGGACATGGCGATGGTGCAGGCATCGACCCTCTTCTGCGAATTTCGCAGAACGCTGTCCAGCGACGCGGTGAGGTTGAGACCTCCCTTTCCCTGCGAGGCGATTTCAAGGACGAGCGCATTGTCCGGAAAACTGACAAAACAGGTTCTTTTATGTTTTGTCTTGCCGGACTCATATCTGACGGTTGCGACGGCGCGTGAAAGATCGAGTTCGCGGAGATAGTTCTCCGGCTTAGCTTGGCCATCGAACCGGATCCTCAGGTTTCCCATCGGCATGTACGACTGGGAGAAGGGCCCCTGCAACCTCTTGCAGAGTTCGTTCGCCCGGTGATAATCTTCGGCAAAAAGAGCCTCCCTGATCATGGACAGGGAGGCCTTGGCATTCAGCACCGAATATTTTCCGGGGATGCCAGACCAGAGCGTGTCCTCGTTGAGCTGCACCAGTTCCTCGTCAACGCCCC
>JAVEYE010000476.1:0-2635 GCA_034003665.1 Rhodospirillales bacterium | reverse complement strand
GGCCGATCAGCCTCTCCGCTACCGGGACGCCTATCTGGCGGCGGTCGAGAGGCTGATCATGCTGGTCGCGCCGATTGGCGGCGTGTTCATTGCCGCTGGCGATCTCGTGGTCACGTTGCTGCTGGGGTCCCAATGGACGGACGCGGGGGCCATCCTGAGATGGATGGGCGTATCGGCCATGTACATGCCGATCACCTACACCCTGAGCTGGCTTTATATGAGCCAGGATCGCACACCCGAAATGCTGCGGGCCGGCATCGTCAACGCCGGCCTGACGGTTGCCGCTCTCCTCGCCGGGTTGCCGTTCGGCGCGGTCGGTGTCGCCGCGGCCTACGCCATCAGCGGAATAATCGTGCGCGTTCCGGTGTTGTTTTGGCTGGCCGGACGCCGCGGCCCGGTCCAATTGGGCGACCTCTTCCGAATCCTGCTGCTTCCGCTGTGCGCGGTTGCGGCCGTGGCGGGGGCCGGCTTCGCGGTGCGTTCCTGGCCGGTGGTGACCGCCCTGCCGGGCCCGGCCGAGGCTGCCGTGCTGGCAGCGGGAATGGGCACTGCCGCGCTATTGGTCTACGCGGCGTTCCCGCGCGGTCGGCACATCTTCCGCGAGACGGCAAGGCAGATCAAAACCATCGTGACCGGAGAGGCCAGGGCGTGAAGATCGCGATCACCAATACGGCGGCGCTCAACACCGGCGACGCCGCCATTCTTTTGGCGACGGTCGACATCCTGCGCCAGATGGCGGGATCGCACCTCGAGGTGACGGTTTTCGATCAGCAGGCATCGGCGGCCAGCCGCTATTACCCCGATTTCGACTTCCAGCCGGAATTGTTCGATCAGGTCGTGACTTGGGCGGGCACGCGGTGGACCAAGGCGGGGATCTTCTTGCTGTTGACGGCTGCTGCCGTGTGGCGCTCACCCTTGCGTTGGTTGTGGAAGCGGTTGCTTCCGTCGTCGGTCGGCGCCGGCCTGGACCGGTTTGCCGCTGCCGACCTCGTGGTGTCGGCCGGCGGCACCTATCTCGTGCCCCACTACCGCATCTTCCCAAAGATCCTCGACCTTCTGGTGGCGCGGTCACTTCGCCGACCGTTCGTCCTTTTCACCCAAAGTCTTGGCCCCTTTCCGAAGCAACGCCGGGACTGGCTGCTGCGTCATGTTCTCAGGCGCGCTCGAGTTATCCTGGTGCGCGATGCCCGGTCCCGCCGCCATCTGGTTGAGTTCGGGGTGTCTGCCGAGCGCATTGCCCTTTGTGCCGACGCCGTCTTTGCGATGGCTCCGCTGCAACCGCCGGCACCTGTTTCCGGGAGAGCCGGGGAGGGGCCATTGCGCGTCGCCATTTCGGTGCGCGACTGGCCCCACATCGGCAAGGGAAAAGCCGAGGGCATGGCGGACTATCACGCCGCCGTCGCCGAGTTGGTTCGGCGGTTGGTGGAAACGCACGGAGCGGAGGTGACGTTCCTGTCGACCTGTCAGGGCGCTCTTGAATACTGGACCGACGATTCGCGGGTGGCCGATTCCGTGGTGGCGCTCCTCTCTGCCGAGGTTCGCCGGCACGTCCGCATCAACCGCGATTTTCACACGCCGCAGGCGCTGCTCGATCTCTATGGCCGCTTCGATCTCGTCGTCGCCACCCGCATGCACGCGGCCATCCTGGCGCTTTGCGCGGGCGTCCCGGTGCTGCCGGTGGCCTACGAGTTCAAGACCGTCGAGCTGTTCACGGCGCTGGGGCTCGGCGACTACGTGCAATCCATCGAGACGCTGAGCGGCGAGCGCCTGTGTCGGGCGGCCGATCGCCTGCTGGCCGACCGGTCGGCCCTGCGGGCCAGCTTGCCGGCGCGGGTGGCCCGGGCACGGTGCTCGGCCTTTGCGGCCGGCGGTTACGTCACCTGCGCCCTCGAGAAGGCTGCGCCATGAACAGGCGATTGCGCATTGCCGTCTTTGTTCACGAGTTTCCCGCCCTGAGCGAAACGTTCGTTCTCAACCAGGTTACCGGCTTGATGGACCTGGGGCACGACGTCACCATCCTTGCCGTCGGCCCCCGCCCCGAACCCCGCGTCCATGCCGACGTCGAGCGATACGGCCTTCGCAGGCGCGTCCGCTATCCGGCGCTTCCGCCCTCGCGCCTCCGTCGGATTGCCGGCGCCGCGATCCTGTTTATGTGTCACGGGTGGCGTCATGGCAGGGTCCTGCTGCGTTGTCTCGATTGGCGGCGGTATGAACGGGACGCCACATCCCTTCGGCTGTTTTTCTGGGCGATCCGCCTGGCGGAGCAGCCGCAGTTCGACATCATCCATTGCCATTTTGGACCGGTCGGCCAGTTGGCTGCCAAGCTGCGCGACGCCGGGGCCATCGGCGGCCGGCTGGTGACGGTGTTCCATGGGGTCGATGTCAGCGCCTATGTGCGGGGCCGGCCCGACTACTATCGCTTCCTGTTTGCCACGGGCGACCTGTTTCTGCCGATCTCGCAGGTATGGGCCCGCAAGTTGGTCGAACTCGGTTGCGATTCGCGACGCATTCAAATCCATCGGATGGGCGTCGATGTGCGCCGCTACCCGTTCGAGCCCCGCCAGTACAGGGCCGACCGGCCATTGCGGGTGCTGACCGTGGGGCGCATGGTCGAGAAGAAGGGAATCGAGTATGC
>JAVEYE010000475.1:0-2652 GCA_034003665.1 Rhodospirillales bacterium | reverse complement strand
AAGGCTTGGACCGCCCCTTCCGGAGTCTCATAGGTCGCGATGCCGGCGTCGCGGAACATGCGGCGCGCTTCGGCGACGACCTGGCCGCCGATCCAACTGCTCAAAAGGGTGGCCTGGTTCTTCTTGGCCGTGTCGACGATTGCCTGTGCGGCCTCGGTGCTCGAGGCGGTTGCGGTCGGGCAGTGCATCGCAAGGATGGCATCGACCTCGGGCGCCTTGCAGAGAATATCCAGAGTCGCCGAATAGCGTTCGCCGGGGGCGTCGCCGATGATGTCGACCGGGTTCGAGTGCGACCAGGTGTCGGGCAGGACGGCATTGAGCTTCGCCAGCGTTTCCGCGGACAGTTCGGCCAAAGTGCCGCCGCCCTGGATCAGGGCGTCGACGGCCAGAACGCCGGCACCGCCGCCGTTGGTCATGATGACCAGTCGTTCACCCTTCAACGGGCGCGAACGGGCCAGGGTCTCGCTCGCCGCGAACAACTCGTCGATGGAATAAACCCGCAGCATCCCGGCCCGACTGATGGCGGCATCGTAAACGTCGTCGGCACCGGCAAGGGCGCCGGTGTGTGATGCCGCTGCCTTGGCTCCCTCGGCGACTCGGCCGGATTTGATGACGAGAATGGGTTTGTTGCGCGCCGCGGAGCGCGCCGCCGACATGAAGTTGCGCCGCTCCTTGATCGATTCGATGTAGAGCAGGATGGCGCGGGTGTGCGGATCGCTTCCCAGAAAGTCGATGATGTCGCCGAAGTCGATGTCGACGGTATCGCCCACCGAGATGAAGTGCGAGAATCCTATGTCGTGGGTGCGCGCCCAGTCGAGAACGGCGGTACACAGCGCCCCGGATTGCGAAACGAAGGCGATGCGTCCGGGCAGGGCGGGAAGGTGGGAAAAGCTGGCGTTGAGGCCGATGCCGGGAACCAGCAGTCCGAGACAGTTGGGGCCAAGAATCCGTAATCCATGACGGCGCGCTGTGGCGGCCATGACGTCCTGAAGAATATTGCCTTCCTTGTCCGTCTCGCGGGCCAGCCCGGCCGTCAGCACGACTACGGCCTGGGCGCCGATCTTGCCGAGTTCTTCGGTCACGCCGGGGACGGTTTGGGGCGGCGTGCAAACAACGGCCAGATCCGGCGCCATCGGCAGATCCTTGACGCTCGGATAAGTGAGTACGCCGCTGACCGACTGGCGGCGAGGATTGACCGGCATGATCGGCCCATCAAACCCGCCGAGTAGGAGATTGCGCATGACCAGCGCGCCGACGGCGCCGGGACGATTGGACGCGCCGATGACCGCGACCGAACTGGGATTGAACAGTTTGTCGAGATTTCGTGTGGACATTATGGCCTTCGTTTTTCTTGCTGGGGCCCAAGCACGACCGTTGCGGTCGCACCATTCCGCGGGGTCCGAGATCAGGGAATCGAATCGGGCTTAATCCTGCCTGCACTACACAGGACCGCCGTTTTTCGAGCCCCGCCAAGGGCGTTTCAATGCGCCGTTTTCATACAACGTCACCCCCCGTTGCGCAATCCATTGTTTCCGCATTCTGGTATGGTCTCACCATGTGGAACAGGGCCGCATTCCCCACTATTTGGATGTCATCACCCACACGCCCCGCCAGTCATCCGGCGGGGCGGCATGCAAATGTTCGCATCGTTCGACGTAGATCCGCGACAACCTATCGCCGGGGTTGAGTGCAAGCGCCTCATTAAAGCTTTTGATGGCGTTTTTCCAGTTTCCCGCCCGGTAATGCTTGCGACCCTCGCGAAACTGGCTGACCGTCTCCATGAGGTTGGGGAACGAATCGTCGGTATGGTAATCGAGAACCTCGTAAATCCGCACCGGCTCCGTCTTGCCTTTGACGATCACTTCGTCGATGTCGCGAATGCGATAGGTGCCGCGCAGCTTCCGATAGGTGTTCTCGCTAATCAAGATGCGGGCAACGTATTGCTTGCAGGCGCTTTCGAGGCGTGAGGCCAAGTTCACGCCGTCACCGATGATGGTATAGTCCATGCGCTTGGGCGAACCGATGTTGCCGGAAACCACGGCGTCGGTGTTCAATCCGATTCCCATGTCGACGGGCTTCTTTCCTTCGGCGGCCCGCCGCTCGTTCCATTCCCGCAGTTCGCTGATCATGGCAATGGCGGCGCGTACCGCCCGGTCCTCGTCATCGGCGGCAACGATGGGAATGCCGAACGCGGCCATGATGGCGTCGCCGATGAACTTGTCGAGCATGCCGCCGTGGTTCTGGATGCATTCGACCATGATGGTGAAATACTCATTCAGAAGGGCGACCGTTCCCTGTGGCCCCAGCTCCTCGGTGAGGGTTGTGAACCCCCGAATGTCGGAAAACAGGACGGTGGCGACGGTGTTCTTGCCGCCCAGAATATCCTCGCCGCCGCTCGCCAACAGGCGGTCGGCCAAGCCTGGGTCCATGTAGCGCGACATGGTGGCCTTCATGCGCTTTTCCGTGCTGATGTCCTCGATCATGATCAGGGTGCCGAGCTTGTTACGCTCGCCGCTGATCAAGGGCAGCACGGTCAGGTTCACCGACCTCCTGACGCCGCCGAACTCCATCTCGGCATCGACCACCAGTTCGGGATCTTGGGTGTCGCCGACCCGTTGAACCTTTTCCATGATCCAGGCGTTGGTTCCGGCG
>JAVEYE010000474.1:0-2658 GCA_034003665.1 Rhodospirillales bacterium | reverse complement strand
CGGCTTGCCCTTACTCGTAGCACGGCCCATAAAGGACAGGTACGTCGGAGTTCTCACCGCTGCGGTTCTGCACGTCCTGCGCCCGCTTCGCAACCTTCCGCCCGTGATCGTAGTTCGGCCCGGTCGAAATATCGACCATCACGCCGTCCACGTCCACAGACTCGGTCGCGGGCGTATCGTTGCCCTGCTGGCCCGGTACCGCGTTCTTGTACTGAGGTGGCGTCAACGTCGGAACATCGGCGCACGTGTCGTTCTGGATGGGATCGTCATTGAATCGCTGCATGTTGTGTTCTCCTTGCTTTGGCACATTATTGATTGTCACGTCACTTCCCTTCAACTTAATGGGTTCACACTTCGATCGCGTCAATTTCTTCCTGCCGCTCCCGCCGCTTTTGCTCGTCCAATTCCTGGGCGACGATGGACCTTGCCTCTTCGGGCTCGAACGAATTCCAACGCTCCATCGCCCGCGTGGCGGCTCGCTGGGCTTGGTCATAGGCGTGCTTGGCTTTTTCGAGCCTGCCCGGAGAGCTTCGGCCCAACAGCAGGCTCTCGTACTTCTGGCGGCACTGGCTCTCTGCGGCAACCGCTTGGCTGAACTCATTCCAACACTCCCACGCTCGTTCCACGTCGGCCATCGTGTAGCCCCGCTCCTGCGTCGCCAATCGTGAAAGTTTCGTCCTGGCACTCCGCACCTGCGTCTGCAATTCCCGCAGTGCTGCAACCTCTTTTTCATGGCACGCCCGGTCGCCGATGTCTTTCAGCCAACGCTTCCGGTTCTCGAAGTCCGCGACCAGGGCCTCCAGGCGGGTTTCCCAGAACAGCTTCTGCCACTGACGGCACTCCTTACTGCCCGGTTGCGGTGTCACCATTTCATGACCCGCCGCTCCCCAAACCGCAATGCTCCGTCGGCAGCCATCGCTGAAAAAAACCCAAAGACCATCCGGGGTGACCTGATGGCCGTCATCCCCGGCGTGCTCCTCATCGAACGTGAGGATGTCTGCGAATCCGCTCATAGCTCCGATCCCTTCATTATGTACTCGTTTTATAGTTTCTCAGTGTCGCCCACTCTGCATCTGGGCCAACCTGCCCAGGGCGATTCGATTCCTCAACGCCTTGCCGCTGCCCGCCGTGCCCGTGCCGTCGCGTCTCAAAAAGCCAAATTCAAATCTTCCCTTTGATGCGTTGACGAGGGCACCCGCCGCCGCATTGGCGACATCATCTTTTGCACCGGGGCTGTGATCGACAATATCCTTGCCGCCCGATCTCGTTCGTCTTTCAAGACCGCAAAGCTGCTGAATCAAGACCGGATCATCCAGCAATTCGACTTCGCCGCTGCAAATTCTCGGCAAAAGTTCAAGATAAATCGCGGATTTTGGCTTGTCCGATTTCTGGTAGCTGATGCCATTCTTGACGAACGCCTGCGATACCCATTCGCCCGAATAATTGTCGCCGATCACGCGACGGATGCCGTAGCTCTTCAAAACGTCACACATATCCGCGACAGCTACGGCCGGTGAGTAGGGAGCCCGGTATTCCTTCACGCAATCCAAGACGCTCTTCTTCTTGTCGGCGTCCCGGTGCGAAATCGCACAAGCCCCGCTGTCGCTGCGTCCCCCCGACAGGTCCACAAAGCCGACATACTGGACATTGGGTCGGGCGATCAATTCCTTGCGGTTCGGGACGATGCAGGGCTCTATCGCCTCACGCGGCAACCACGTGGAAACATCCTGCCTCCACTCGTTCAAGTATTCCGCCCGTGCTGCTTCGTAGTCGTCCGCCAACGCCGCGTCGATGACACTTTGCCGGAGCAGGGGGTTCATCCGCTTGCTCGGCGCATCCCAAACCAAAGTCCGATTCTGCTTGCCTTCCCGCCACCGTTTCCACGTGCGATAGCCCCAGCCCTTTTCGGCGTACTTGGACCCGATGGCGATGAGCTTGCCCCCGGAATTGGCGAGTGCCGGACGCACGGCCCGTATCAATTCGGTGTCCGATCTAATCTTGCTCTCTTCCTCGACGCCGAAGAAGCAGATCTCATCGACCACGACGCATAGCTGCGAGAACCCTCTGACCGTGGCGAAGTTGCCCGCGAGAATCTGGACCCGGACGCCGCTCCGGAGTTCAAACCCCTCCCGGTCACCCGGCAGGACTTCCCGCTGGAGCATCGGCGAAGACAAGCTGGCCTCGATGTAGCGATGGACGATCCGGGATTGCAGCTTGGTCGGTGAAACGACCGTCACAAGTCCGAGTTCCCCCGGATCAAGGGTGGCTTCCCGACCTGATAGCGTGGATTCGTACCCGGCGATGAAACCCGCGATGCGACTCTTGCCCGAACGCCTGCCGCACAGGAGCAAGGCTTCATCGTATCCGGCCGGGTCCAGCTCATCGACGCTGCGGCCCGTGCATTCCTCCACCAGCTTCCGCTCGGATGCAGTGGTGATCGGACGGCCGTAGACCGCCTTGAGGCAAACCCGCCACGCCTGCCAACTATTCAAATCCCTTTGTCGTCCCCGGAGATAGGGCTCGAACAGGTTAGGATCAACCATCGCTTTGGTGATGGTGATGCTCATTCTCTATCCCTCCTGCCCTTGCCCTTCACGTATTCCTCCAACCGTTCGACCGACCGGGCCTTCCGCTCCAAGCCCAGCGTCCTTGCCAAAC
>JAVEYE010000473.1:0-2661 GCA_034003665.1 Rhodospirillales bacterium | reverse complement strand
CGACGATGATGACGAGGAGTCGGACGATGAGGAATCGGACGTGGACGATTCCGAAGAAGACTATGACGACGAGGACGCCGAGGACGAGGATGACGACGAAGAATCGTCCGATGAGGACGAGGACGACCTGGACGTCGAGCCGCTCGAGGAAATCGTCGCCGAGCGCCCGATGGCCATGGACGGTCCGGTCGAAGGCCATCCCGACGACCTGACGATGATCGGCGGCATCGGGCCAAAGATCCAGGTCCTGCTGAACGAGCTGGGCATCTGGCATTATGACCAGATCGCCGCCTGGACGCCGGAAAACGTGGCCTGGATCGATGCCCACCTGAATTTCAACGGCCGTATCGTGCGCGAAGGCTGGGTGGAGCAGGCCTCGGTTCTGGTCGGCGACCCCGAAAGCGTGTGAGCATTCAGCGCGGGTTCAGCCGGAACCTGTGAGGCTTGCCTGCGTAACCGGTACGCGCGATTGCAATTTGCCCGTGCGGGTTTAACCTTGCCGTATCGGAGTGATGGAGAGGCTCATGACTAAACTGGTCGATATCGACAGCTCGATTTTTGAAGGCGCCCCGCGCATCAACCTGTCGCGCCGCGCAATCATCAACGGCCTGGCGGCTGGCACGGTGTTCCCCTTTATCTCCAGCTGCGAGACGAACCCGGCGACCGGGCAGAGCCAGCTCCTCCTGGTCAACGATGCCGATATCGCCTCGATGGCGACGTCCGCCTGGACCGACATGAAGGCGCAGACGCCGGTGACGGCCAACTCGAAACTGAAGAACCGCGTCCTCAATGTCTGGGAACGCACGCTGCACGGCGCCGAGAAGCAGGGCCATGTCGCCGCCGGCCAGACCTGGGATGTGGCGGTGTTCGATACCGACGACGTGAACGCCTTCGTCATGCCGGGCAACCGGGTCGGCGTGTATCGCGGCATTACCGAGCTGACCGAGAATGACGACCAGCTCTCCTCGGTGCTCGGTCACGAGACGGGCCATGTCGTGGCCAAGCACGCGGCGGCGCGCTATTCGCAGCAGGCGCTCGGGCAGATGGCGCTTGCCGTCGGCCAGGTTGCGGTGGCCCAGTCGGAAACCCTGTCCAAGTATGGCAACGAGATCGGCGTCCTCGGCGGCGCGGCGCTGCAGTTCGGCGTGATCCTGCCCTATAGCCGCCAGCACGAGCTGCAGGCCGACAAGCTCGGCGTCGATTACATGCACCAGGCCGGCTATGACGTGAAACAGTCGGTCCGCCTGTGGGAACTCATGGCCGCCAATTCCCAGGGCCAGCGGACGCCGGAATTCATGTCGACCCACCCCGATCCGGGCCGCCGTGCCCAGGAACTGGTGACCTATATCAACGCCAAGGGCTACGCCCTGATGTAGGAACAGGCGGGGAAGGGCCCTGACTCGCCCCGCTTGACCATATCTTCCCTTTAGGCCATACGCGCCGCTTCTGCGGGAGGCATGCCATGCCTGACCGCGGAGCCTCCATTGCAACCGGGCGGATCGAAAGACCACCGCCCCATCTGAAACGTTCGAGAGGACAATATGGCCAAGAAACTGCTGGGGCAGCTCAAGCTCCAGATTCCTGCCGGCCAGGCCAACCCGTCGCCGCCCGTCGGCCCGGCGCTCGGTCAGCGCGGCATCAACATCATGGAATTCTGCAAGGCGTTCAACGCCCGCACCCAGAACATGGAGCCGGGCCTGCCGACTCCGGTCGTGATCGACTATTATCAAGACAAGTCGTTCACCTTCGTCACCAAGACGCCGCCGGCCACCGTGCTGCTGAAGAAGGCTGCCAAGCTGAAGCTCGGCAAGAAGCCGGCTTCGGGCTCCAAGAAGCCGGGCCACGACAGCGTCGGCCAGGTCACCATGGCCCAGGTGCGTGAGATCGCCGAAATGAAGATGGTCGACCTCAACGCCAACGACATCGACGCAGCCGCCAAGATCATCGCCGGGTCCGCCCGCGCGATGGGCCTCAAAGTTGTGGAGTAGGGACCATGGCGAAAGTTGGAAAGCGCACCCGCGCCATTGAAGCGACCATCGACAAGTCGAAAACCTACACGATCGCCGACGCCGTCGCGCTCGTGAAGTCGAACGCCAAGGCGAAATTCGACGAAACCATCGACATTGCCGTGAACCTCGGCGTCGACCCGAAATACGCCGACCAGATGGTCCGCGGCGTGGTCAACCTGCCGGCCGGTACCGGCAAGGACGTCCGCGTTGCCGTCTTCGCAAAGGACGCGAAGGCCGAAGAAGCCAAGAAGGCCGGGGCTGACATCGTCGGCGCCGAAGACCTGATGGAAAAGATCAACGGCGGATTCATGGACTTCGACCGCGTCATCGCGACGCCGGACATGATGGCCGTGGTCGGCCGTCTCGGTAAGGTGCTTGGCCCGCGCGGCCTGATGCCGAACCCGAAAGTCGGCACCGTGACCCCGAACGTGGCCCAGGCCGTCAAGGACGCGAAGTCCGGCTCGGTCGAGTTCCGCGTCGAGAAGGCCGGTATCATCCATGCCGGCGTCGGCAAGGCCAGCTTCTCGGAAGGCGACATCCAGAAGAACATTTCCGCGTTCCTCGACGCCCTCGTGATAGCCCGTCCGTCGGGCGCGAAAGGCACGTTCGTCCGCAAGATCTCGCTCTCGTCCACCATGGGCGGCAGCGTTGT
>JAVEYE010000472.1:0-2665 GCA_034003665.1 Rhodospirillales bacterium | reverse complement strand
GGCCCTGGACAGGTGGATCTCCGGAATTCATGAATGGCTGTTCACAATACGGAATTAAGGTTCACCCGTCAAGCGGTCCTTGCGCGGTGCCTGCGGTCGCGTCGGAGAAACACCAGCGCCAGGCTCAGGCTGATCGTCGCGAGGACGGCCATGGAGGCGCAGTAACTCCAGGCCGCGCCGGCGAGGCCGTGGGATCGCACAAGCGGCGACGCGGTTCGGAACGCGACCGTGGCGGTGGCCGCGATGGCGAACAGGCAGCCCGCCTGGCGCCGGATGATCACGAGCACGGACTGGAAGACCTGTGCGAAGGCCATCAGCGCCCCGCCGATCATCAGCAGGCACAGTTCGGTCCGATACGGTGAAAGGTCCAGGCCGAATCCAGCCGAAAGGACCGGGATTCCGACGAGGTAGGCGGCGCCGACGCAAAACAGCGCAATGCCTCCGACCCAGCGCAGCTGGGCGCGCAGGAGGGAGAGGAAGCGCGCCTTCCCCGGTTCGAGATAGGCCAGGGAGAAGCGGGTGAGCATGGGTTTCAAGAGGAACATCGAGAACAGGGAGACGACGAACGAGGCCATGAACAGCGCGCTGTAGTGCGTCACCGCCTTCTCGTCACGAAAGGTGTCCAGGGCATACTTGGGAGCATTGTTGACAAACATCATCAGGAACGCGTTCAGGAACATGGGGAAACACGCGGCCAGCAGGGCGAGCTGGGTGCGCCTGCGGAACCGCAGGGAGACCCGGGCAAAGAGCCCGACCAGGGCGCCGTCGACCGCGACGAGGCCCCCGAGGTAGGCCAGAAACATCGCTCCCAGGGCCGCGGGCAGGGAGCGGCCCCGCCACAGGACCAGGAAAAAGGCCAGCAGGGCCAGCAGGGTTTTGGCGAAAACGCCCCGGCACGCGGTGTCCATCCGCTGTTTCTGCTGGTAGCGGCCCTCCAGCACGTCCGCAAGCGCCTCCGCCGCCTTGAGCAGCAGCAACAGCAGAAAGGCCATGGCCTTGTCGTGTGAAAACCCTCCAAACGTCACCCAGACGGCGCCTGCACAGAGCATCATGCCCACGGTCAGGACGCGCGAGGTCAGGTAGTCTGCGAAGGAGTATTTCTCGTGCAGGTCGGAGACCTGGTAGGTCCGGGCGCTGAAGGTTCCGAGGGTCAGCAACTGCTGGGCGGCCGCCAGGGCGATGCTGAAGACCCCGCCCGCGTAGGCTCCGAGGCAATGGCCGATGGCCATCAGCATCAGGAACGTGCTGCCGGCATACAGGGTGCCGGACGCGAACGTCCATGCGTAGGTGGCGCGGAGGGTCCCGCCGTCCGGCGGGGCCATGGTCCGTCGGATGGCGTGGACTAGCCCTGCTGTACGCATGGGGAGGCTTCCGGCCGGTTGTCGCCCGCGGCCGCGTAGGGTCCGAAGTCCAGTTCCTGGGGCGGATGCTGATGACGTTGGTTGACGGGGGGGACGCGCAGGTAGTCGCCGTAGCGCCGGGAGAGATAGGCTTCGATGCGGTTGGGACCCTTGACCCGCATGCCGTGGAACTCGATCCTCCGGGTGGGGTAGATGTCCTCCACGCGGACCATGCTTGTGAAGGGGCGTGGATCGAAGAGGAAGGCGATCCGTCCGGCTGCATCGGCCCGGTGCCTGCGCGCGGCCGCGGAGGCTTGCCGGTACAGGGCGCGGGGAGAGACGTGCAACCCCGCGAGCACCGCATGGCCGAGCTGGCAGCCCAAGCGGGCCACGGCCGCCCGGGCGCCGCCGAAGTATAGCGCCGGCTGCTTGACCTGGCGCAGGACGAACAGCTTTCCCCAGCCCCAGGCCGTCCAGGCCTGGCGCCGCATGGCGGCCGGGTCGTCCGGGATCCTGTCGAAGCAATAGACATCCAGGAAAATGCCGAGCGGCAGCGGGACATCCCGGTAGCACGTCTCCCGGAAGACGGTTCCGCGCAGCTGCCAGCGGGTGGAGGGGAACGGGCAGCGGGAGTCGGTTTCGGGATTGAGCAGGACATACCGGTCATTGAACGCGGGGTCGCGCACCCTCTGAAACGCGTCGTACGCCTCGCGGTTCATGCCGACGTCGATGTCGTCGTCCCAGGGGATCATGCCCCCGTGCCGTACGGCACCGAGCGCGGTGCCTCCGACGATGAAATAATCGATCCCGTGCCGCTCGCAGAGCGCGTCGAAGTCCTCCAGCATCTTGAGTAGAATGGCCTGGAGCGTCTTCAGCGTCCGTTCGTCGTAACCCTTGCCCTGCACGCGTTCCTTTACGGCGCCGTTGGTTCCGGCGCATGCCGCGGGTCTTCCGCCCGCAAAATCGCCACCGTGCGAAGGACGCCGTCCCCGACCGCGTATCGCGGAATGAAGCCGAGTTTCGCGATCTTTCCGCCGTCCAGGACTGCGTGGACCGCGGTGGAGAAACCGCGGGATTCCACCGCGTCAGGTTGCGCGTACGCCACGGTTGTGCCGGTGCGGGCGGCGAGCAGTTCGGCCAGTTCCCGGAGCGTGATCGCCATGCCGGGCCCGGCAATGTTGTAGGCCTCCCCCGGGGCGCCCTTCAGGCAGGTGAGCAGCAGGCCCTGCACGGCGTCGGCGACATGACAGAACGTGAAACACTGGGTGCCGGCGCTTTTCAGAACGATGGGCTCGCCGCGGACCGCGTTGCGTATGAACTGGGCG
>JAVEYE010000471.1:0-2673 GCA_034003665.1 Rhodospirillales bacterium | reverse complement strand
CGAGGCGGGCGGGCAGTTCGGCTTCACGTTGACGGCCTACGGCGACATTGGCACCACCGAGCGGTTCAGCTTCTACTTCCTAGGCGGCTCGAACAACTATTTCACGGGCACGGGCCAGATGTACTGGATCACCCAGACCGACACGGGCGTACCGTTCACCTCGGCCGGCCTGCAGGTGGCGTTCACGCTGACGGGCGCCCAGGCCTACTCCGTGGCCATCACGCCCGCCGGCGGTTCGACGACCACCCTGAACGGGTCGTTTTTGATCGCCGCGACCAATTTCGACCACGTCGAACTCTACAATTTCAACGCGGGCGGCGATTCCGCCAACGATGGATTTTTCAACAGCGTCCAGGTGATTCCGGAGCCCGGCACGACCGCGCTGGCCCTCGCTGGCCTGGCCGGCCTGTTGGGCTTCCGCCGCCGCCGCGCCTGAGCGGCCGCGGAGCGGCAAAAAGAATTGCGTTCGCCTCCGGGGGGGGCTAGGTTGTCCAACGCTCGCCGGGACGGGTTTCGGCGGGCGGTTCCGGGCTCCGTCCGGGCCGGTCGTCGCGGGTTGGGTCCCATGCGACGGATGCCGCCAAAACCCCGCCAGGGCCGGAAGGCAGCAACGGTATGGCGGTCCTTCCGGGTGCCGTGGGAATCCTGGCTCGCGGCGGCCGGCTCGGACGGGGCGCGGGCGCGGTGACCCGCCGGAGAGGACAGCATGTCATACGAAGTTTTGGCGCGCAAATGGCGCCCGCAGCAGTTCGAGCAGGTGGTCGGCCAGGACCACGTGATCCAGACGCTCGCGCGCGCGATCCAGACGAACCGGGTGGCGCACGCCTACCTGTTCGTGGGGCCGCGGGGCACGGGCAAGACGACCACCGCGCGCCTGCTCGCGAAGGCGCTGAATTGTCCCAAGCGCGGGAAGAACGCCGACCCCTGCGACAAGTGCGATTCCTGCAAGGAGATCGTCGCGGGCAACAGCCTCGACGTGATCGAAATCGACGGCGCCTCGAACAACAACGTCGACCAGGTGCGCGACCTGCGCGACAACGTGCGCTACGCGCCGGCGCGGGGACCCTACAAGATCTACATCATCGACGAAGTCCACATGCTGAGCGCGGGCGCCTTCAACGCCCTGCTCAAGACGCTGGAAGAGCCGCCCCCGCACGCGAAGTTCCTGCTGGCCACGACGGACGTCCACAAGGTGCCGGCGACCATCCTCTCGCGCTGCCAGCGGTTCGACCTGCGGCGCATCGGGCTGAAGGAGATCGTCGGGCGGCTGAAGGAAATCGCCCAGGCGGAGAAGTGGAAGATCAGCGAGGAAGCGCTGCTGGCGATCGCCCGCGGCGCGGAGGGCGGCCTGCGCGACGCGGAGTCGGCGCTGGACCAGATCGTCGCCTTCAAGGGCGAGAAGATCGAAGAGGCCGACGTGCTCGGCACGTTCGGGCTGGTGTCGTGGACGACGATCGACCAGCTCGCGACGGCGGTCCTGAAAGGCGACGCCGCGGCGGCGCTGAAGACCGTGGCGGAACTGGACGAAGGCGGCCGCGACCTGCAGCGCCTGGTGCAGGAGCTGCTGGGGCATTTCCGCAACGTCCTGGTGTGGAAACACGCGCCGGAGCTGGCGGATTCGTTTGATTTGACGGCCGCGCAACTCGACGGCCTGAAGACGCAGGCGGCGCTCGCCGACGGCGAGAAGCTGCTGCGCGTGGTGGAAATCCTGACCGAGGCGGCGAACCAGGCGCGTTTCGCGCTCTCCCGCCGCACGGTGGTGGAGGTGGCGCTGCTGAAGGCGGCGCGCGCGGCCACGGTGGTCAGCCTCGACGAGCTGATCGCGCAGATCCAGGCGAGTTCGGCGGATGGCGGCGCGCCGGCGCCGTCCGCCGGCACCTACACTCCTCCGGCGCGCGCGGCGGCGCCTCCGCCTCCGGCCCACGGCAAGCGCCCGGGCCACGACGAAGCCGCCCACCTCAAGAGCCGCTGGCCGGCGCTGCTGGGGGTGATTTCCGAAACGGCGCAACTGGCCGCGCCCTACCTGAAGGAAGCCGAGCCGCTGCGGGTGGAGGGCGACCACGTCATCCTCGGGTTCGATCCGGAATTCAGCGGGCACCTCAAGCAGGTGGACACCTCCCGCACGCGGTTGGCGATCGAGAAGGCCCTCGGACACGAGCTGAAGCGGACCGTGGGGGTGAAATTTGCGATCGAGGAACGGCCCCAGGCCGAGGCCGAGCCGCAGCCGCCGCCGCCCGCACCCGCGCCGAAAGCGCAGGAAACGCCGGCCAAGGCGCCGGCGGGCAAAAAACGCAATTTGGCCGACGATCCGATCGTCAAGAAGACGGCGGAGCTGTTCGGCGGCGACGTGTTCGACGTCCGGGAATAGGAGCAGCAGATGGCGAATATCATGAAGATGATGAAGCAGGCCGCGGACATGCAGAAAAACATGGCCAAGGCGCAGGAGTCGCTGGCGGCGCTGGAGCTGGAACACACCAGCGTCTGCGGCGCGGTGACGGTCAAGATCTCCGGCGACGGCAACATCACCGCCATCCGGATCGACCCGAAGGCGATCCAGCCGGGCGACGCGGACATGCTGGAGGACTGGATCCTGACGGCGGTGCGCGGCGCGCAGGATCTGGCGCGGGAAACCGCGGCGAATGAAATGCAGAAGCTGACGGCCGTCCTGACCCT
>JAVEYE010000470.1:0-2696 GCA_034003665.1 Rhodospirillales bacterium | reverse complement strand
ACAGGCTTGGATGTCACGCCCTGGTATGGGCGGGCGGCTGGACCACCGAACAAGCGCGACGCGCCGTCGTCGGCGTCGCCGGGTCCGGTTTCGATTTCATCGAGATTCCGCTGCGCCGCCCCGACGCCATCGATGTCCCGGCCACGCTACGCCTGCTGGAAAGCCATGACCTCAAGGCGGCCGGCGGGCTGGCGCTCGGTTTTGACACCAACATTGCCGACGACGATTCCGAAACGGTCCGGCGCGGTGAGGCGTTGTTGAACGATGCGGTCGCGGTGGCGCGCGATCTGGGCGCGTTCCAGATCTCCGGCGTGCTTCATTCGGCGCTCGGCAAGTACGAAAGCCCGGTCTCGGTCGCCGGCAGGGCCCGCGCCGTGGAAGTGTTGGCTCGGGTGGCCGATAGGGCGCGGCACGCCGGCCTCGTTCTCGCTCTGGAGGCGGTCAATCGCTACGAGAATGCCCTCGTCAACACCGCCCAACAGGCGCTTGAGCTGGTGTCGGCGATCGGGGCGGATAACGTCGGCGTCCACCTGGACACCTTCCACATGAACATCGAGGAAGACAACCCGGCCGCCGCCATCCGCGCGTGCGGCCCCCGGCTGTTCCACCTTCATATCGGCGAAAGCCATCGCGGCTATCTGGGCACAGGGAGCGTCGATTTCGACGCCATCTTTGGAGCCCTGGCGGCGATCCGCTACGACGGTCCCATCGCGCTCGAAAGTTTCTCCTCGGCGGTCGTCGATCCGAACCTTTCCAACCGCCTGGCCGTTTGGCGGGATTTGTGGACGGACAGCGCCGACTTGGCCGGGCGGGCCAGGCGGTTCATCGCGGCGGGCATCGAACGCTCCGCCGCGACCAGGGATGGGAAAGGATAGAGGATGGTCTCGGTCATCTGCGTCGGAATCGCAGTCTTGGACGAAATCTTCGCCCTCGATGAGATCCCGACTCGACCCGGAAAGTACTTCGCCGGCGACTACCGCTCGATCGGTGGCGGCCCGGCCTCGACGGCGGCTGTGGCCGCGGCGGCGATGGGCGCCCGAACGGCCTTGTGGGCGCGGGTGGGCAATGACCGAACGGGCGAGCAGATCATCGCCGAACTGGCCGGATTCGGCATCGACGTCGGGAATATCCGACGGGTGCCAGATGCGCGTTCCGGGCTGTCGGCGGTTCTGGTAGACGCTTCCGGCGAGCGCCTGACCGTGAACTTCGCCGACCCCGTCCTCGACGTGGATCCGAAATGGTTGCCGTTGGCCCGCGTAAAAGAGGCGGATGCCGTGCTCTGCGACTGCCGCTGGATCGCCGGAGCCGAAGCTGTTCTCCGGCGAGCCCGGCAGGATTCACGAATCGCCGTTCTCGACGGCGACACCACGCCCGACGTGGCCGTAAAGGTTCTAGCTCCTCTGGCCAGCCATGTCGCATTTTCGCAGGGCGGCCTGCAGCAATTCAGTGGCATGGCCGATCCCGAAGCGGGTCTGCGTATGGCGGCGGACCAGATGGCCGGGTGGGTGTGCGTCACACTCGGCGCCGACGGCTGCATGATGATGGACAACGGCGCGGTTCGTCGCGTTCCTGCCTTTGCGATCAATGCACTCGACACCACGGGCGCCGGCGACGTCTTCCACGGCGCCCTCGCGGTCGCCCTGGCCGAAGGGCGGGATGCCGAGGCCGCCGTTTCCTTCGCCAGCGCGGCGGCGGCCTTGAAATGCACACGGTTCGGGGGTCGTAGCGGGATTCCCACCCGCATCCAGGTCGACGCCTTCCTGGCGGACCGTCTGTCGCCCCGGTAGCCGGAAATCGCCGCGTCAGCGTCCCGGGCCGCGTCTCGCTATTTCAACGGCAAGGCATCTGGATGGCGATCGGGCCACCGACCGTTCTCGACGGCGGTGAAGAATGCCAACAGGGCCTGATTGAAGAGGGCCGGTTCCTCGGCATTCACCGCGTGACCGGTTTTCGGGAAAACCCAGAGACCGGCCCCGCGGATGCGGCGCTTGAGGAAAAGGGCCGGTTCGAGGGCCGGTTCGTCCTCGTCACCGACGACGACAAGGGTTGGCATGTCCAGCGCCCGCAATTTACTTTCCAGATCGAAAAGGGATGGCCGCGCCGCCTGCACGCCCTTGAGCGTCAGGGCGGCTCCCTTCGGCGACAACGCCTTGAGGCCGGCCAGGAATTCGCCCCAGCCGCGGGGGTCCTTCTCGCGGAACTGCACCCGGGTGGCCCCGGCGGCATAGGCCTCGGCAGTCGCCGCCGCATCCCGCTCGATGGCCTCGGCCATCGCGGCATTTCCGGCCAGCCAAGCGGGACGCTGCTCGGCCACCGAGCCGTAGCCGCACCCGCACAACACGATCGAGCGGGCCATAGTGGGGAAGCGGATGGCGAAATCGAGGGTGCTGACGCTGCCCATGGAAAGGCCAACGACATGGGCTTGCTTGATGTCGAGCGCACCGAGCACGGCGGCGATATCGCGGGTGAAGATCTCCTGGCTGTAGGCTGCCGGGTCTTCGGGCACGTCCGACGGCGGGTAGCCCCGGGCGTTGAAGGTGATGCAGGTGAAGAAACGCGACAGGTAGCGGACCTGGGGTTCCCAGCTTCGATGATCGCCGCCGAACTCATGGACGAAGATGACCGGTGGGCCGTCTCCAGTCACTTCGTAATAGAGATGAACGCCATCGGTCTGAATGGAGGGCATGTCGAGACCC
>JAVEYE010000469.1:0-2702 GCA_034003665.1 Rhodospirillales bacterium | reverse complement strand
CACAGTGGTCAATGGACGTATGAGTCTCAATGCCGCCGGACAGATTGCCGAACGGTTTTGGCTCGAAATTTCAGCGCATTTCCCGCGCGCCGTTGTGGATGAACACGTCGTGATGCCCAACCATGTGCATGGCCTCCTTCAACTCACAACTGCGGACTGGGACATCAATGGCCACACGGCACGTCGTGAGGACTTCGGCAAGCCGGTGGCCGGCTCCGTGCCCACCATCGTGCGTTCCTACAAGGCCGCCGTTTCGAAGGCTCTGGGCCAAAGCGTGTGGCAAAGCCGTTTCTACGAAGTCCGAGCCCGCGACGATGCCGCCCGCGCGAATATTCGGCGCTACATCCGCGACAATCCGCTCAACTACGATGCCGTAATGAACTGCGGCGAACCGCAGTTTCTTGGGAACAAAGCACTTCTGAACATGCCCAAGGTTGGTTTCCTCGCCTCGCGTGGGCAGGATTACCTGCACGGAATTCTGCCGATCAAGCCCGGTGAAGTCCTCATGTCGGGCTTTCTCTCGCCCATGGAACTCGCCGTTTTCAATGCCGGGCTAACCCATAAGCGCCCCATGATCCGGGTGCAGCCGTGGGGGCTGGACACCATCCAGAGCAACACGGCATGCCGTGTTGCCATTGAGGAGGGTAGGCTTTTGGTGCTCTCGCCCTTCGACCCCGCCCTCGAAGCCCCCAGCGCCCGGCGCGCCGTGTGGTGCAACCAATATGTGCTGGCCCACTGCGTCCGCGCGGTGATCGGCCATCTCAACCCCGACGGCATGCTCGCCTGCATCCTCCACGAAGCCACCCCGGAAAAGGAGATCATCTACCTATGACCACCGTTTCCTCATCAATATCAACAGCCTCACGGCATGCCGTGA
This sequence comes from Rhodospirillales bacterium, assembly GCA_034003665.1. Classification (GTDB taxonomy): domain Bacteria; phylum Pseudomonadota; class Alphaproteobacteria; order Rhodospirillales; family Shumkoniaceae; genus Shumkonia. The sequence continues at coordinate 1,825 of JAVEYE010000469.1, read as the reverse complement.
GGCCCGTTCCCGTTGCGACGGACATCGCGCTCCACCTTGCGGCGAAAGACGGAACCGACGTGCCGTTCTCGTATTGGGATGTGTGGTATGCGCTGCTGTCCGATGAGGATTTCGATGGCGACCTTAACGGGCTCGCCGACGATCTCCGGTCGACGCGACGCGGGTTCTCCTGGTCTGACGACACCAGGCGCAAGCTCAGCCATCTGCGCGATTTGCAGCAGCGCCTCAAGCAAGCGGGGCTTGGTCTCTCGGATATCCTAGCGGCCATTCCGCCGGCATTGGCAAAGGCGGAACAACGCCGTGCTCATGGCCGGATCATCAAGCACAACGAGCGATCATACGAACTGTCGGAGCCGATGCGCGTGCTCCCGGAAAACCGACTGTACGAAGCGGCGTTGTTCGGCAGATGGGGCGCTTTTCCCGTTTCGCCCGAACCCTATTACCAGAGGCTTCGAAGCCAGTTCAACTGGCGGCGGTATTACGAGGAGGATGATTCCCGGAGCCTTGCCCGGAAACTGGACGGCGAAACGGCTTCCGCCTCCAAGCTCGCCAAAACAGGCAAGTTCGCGGAAGCGCTCGCATGCCTGCGCGGCATAATGACGGTGACGCTTGAGCTTGCCGAGATCGCGGATGATTCCTTCGGCTACATCGGCATGAGCTTCGAATTCGCGTTCAAGGACTACCTCGCGCTTCCGTGCGAAAAGGCCGGGATCCCGCCGGATGTCTTCCTGCCAGACCTGCTTGACCTGCTCATCTTCGAGGACCACGGCTTCACCTTCGAAAACACGGACGGTTTCTTCGCATCGCTGTCCCGAGAGGACGGCGATTTGTGCCTGGCCTATTTGAAAGAGAGAATGCAGGCCCTGACGGCGCTTGATTTGGATCATGATGCCGAGGACGCGTTGACGCTGATCGGCCAGGTCGCGGCCGAGCAGAATCGTTTCGAAACGTTCGAGTCCCTCGCCACGGAAATGGGATCGCGGACGTGGAAGCGGATCATCCTGCTGGCGGACGCCGCCGTACGCTCCGGCAGGCGCGACCTCGCCGACCGCGTTTTCCAGGCCGCGCTGGCGACTGGAGACGGCGATGACGTCGGGCATGCCGATTTTCTCGCCAAGAAGCACCACCAGCTCCTGCACGGCACATGGGACCCCGACCCCAGAAAGTGACAACCGCAATGAACACCGATGCACCCACGCCCCCTCCATCCATACGTCCACGGCACGCCGTGGACCACGGCATGCCGTGGGACTCTCGCCTTATTGAACATGCCTTCCCGCTGAAGCAGGCTTCGCTGGATTCCGTCCACGAGAAGAACGTTCGGCATGGGCATATCTCGACGTTGCACATCTGGCCCGCGCGACGGCCGCTGGCCGCGTGCCGGGCCGCGCTCATCGCCACGCTGTTGCCCGATCCCGGCACCCCTGAGGGACGGAAGGCGCTGTGCGAGAAAATCGGCGGCAAACTGGTCAAGAAAATCGAACGCAAGAAGATGCCCGACGGCAGCATCGTCGAGCGTGAAAAGGAAGAGACCGAAGGCGGCATTCTGCACTGGGGACGCGAAACCGAAAACAAGGCCGATCTGGACTGGTTCCGTGCGGAAATCAGGAAGGCGTACGGCGGTAGAGCCCCGAAGGTGCTTGACCCGTTCGCGGGTGGTGGCGCGATTCCGCTCGAAGCCATGCGTCTCGGCTGCGAGGCGACCGCCGTGGACATCAACCCGGTGGCATGGTTCATCCTGAAATGCACCTTGGAATACCCGCAGAAGCTGGCTGGGAAGACGCAGCCCCTGCCGGACTTCATCCTCGAAAACGAGGCGTTCATG
>JAVEYE010000468.1:0-2714 GCA_034003665.1 Rhodospirillales bacterium | reverse complement strand
CCGGGGCCGGGTCGGCGTCCAGCGCCGCCAGATAGGCATAGCCGCCGCCGTCGGGCACCACCGCCTCGATCACCGCGGCCCGCGCCTCGGGGTCCCTGCCCAGGCGCTCGGCCACGGCGTCGGGGATCGCCGCCCCGGCGAAGCGGTCGCGCAACTGCGCCAGGGTCATCTCGCTGCGCCGGAAGCTGGTGTCCAGGCGCCCCGCCGCCCCCTCCTCCAGCACCACCTGGGCCAACGGCACGGCGGTGAACCGGAAGGCCGACGGCTCGCCGGGCGGCGCCTCCTCGAACAGCAGGGACGCGGTGCCCGCCGTCACCAGGTCGAGGAAGCACTGGTGCATCTCGACGGCGAAGTTGGCGCGGTCGAAATGGGATTGCAGGATGGTTTCGGCGCGCTCCAGCTCGGCCGCAAGCGCGGCCTGGTCCTCCGGCGCGGCGTCCTTGCCGACGTCGAAGCCGAACCAGCGCGCCCACGGCGGCGTCAGTTGGCCCAGCAGGCTGGCGGCCAACTGGTCGACGGCGTCCGGCGCCGTGCCGTCGAACAGCCTGTCCGTGCGCTTGGCCCCGGCCGCGATCGTCTGCACGAAACCGCCGCCGCGCTGCGGCAGGGCGAAGTCATAGCACTCCTGCCAATGGGCCTCCCACACGGCGCGGCGCGCCTTGGCGCGGCGGAAGCGCGCGATCAGGGTCTTGGGGTCGAGCTCGCCCATGTCATTCTCCCAGCAGGGACTTGCGCCGTGGCACCCAATCGGCCGCCTCCAGCAGGCCGCGGGACGAGGTGGCGACGGTGGCCTCCCGCCCGCGGCGGCGGCGCACCAGCGCCTCGATCCTTTCGCGGCGCTGCCGGGCCGCCGTGTCGTCCACCGGCTCCGGCGGCGGGGGCGGCGGCGGCGCCGGAACCGAACCGAACAGTCCACCCATGGCCGATGTCCTCCTGTGCTTTGCGGGACAACAAAAACCGCCGCCCGAGGGGGCGGCGGTCGGCGGACATGGCTTTCCCGTCCGCAGATCCGTTTGTACGCCGATTGGCCGCCTATGTCAAGTTTTTTTTCCTATTATGTGACAATAGAGCTGCCAGGGCGTGAACACCCCGGGGGCGCGCAGTTCCAACAGCCGGACCACCACCTCGACGCACGAATGGGGCCGCCACGGGGCGGCACGGCGGGGCGGGCGGCCGACCACGGTTTCCACGACCGTCAAGCCGCCGGCGCGCAAAAGGGCGGCCAGCCGCGCCGCACCGATGCCGCCGTAAACCTCGACATGGGTGTAGTGGGACAGCGGATCGACCACCACCCAGCGGTCGCCGCATTCAAGCGCGACGAAACAATGGCGGAACCCCCTCTTCAGCAGGCGCAGCCACGGCAGGCCGGCGTTTCCGGAAAAGGCCACCAGGGCGCGTCGTCCCCGGCCCGCCGTTCCGTCGCCCGCCAGGCTCAAGGCACGATGCCCTTTCCCCGCAGGACGGCGGCCAGGCCGTCGAGGGAATCCGCCCACAGGCGGGCCGCCCCGAATTCACCGGGGCGGCGCGGGTCGGGCGGCCTCTCGCGCAGGCCGTAGTGGGACAGCACGCGAAGGTGGTCCTTGCCGATGCGGCCGGCCCGCGCCAGAGACCGGACGGCGCGATAGATGTCGTCGGGATCGCAGGGCCGGGTGGTGTCGGCCGACCCACCGGACAACCGCGCCCCCGCCCGGCGGACCCGATGGCACCGGACGAACCAGAACCAGGCCTCCTCGGCGTCGGCGAACGGCACGCTGGGCGCCGCGGACGCCGCCCTGGGAACATAGCGGAACCTCGGCATCGCGCTCCCGCCTCCTGATATCAGCATTACGATCTAAACTAGGTATATATTCTTTTTTTGTCTGGGTCAATGGCCGATGTTCCTATTGCAAAAAAACCTTGGGGATATGACCATGTTCCCATGCTCAAACATGCACAGGTGTGGCGGGCGATCGATCGACTCGCCCAGGAACATGGTTTTTCCGCGTCGGGCTTGGCCAGGCGGGCCGGACTCGACCCCACCACCTTCAACAAGAGCAAGCGGCAGACCCGCGAGGGCAAGCTGCGCTGGCCCAGCACGGAAAGCGTGGCGAAGATCCTGGCCGCCACCGGGGCCACCCTCGGCGAGTTCGTCTCCTACATGGAAGAGGGGCCGGAGGGCGGCGTCTTTCGCAACATTCCGCTGATCGGCCTGGCGCAGGCCGGCACCGACGGCTATTTCGACGACGCCGGCTATCCGACGGGCGGCGGCTGGGACGAGATCCCCTTCCCCGACGTCGGCGATCCCCACGCCTACGCCCTGGAAATCGCCGGCGACAGCATGGAACCGGCCTACCGCGACGGCGACGTCGTCATCGTGTCGCCGACGGCCAGCGTGCGGCGCGGCGACCGGGTGGTCGTGAAAACCCTGGGCGGCGAGGTGATGGCCAAGGAACTGCGCCGCCGGACGGCCCGCAAGGTCGAGCTGCAGTCGTTCAACCCGGTCCACGGCGACCGCGTCCTCAACGTCGAGGACATCGAATGGATCGCCCGCATCGTCTGGGTCAGCCAGTAGCTTTCCCGGCCTGAGTCGTCATGCCCGCACTTGTTGCACGGCTGTCCGGTTTAATTTTGGTGGACTGAGCGCACGGTGTTGATTCTACTCGTGTTCGAGCGTTTGGCGACGTTCCCGGACACGAAAGCGGAGCAACACCGTGCGGCACCAGAATAGCGTTTTC
>JAVEYE010000467.1:0-2721 GCA_034003665.1 Rhodospirillales bacterium | reverse complement strand
CCGGCCGGGAGCCGCACGCCATCCTGCTGGAGATCTTCACCGACCACGGCGCTGGGACGCTGATCGTTCCAGAGTAAGGCAGAGCCGCTCAGCCCTTGCCGGCGATCTGGTTGAAGAATTCCAGCTGCCAAGCCATTTCGTCGGCGGACAGAGGAAACTCGCCGGAGGGGGTCGGCTTGAGGATGTCTCCCGGCGGGATCCGGCAGAGCCTGTTCTGGAGGGGGGCAAGCAGACGTCCGGCGACGCCGGCCTTCCAGGCCAGCGCCACCATTCCTTTTGCGCTCTGCATGTCGACGATCGTACGGGCGACAGAAAAGGGAACATCGGCCAGCACCGCCATCGCGGCCAGCACGAAACCGTCCTCGCCTTCGCCCAGTGCGTCGAGGACCACGAGGGAGTCCAGGCATCCGGCCTGCTTGAGGCTGAGCGCGGCATCGAGCGGGTTGCTGGTCTCGAGGAACGTCCTTTTCCATCGCGGCGAGGCCGCCTCGCCGCCGTCGGCCGCCCGACCGGCGGCGGCACCCCGTCCGTTCGCGCGTTCCGGCGAATCGAGGCGACGCCCCACTTCGGCGCGTACCAAGGCGAAGGTTTTCGTGTCGAAGTCCTCGCGCTCCATGAGAGTCTTGAGCAGACTGTCGGCGACGAAGCGGGCGATGCGGAGCGCCGCGCCCGTCGTTAATCCCGGCCGGCCGACCAGCGGTCCGTGCCAAACCTCCACCGCCGGTGCGCGCTCGAGGATCCAGTCCAGCGTATCCTCGCGGATCTGAGCGCTGGAATTGGAGAGCAGCACGCCGACCGCCTCGACATCACCGGTCCTGGCCACCGCGTCGGCCACCGCGTCGGCCAGCTGGTCGCGCCGCGCGATGGCCGCCAGAGCTCCCTTGACCGGCGAGTCAGAAACGATGGCCATCAGATCCTCGTCCGTAAGGACGGGCGAGTTTTCGAGGATGGGTCCGGCGACGACGATTTCCGAATCGCGGGCCAGCCGCTTGATCATGTCGGGTGGGGCGTGAGCCACATCCTTCAGCGCTTCGGCAACGATGCACCGGACCCGGACAAGCTGATCGCGCGCCAAAAGATCCAGCGCATCGTAGGTCAGATGGCCCAGTTTGCGGGCCTCGGCCTCGCTCAAGCCGGGAAGGATGCCGGCAATCTTGGCAGCCAGCCGGGAACGCACCGAATCGTCGCTGTCCGCGGCCAGCTTGAGATCGGCCTTGCGCGGCGTCGCCTCGTTTCCGGCCAGGGCTTGGCGAACCTGCGGCGACGGGTCTCCGGCCAGGAAGAAAAGCACCTCGGGCATGACGTCGGAACGCGCCGCCAGGGCCTGGCGCACCGCCGGGTCCTTGTCGCTCGCCATCCGTTTGGCGTCTTCGTAGGTGATGTTCTTCTGACCGACCACCTTCGTCAAAAACCGGCGCATCAAGCGCCGCCCTCGTCCTTATGGGCCGACGATGTCCTAACTCCGTTTTCCGGGCGAGGCCGCCATTTCGAATCCGCCCTTGCCCCGCCGTTTGACCGAATACATTGCCACATCGGCCCGAGCAAGCAGTTCGTCGAGACTTTCCTTCGCCGCCGGATCGTAGACGGCGACCCCGACCGAAATGCCGAGCGGATGCTCCAGTCCCTCGGAAAAGCGGTGCAGCCGCTCGCTCGCCTCGATCAGCCGTTGGGCCCGGCTTTCCGCCACCTCGGGGCCGATGCCGTCAAGCCACATGACGAATTCGTCGCCGCCGATGCGCGCGATCATGTCGCCCGGCCGCGAGTGTTCGAGCAACATATCGCGCAACGCCACCAACGCCTCGTCGCCGTGCTGATGACCGTGCCGGTCGTTGACCGCCTTGAAGTTGTCGAGATCGACGTAATAAAGCGCCGCCCCGCCCTGGGCATGTTCCAGACGACGCAGCCGCCGGGGCATCTCCTCGTCGTAGAACGCCCGGCGGTTGAGCAGGCCGGTCAGGGCGTCCGTGCGGGACAGGCGGACGATCCGCTCGTGATTATTGATCTGCTCGATGGCGATGCCCAACTGGTCGGCGATGTCGCCCACCAGAAGACGCTCATCCTCGCTCCAGTCCGCCAGGCCATCCGCCTTGCACAGGCAGACGCCGCCGTTGACGGCGGCGCGATAATCCGTCACCGCCCCGAGAACGCGCCACGGGCCGATCGTCCGCTCCAGCGTGACGTCGGAATCGTCGATATCGGCCAGGATAGCGTCCATATCGGCGGAGGCCAGCCCCTCGATTTCGCCGAATTCGGCGGCCAGCCTATAGACGCCGGGCGCCGTCATCCGAAAGATCCGGCATCCGGACGCGCCCAGGGCCCGCGCGGCCGCCCCGGCCGCCGCGGTCAGCATGTTTTCCGGCTCCACTTCGTTGCGGATCGCCTGGACGACGTAGTGAAGGATCTGCTCGCGGTGACGGGCCCGCATCAGCGCCGCCTCGCGCTCGCGCTCGCGCGTGATGTCGCGACAAATGCCGCGCGCGCCCAGCCAGGCGCCATCGGCGGAATGCAACGGTCGGCACGACACGGCAACGCAGGCCAGCGTGTCGTCGCTGCGGCGCATCCACAGTTCGACGCCGTCGAGCGGCTGGTCGCTTTCGAACGGAAACGGCCGATAGGCCGCGGCGTCGAGCACCAATTCGCCCGGACGCAGGCCGATCAGTTCGTCGGCCGCATAGCCCAGGGCGCTTTGCGACGAAACGAAGACGAAGGCGCCGTCGGGCC
>JAVEYE010000466.1:0-2726 GCA_034003665.1 Rhodospirillales bacterium | reverse complement strand
CCCTTGCAGGCTTCCGGCTAAAGCCGGTACTCTGGCCTTGCGGGTGTCTCCGATGCCAACGTGCCGGAGTCCCGCCTTCAGGGAGTGTTGATGTATTCGCAGTCCTTGAATCAGGAACTCAGGAAAAAAGGAAAATGCGCCAAAATCATGCAATTCCTGAGTTCCAGATTAATATGCGCCGGCAATATAACAACAGACCCTTCAGGCGGAAGCGAGGGAGGGGCTTCAGCCCCGTCGTCAACGAAAAGGCACGCCTTTCACATTTTGCCCGCCTCTCGATGCGCATGCATTGCCCCCCCCGGTCGCTAACCGTCGCTTGCCTATAACTTGGACATTTTGTCACAGTTACCAGATGGTTTGTTCGCGGCGAAGCCGTGCGGGGCGCTAACCGATTACCTAGTCACACCTAAATTGAAAGCCCGAACGCCAAGGCTTATGCTACAATGCCTGCCGACGAGGCGGCTTGCAGCCGGATCGCCAACTAGCCAAGGCCATGAAAACCATCCGCGACTTTCTCGACGAGGCGGCCGAGCGCACGCCTGAGCGCATCGCGCAGCAGTTCCACCAGGGAAATGCCTGGGTGGCACGCAATTACGCCGCACTGCGCGACCGCGTGATCCGGGCCGCAGCCATCGTGCATGAACTCGGCATCGCGCCGGGGCGCCAGCAGGTGGCCCTGATGCTGGACAACGGCCCCGAGTGGCAGGAGATCTACCTGGCACTCGCCGGCTCGGGCGTGGCGGTCGTGCCGCTCGATCCCAAGCTGCGTCCGCAGGAGACGCTGCATATCCTGCGCGACTCCGAGTCCGTCGCGATCTTTGCCGGAGCCAGACAGCAGGCGACGATCGAACAGGTGCTGGGCCAACTGCCGCACATGCGGGCCTGCGTCTGGGTCGGCGCGGGCGCCACGCTGGCCGCGGAAATGAAGGACTGTGCGCAGGACGTCTACGAGACACTGCTCGATCGGCTGGAAGACGCCCGCGGGGCGGCGCGCACCTGGTTCGACCAACACCGGCCCACGATCGACTCGATCGCCTCGATCCTCTATACCTCCGGCACGACTGGCAGACCCAAGGGGGCGATGCTGTCGCACGGCAACTTCACCTCCAACGTCGAGGCCTCCGTGCGGCAGGTCGGGTTCTACGCCTCCGACAATTTCCTCAACATCCTCCCCTTGTTCCACTCCTTCTCCTTCACCGCCAACTTCATGCTGCCGCTCAGCCTGGGCGGATGTTGCAGCTTCGTCCGCTCGGTCAAGACCATCACCGAGGACATGCGGGTGCTGCGGCCCACGATCCTGCTGGCGGTTCCCCTGCTGGCCGAGAAGCTTCACGCGCGCATCACCGAGCAGCTCAAGCGCAACCGGGCGGCGCGCACCCTGATGGCCCTGGGGTTGCGAGCCGTGGTGGCGCGCAAAGTCCGGGCCACGTTCGGCGGCCGGTTGCGCCTGATTGGCATCGGGGGGGCTCCGACCCCGCACAATGTCCTGCGGGGCTTTCAGAGGCTCGGCATACCCGTGCTGGAGGGCTACGGCCTGACTGAATGCGCACCCGGCGTCGCCTACCCGAAACTGGGCAGCTACCTCATCGGCACGGTCGGAAACGTGCTCGACAACATGGAATACAAGCTGATCGAGCCCGACGCAACGGGTGCAGGGGAGTTGTGCGTCCGCGGCCCCAATGTGATGAAGGGGTATTTCAAGAACCCCGAAGCCACGGACGAGGTCATCGATCCCGAAGGCTATCTGCACACCGGCGACCTCGCGCGGGTCGATACCCTCGGCAACCTGACGATCTGCGGCAGGCGCAAGGCGCTGATCGTCAACCGCGAGGGCAAGAACATCTACCCGGAGGAGATCGAGCAAGTGATCGAGCGCTGCCCCCTCGTCAAGGACGTGATCGTCCTCGGCTACCACGTGGCGGGCGAAACGGGCGAGCGGGTGGGCGCGATCATCGTTCCCGACGAGGAGGCGCTGACGGTCATGCAGAGCGAGATGGTTGCCGCCAAATGGGGCGCGGCCATGGCCGCCCGGTGGCGCGCGGCCATGGAAGCCCGGCGCAGGAAGCGGCAGGCGGGGCTCGACCAGGAGCACAGCCATCGGGAGCGGCTGAGCCAGGCGCGGATCGGCGAACGGGTCCGCGACGAGGTCATGCGGCTCTGCCACGAGCAACTCGCCGACTACAAGCTCCCCCGCAAGGTGGACATCCGCACGGAACCGCTGGAACGAACCTCCACCATGAAGGTCCGCCGCGTCGTCTACGCCGGCGCGCTCGACGAGACCGGCGCGTAGGCCGGTTTTGATCACCCGAAGCGTATCGGCGAGCGTTTGCCGAAAGATAACAGGCGGATCGATTGGCCAGTCGGGCCTGAAGGCCCTTGCAGGCTTGCGGGACTCTGGCCTTGCGGTTGTCGCCTGCCTGTCCCCTATTCGCCGGGTGCGAAACGGAGGAAATGGAGCCGGGCGTCCCCGCCCGTGGTGAAATGCGTGCCGTGGCGGCTGATCGTTTCGCCACCGCCGGGGACGGCGGGCTCCAGAGCTTTCATTTCGCCGGGCGCGCCAGGGAAGAAATGGTGGAACATTCACCGTCCACCCTAATCGGCGCAGCCGGCGGCGCCGATGGCGCGCACACGGGGAATCGGTTCGCCGCGCAAACGGTGCCTGTCCCCACACTCCCACAGACCTCTTCGCCAGAGTCCCGCCTTCAGGCGGAAGCGAGGGAGGGGCT
>JAVEYE010000465.1:0-2784 GCA_034003665.1 Rhodospirillales bacterium | reverse complement strand
CGCCCTCCTCGGCGTAAACCATGTCTCCCTTGGCCACGCCGGTGTCGATGCCCAGGGCGCGGATGCCCCGACAGAACATGTCCACCACCTCTTGCTGTTGATCCGGGGACAAGGCGCTGGGCAGGGTGGCGCCGTTTTCGAGGACATGGGGAAAAAACCGGTCGATGTATTCGTAGTTGCGGTCGGCGAAGCCGGTGAGAAAAATCTCCCCCCGGTGGATCAGCGCCTCGGTACTGATCTGCGGGCCGGGCTCGAACACCTCCAGCAGCACTCCCGCGCGCTTGACGTTGCGGGCCGCCTCGGCGAAGGCCTCGGCGCAATCCGAGTCGGGAAGCAGTTGCCGCACCCCCCGCGCCCCCGAATTGTCGTTGGGCTTGATAATCATGCGCCGGTCGTGGCGCCGCGCCAGCGCCGCCACCTCGGCCGCGCTCGTCACCGGATAGAAATCGGGCACCGCCACCCCCCGCTCGCGCAAGACCTGCTTCATCCGCAGTTTGTCGACGGTGAGGGCGGCGGCCGCCACCGACAATCCCGGCGTGCCCAGCGCCGCGGCGACCCGGGCGCAGGACACCGGGATGTCGCAGCCGACCACCAACGCTCCGGCCAGCGGCCGGCGGCGATGCTGATCGAGGGCGAAGGCGACCAGCGCGTCGGCGGCGCCGGGGTCGAGGGCGAAGAACTCATCCGCCAGCGGTCGACAGGCCGCCTCGGGGTCGCGATCCACCGCGACGATATGAAATCCCAACTCGCGGGCGGCCAGAAACGCCTCGCGCTGGGCGGTCCCGGCCGGAAACAGCAGAATCCGTGGCGCGGCGTTCATCGCGGCTCCTTGTCGTAAAGGGTCACCAGTTCGACTCCTCGTTCTTGAAGGTAATGCAGCTGGCGACAGATTTCCTCTTGAAAGGCGTAGCTGGAGACAATCAGATAGCGCCCCCGCCACTCGCGCAATGCTTCCGGCGGATAAATCGTCAGGCCCAGGATGTCCCGGCCCTGCTTGCGCGGATCGGCGTCGAAGGCCGCTTCCAGGTACAGCCGGGTCAGGGGAAAGATCTGGTCCAGATCCAGGGTGTTGAGCCCGGCGCCGTAAATGCCGCCGCCAGGTTGCCCGACCAATTTTTCCAATTTATCCAGAATCTTTTCGACAATGGCGCGCCGCTTCGCCAGGTAGGCGAAAACCCGCGCGCGCACGGCCCCGGCGTCGGGCAGCGGCGCCCGCTCCCTGGGTTCGCCCGGCCGGGCCAGCACCCGCAGATGGTAGCCGCGCTCTTCCACCAGCATTGGGGTGAAACCCGCCAGGGCCAGCATCGCTTCCAGGGTTTCCCGCACGAAGGTGGTGGGATGGATGGTTTTGAAGACCAGCGCCAATTGACAGTCGCCCAGGGTCGGCACTTCGAGCAAAAGATGGCCGTCGGGGCGGAGTTCGCGCCGGATGCGCCGCAGGGTCGCGAGGGGATCGGCGACGTGTTCGAGGACGTGAAACAGGCAGATCAACCCGTATCCCTCGGGCCGCTCCGGCAGGTCGTCATACACCCCGTCGAGCACCTTCAGCCCGTAGGCGTCGCGTCCATGCTCGGCCATCGCCCGCGACGGTTCGACCCCCTCGGCCGCGATCCCCAGGGCCCCGATCTCGGCGAGAAATTCCCCCTGGGCGCAGCCGATCTCCAGCACCGGGGCCGCCCGGTCGAGATCGATCCGTTGTTTCAGCACCGCGAGCCGTTGCCGGGCCAATTCGCGACCGATGGTTTCGCTGGCCGAATACTCGCCGCTGTATTCCGCGGCGTAGAAAGCGCGCATCGCCTCGGCCGACATGGCCGGAGCGTGAAACATGAGGCCACAGTTCGCGCACAGCACGTTGCGGCCGGTCCGGGCCACCGGCTCGCCCAGGTCGAGCGCCTCGAAAGCACGGGAACCGCACAGATTGCAGACTTGCTCGGCCATCACAGTTTCCTCCCGAACATCACCAGGGAATCGCCCAGCAGATGACGCGCGGCGAACTCCCGATATTTTTCCCGCAGTCCGGGCAACTCCAGGAACGCGGACCGTTGTTCGTCCTCCAGTTCCAGGGCATCGGCGAACCGCTCCGGATAGATCCCTTCCGTCAGCCATTCCGTGGGCCAGATGCCGGCCGAAAGAAAGAGCCGGTTCAGGGTTTCGGGGGTGTAGTCGCAAAAATGGTTGTCGGGATGGGACGCGAACCAGCGCTCCGGCGTGAACCGGCACATGACCCCGCCGGCATGGGGAATCTTGAGGGCCAGATAGCCCCCCGGCCGCAGCCAGCCGGTCATTTTGGCCAGGCAGGCACGGGGATCGAGAAAATGCTCGAAGACCAGGCTACAGACGATGGCATCGAAATGCTCGCGGGGAAAATCGAGGGTCTCGACCGTCCCCCGGAACACCTCTTCGATGCCCAGCCGCTCGCGGGCGAAATCGACGGCATAATCGGAAATGTCCATGCCGGATACCCGCCAGCCGCGATCCTTCGCCGCTTCGAGATAAAACCCGAGGGCGCAGCCCACGTCGAGCAGCCGCCCCTTGCCGGGAAGCAGCCGCTCCAGCACCTCCAGCCGCGCCCGCGCGAACCGCAGCACGTTGGGCTTGTCCGCCTCGTAGTTGGAGACGTCGCCCTGGGTGCGGGGCGCGGTGAAATATTCGGCGGCATACACCTTTTGCAGCAGCTCGGGCGAGGGGCGCACGTTCATGTAGTGCAGTCCGCACTCCTGGCAGCACACCATCGGCCGGCCGTTGAGCACCCGCAGCGGCTCGAAGTCGTCGCTGCCGCACACA
>JAVEYE010000464.1:0-2833 GCA_034003665.1 Rhodospirillales bacterium | reverse complement strand
TCGAAGCCCACCCGATAACGGTGGACCGCCGAGCGGCTGACATCGGCGCCCAGGCCGCGCAGATGGTCGAGGATCTCATCGAGCGTGAAGCGGTCCTCGGCGAGGATCCGGTCGAGTTCCTGCCGGATGGGCGTGGGGAGCCGGCGAATTGTTGATTTACGGGGCATTTAAACCCCTCTCAATCGTGCGGGCTGGGGCGCTTGACTCCCGGCACCGTGGCGCGGCCGGCCTCGACCTCTCCGCCGCGCGCCGTCAGGCGGGCGACGTGGATCGTCTCGTGCACGACCTCGCACTTGACCAGGCCCTGCTCGGCGAGCCAGGCGAAGTCGGTGCGGATCTGGTCGCGGCTCGCGGTGTGACCGATGGACTCCAGCGCCGTCTGCATCACGGAGTCGTTGACGGAATATCCGGGGTCGGCCGCCAGAATATGCAGGATGGCCAGCCGGCGGTCCTGGGTGACAAGCTCGGCGAAGGTCTTCATTTGCCGCTCCCATGCATGTGATGCTCCGTCAGGAGCCCGACCTGGCGGTTGATGGCGGCGACCGTGGCGCCGATCGCCGAGACGTCGCTGGCCACCTTGCCGACGCTCTCGCCCAGGGCCGTGACCCGGCCGTGCAGCTTGTTGATGTCCTCGCGGGTCGGCATCGCCTCCAGCCTGCCCTCGACGCGGGTGATGCGCTCCCCATGGCTGGTCAGGCGGTTGCCGTGCTCGTCGCGCAGCCTGTCGACGTCCGCCCGGCTGGCCTTCGCCCTGGCCGCCTGCCAGGCGTAGAACCACGCCAGGAACGCGCCAGCCAACGCGACCAGCTCAAGGATGAATTTGGCGGCTTCCCAGCTCATTTTACGTCGGTCTCCGCTTCGTCGGGGGATGGGGTGGGGTTGGGCCGGATCGGCGCCGCCGGCCGCGCCCGGTCGAGGACGCGGCGCAGGGCGTCCTGGCGCTGCAGCTCTTCCAGCTCCTGGGCGCGGTCGACCGGGTCAACCATGGGCGTCACTCACTTGTTCGCCCGCCGGCGGTCGGCGAACCACCACGTCATCGCCGCCTCGGCCATGAAGAGGATGGAAGAGACGATCCGCTCCTTGATGGTCATCGTCTCGTCGCCGATGGTGATGGCGCCGTCCGGCGCCGTGAACCACAGCGCCGCCACCAGCACGAGCAGGAAGATGGTCAGCCCCGGCCGCACCCAGCGCAGCCCCGCCGCCGCTCCCTTCGACACCGGGCCGTAGCTGGCGTCGTGCTGATAGCTGGCCGCGAGGGTGTCGGCGATCGCCCGGGTCTGGGCGATCAGGTCCTCCTGCTCCAACTCGCGGCCGCGCGCCTCGATGTTCATTGTCTGGAGCTTTTCCTCGTGCGCGAAGCGCGCCTTGTCGGCGGCGATCTGTTGCTTGCGCTCGAAATAGCCGATGGCGCCGCTGACGATCGATCCCAGCAGGCCGGCCAAGGGCCCGCCGAACAGGCTGACTAGCCACCCCATTGCCGTTTCGCTCCCGTGTCCGTGTGGATGAAGCTGCGATAGAGACCGATACCCTCCCACCCGAAGTCGCGAATCATCGACAGAACGTCCTCGCGCGGCCGGCCTCTCAGCGCCTGGTCGAACGCCCGGCCGAACTTGTGCATGCTCATCGGGGCGCCGCCGACCAGGGCGTTGTGGGCGGGGCAACGGTAGGCGGAGTTGATGACGATGGGCAGGCTGGTGTCGGCGCGCTGGCGCTGCAGGAGGTCGAGGGAGGGCGCGTCGATCAGCAGCTCGCCGCAGTGCCGGCAGGCGACCTCGCGGGGATGGAAGTTCGGCCACCGCGCCTGGAACCAAGCGAGGTCCACCTCCCCGAAGTGCCGATAGAAGTAGGTCTCGCGACCGGACACGCCCAATCCCCATACTGGATCGGCAGGGAGAATCCCTGCGCGACGATTGTCATGGTGGTCGGTTTCGGAGGGGAATGTGAGGGCGCAAGGCTGCGCCCCGGAGGCATCAGGAGAAGAGGTCGCTTTGCATGGAGGGCGTGGTGCCGGTGTCCCAGTACTGCACCGTGCGCCGGGCGACCCGCAAGGTGTTGGCGACCCGCTCCTGGCTCCAACCCCGGCCGCGCAACCACTTGGACAGGATGCGCTTGGCCTGGGGGATCTCGATTCGTTCGTCGGCCAGATGCTCCACGATCTTGGCCGCCGCGTCAATCCCGACGATGGCGGCAAGGTCGGAGCCCTCGGCCCGCTGCGGGACGCGCAGCCGCCGGCCGGCGCAGGCCAGCGCCAGGGTCAGCGCCGCCTCATCGCCGGCGGCGTCGGCGACCTGTTGCAGCCCGTGGGGAAAACGATCAGCCACCGCGACGCTCCCATCGCGAGCAGGCCGGGTCCTTGGCGCGCACGTCGGTGCCGGCGCCCGACGTCCACTTGACCAGCCCGCACTTGAGATAGGTCTTCGCCAGCCGGCGGCGAACAAGGTGGGCGCAGGTGCCGCAGGTCTCGCCCTTGGGGCCACCGCCCGGCATGGCCGCATGGCCGCGCCGGCGCGGCCGGTGGGCCGCGGGAGCCGCCGGCAGGCCGGGAAACAGGCTGGGAGCATCGAGCCTCGCCGCCATCACGCCGCTCCCGCCCGGCGACGCGCGATCACCATGCGGCCGAGTTCGGCCCAGGTGATTTCGACGGCACCGCATTTGACCGCCAGGGCGCGCTTCGCCAGGCAGATGTCGTAGTGGTCGCCCTGGTGCCAGCGACGCGCCACGCCGATGCGGTCGGCCATGGCGTGCAGCTCGACCTCGTCGTCGGCGATCATGTGGCACATGATCATCCGGCCGAACTTCGCGCGCATGTTGTCGACGTACACCATTAGGCCCG
>JAVEYE010000463.1:0-2846 GCA_034003665.1 Rhodospirillales bacterium | reverse complement strand
GCCGGCCCTGATGTCGGACGCAAGGGCCGGCGCCCGTCCGGCGTCGGGCCTGGCCGCCGCCGCCGTCGAACAGGGCGAGGACATGGTCCCCGGCGTCGCGGCCGGTGGCGTCCTCGAGGGCCGCGTTGGCCCCGGCGAGGACGACGCCGATCGGGCCGCCGAACAGGGCGCCGCCGACCAGCCGCGCGCCAGGGTCGAGGCCGTCGCCGGTGAGGCGGCGGTAAAGGGTGCCGACGACCGGGATGTGTTGAAGCGGGTTCACGATGTCGAGCAGGTCGGCGAAGGTGAAGCCGTCCTCGCCGAACAGGGCGAACGGCCTGTCGTCGTCCATCCGGGCCGCCTGGCCGCCCGCGAGGGCGGCGGGGGAACCGGGCGCCGTCGACGCCGCGTCGTACGTCGCTGGAAGGTCGGTGATGGTCATGGTCCGCCGGGATCCGCCTCTCGCTGTCCGGGAGTCCTTTCGTAGGACCCGTGTTGCAAGACCCGCGTCGCAAGGCCCGTGCCAGCAGAAAAATGAAAGAATTTCAGCGGATTGGCGGTTCCGCCTCGGCGGCGGGATGGGGACCGGCGGCAGATTGTTCCGCCCGCCCGGCCCATCTTGCCGGGCGCGGGTCTAGAACAGGTGGCCGCTGCGGGCCTGCTTGGTGCGCAGGTAGGTTTCGTTGTGCGCGTTCGACGGAAAGCTGTGGGGCACCCGCTCCACCACCTCGACGCCGCAGCGGGCCAGCGCCGACACCTTGTCGGGGTTGTTGGTGAGCAGGCGGACCCGCGAAATCCCCAGCTGGTGGAGCATCTGGGCGGCCGGGATGTAGACCCGCTCGTCGGCGTCGAAGCCGAGCTGTTCGTTGGCCTCGATGGTGTCGAAGCCTCTGTCCTGAAGCTCGTAGGCGCGCAGCTTGTTGACCAGACCGATGCCGCGGCCTTCCTGGGCGAGGTAGAGCAGCACGCCGCTGCCGGCCCGGCCGATCGCCTCGATGGCGGCGCGCAACTGTTCGCCGCAATCGCAGCGCAGGCTGCCCAACAGGTCGCCGGTAAAGCATTCGGAATGCAGCCGGGTCAGCACCGGCTCGGCCGGGTCGGGCTCGCCGACCACCACGGCCAGGTGCTCGAGGCCGCCGTCGACCGGGCGGAAGGCCAGGACGCGGGTGTTCTCGGCGCCCATCAGCGGCACCCGGGCTTCGCTGACCCGGCGCAGCCGCCGGGCCGAGGTGTGCTCGTACTGGAAGATGTCGCCGCCGTCGACCAGCAGCAGATCGTGACGCACCGCCCAGGCGGCCAGGTCGTCGGCGTCGGGGTCGGCGATGCGCGCAACCAACGCCGCCGGCAGCAATCGGGCCACTTTGGCCAGGCCCACCGCCGCGCTGTCCAGGCCGTGGACGGCGGCCGCCTCGATCGCGAAACGGTCGGGCTCTAGGCTGGCGACGCCCGACAGCGGGTCGGCCAGGTCGCGCACCATCTCGGCCGACAGCGGATCGCGCGGCCGCAGGATGACGGCGGCGCCTTCGGCTGACAGGCCGAGAATCTGGGCGCGCCGGGCGGTCAGCACGACGACGGGGGACGAGCCGGCCAGCCGGGCCAGTTCGGCCAGCCCGTCCGGAGTCGCCGCCTCGCTGGCCAGGGTCAGGGCGGCGTCGCCGCCGGCGCCGCGCAGGACGACCGGGCGGCCCCGGCGGAGTTCGGAAACCGTGCGGTCGACCGCCAGCAGCGAGACCGGCTCCCGCGAGGCGGGCATGGGAGGAATGGGGTGGCGATGGGGCATTCGACCTTCGTCGTCGCAGCTCGAGGTTCCGCCGTAACCGGCGCGCGGACGGCCCGTCCGGGGCTGCGGACCATACCGCCAAAGCCGGTTCCTGGGAAGGAAGGATTCGGATGGAACCGGTTGGTCCTTGAAAAGACGGGCTTACTCTCGGAAATATAGGGAAGGCGCCCGGCCCCGGCCGGTGGGATTCCACCGGCCGCGCCGCCCGCCACCGATGGGGGACCGCCATGAGCAGCGGCAAGCGCATCCTGATCGTCGACGACGACGAGGCTCTCCTGCAGATGCTGGCCGAGCAGCTGCAGCTGCACGAGGAGTTCGTCGCCGAATGCGTCACCCGCGGGGCGGACGCCCTGGAGCGGGCCAAGACCGACTATTTCGACGTCATCATCCTCGACGTCGGGCTGGCCGACATGGACGGGCGCGAGGTCTGCCGGCTGATGCGCCGGGCCGGCGTCGCCTCGCCGATCATCATGCTGACCGGCGCCGACACCGACGCCGACACCATCCTCGGCCTCGATTCGGGGGCCAACGACTACATCACCAAGCCGTTCCGCCTGGGCGTCCTGCTGGCCCGGCTGCGCGCCCACATCCGCCAGCACGAGCGCAGCGACGATGCCGTCTTTGCGATCGGGCCGTACGCCTTCCAGCCCGGCAACAAGCTGCTGGTCGATGAATCCCGGCGCCGGAAGATCCGCCTGACCGACAAGGAAACGGCGATCCTCAAATACCTGTATCGGACCGGCGACAAGGTGGTCAGCCGCGAGGTGCTGCTGGACGAGGTGTGGGGCTACAACGCCGGGGTCACCACCCACACGCTGGAAACCCACGTCTACCGGCTGCGCCAGAAGATCGAGCGCGACCCCGCCAACGCCCGCATCCTGGTCACCGAGCCGGGCGGCTACCGCCTGATCGCCCAGGCCATCGACTAGCCGCCGCGCGGGCAAAAAAAGCGCCCGGTCAAGGGGGGGGGGAACCGGGCGCTTTCGGGGCTACAATGCGAAGGCCGGGAAACGGATTTGGTCCGTCTTTCGGGTCCTTTTACGAACCCCCGGCCGCATACATGAAAGGTAGTGATGCGTGGCGGGCA
>JAVEYE010000462.1:0-2858 GCA_034003665.1 Rhodospirillales bacterium | reverse complement strand
CTGGCCGTCGCGGTGATCGACAACCAGCATTACGGCGAGACCGGCATGCAGGAGACCCACACCGGCCACGGCGTCGACCTGGCGGCGATGGCGGCGGGCGCCGGCATCCCGTTGACGGCGACGATCCACAGCGAAGCTGAACTGGAGGCCGCCGTGCCGATCATCCGCGGCAAGCGGGGCCCGGTCTTCTACGTCGCCAAGGTGAAGGCCGATGCGCCGCCGAAGATCCTGCCGCCCCGCGAGGGCGCCTACCTCAAGGACCGCTTCCGGGTGGCCCTGCTGGGAAAGGACGCCATTCTCTAAGGCCGGCCGCGGCCGGCCTACTCGGCGTTCTCCAGATAGGCCTCGACGTCCATCGGGTAGACGGCGAAATTCTGCTGGCCGCGCAGGATCGACAGATAAAGGTTGAGCAGCGCGTCGCCTTCCTGGCCAAGCACCACGGCGGGCGTGGCCATCGGCTTGCGGGCGGCGAACCAGTCCGTGCTCAGCACGCAGACGCCGTGCACATGGGTGTCGACCTGGCCGAGGCCGCCCTCCAGGGTCGAGACGAAGTCCTCGAACGTCCGCCCCAGGCCGCGCTGGCGGAACGCCACGACGTAGGCGCGCGGCGGCACCGTGCTGATCCGTTTTTCCGACACCACCCGTTTGCCGCCGCCGACGTCCTCGTAGCGCGAGATGACGACGTGCTTGCGGCTGCCGATCTCGCGCAGCGTGCGGATGGCGGCCAGCGAGGCGTCGAGTTCCTTGGGCGTCAGGGTCGCCTTGACCTCGATGGTGGCGTAGACGCTCTCGACCGGGAACACCGATGGCCCGAAGGCCGAGGGGACCGGCGCGTTGAAGAAGTTGTCGTAGATGACGATGTCGATCTGCTCGCTGACCTGCCCCTTGGACGAGACGATCACCCCGTTGCCGATGGAGAAGCGCTTGGGCAGCACCCGTTCCAGCGCCGACTTGATGATGTCCTCGGCGATCCGCCCCCGCTCGCCGTAGTGGGGCATGAGGGCGGCCAGCTGGCGCTGCGATTCGTCGGCCAGCAGGCGAAGGGAGGACACGTACGAAAGGTGCTGGGCACGCCGCTGATCGGCCATTCGTCCTCCACGGTTCGCTCAAAGCTGGTGCGGGCGGCCGGACTTGAACCGGCAAGGCCGAAGCCGAGAGATTTTAAGTCTCTTGCGTTTACCAGTTTCGCCACGCCCGCGTGGCCTGCGAAGGTATCGGGCCGGCACGGCGGGTGCAAGCCGGATGGCGAAAACGAAACATCCCGCGCTTGCGCAATGCCCCCGAATCCGGTTATTTCGAGACTGCGGTTTTTCGCTTCGCGTCAAATGCGCGGGAAACCGCCCAACCGCCGGTCGCGTTTTCTTCGGTCCAGCAGGCCGAACAGGGGGACCAGCGACGCGGGGGAGGCCAACCATCGAAGGTCACCTTACCAAGGGAGAGGGGTTTCCATGCTCAAGAAGATTTTTGCCCTCGCAACCGCCGGGGCGATGCTGGGTGCGTTTTCCGCGGATGCCGCCGACTACGGCACGCTGAAGAGAATCAAGGAGTCGGGCACCATCGTCATCGGCCACCGCGAGGCGTCGGTGCCGTTTTCCTATATCGGTCCCGACCAGAAGCCGATCGGTTATTCCATCGACATCTGCATGAGGATCGTCGACGCCATCAAGGCCGAAATCGGCGTCGACAAGCTGGACATCAAGTACGTGCCGGTGACGCCGCAAACCCGCATTCCGCTGATCGCCAACGGCAACGTCAACATCGAGTGCGGATCGACCACCAACACGCTGACCCGCCAGAAGCAGGTCGATTACGCCTACACCACCTACCTGACCGGCACCAAGCTGCTGGTCAAGAAGACGTCGGGAATCAAGGAGGTCGAGGACCTTAAGGGCAAGGCCATCGCGCTGGCCCAGGGCACGACCAACGAGCGCGCCATCAAGGAAGCGATCGCCAACCTGAACATCGCTGACGTCAAGGTTCTCAACGTCAAGGACCATGCAGAGGGCTTCCTGGCCCTGGAAACCGACCGGGTCGACGCCTATTCGACCGACGACATCCAGTTGTACGGGCTGATCGCCAAGTCCAAGAGCCCCGCCGATTACGAGGTGGTCGGCCGCTTCCTGTCGTTCGACCCCTATGCGTTGATGCTGCCGCGCGACGATTCGGCCTTCCGTCTGGTCGTCAACAAGACGCTGGTCGGCCTGTTCCGCTCGGGCGAGATCGAGAAGATCTACAACAAGTGGTTCGTCGGGCCGATCCCCGGGGGCGAGCCGCTCAACGTCGTGATGGACGGCACGTTGAAGGCCAACTTCGCGGTCCATGCCTTCCCCGACTGACGGAAACGCGTGAAGGCCGGGGCGCCCGCGCGCTCCCGGCCTTCGCTTTTCCGCCACCACCCTTGCGCACATCATTGGACCGCCGTTCATGAGATACAACTGGAACTGGGGTATCCTGCTCGAGGATCCCTATTTCGGCTGGCTCGTCACCGGCATCGAGTGGACCCTGATCGTTTCGGCCATCGCCTGGATCATCGCCTTCTCGGTGGGATCGCTGGTCGGCGTCGCCCGCTCGGTCATCTCGGTGCCGATCCGCGCCGTCGCCACCGCCTATGTCGTGTTTTTCCGCAACATCCCGCTGCTGGTCCAGATGTTCATCTGGTTCTACGTCGTGCCAGAACTGCTGCCCGACGACCTGGGCCGCTGGATGAAGCGCGACATGCCGTTCCCCGAGGTGACCAGCGCCATCCTGTGCCTCGGCACCTACACAGCCTCGCGCGTCGCCGAGCAGGTGCGTGCCGGGATCGACTCCATCCCGCGCGGCCAAACCATGGCCGGCCTCGCCATGGGCCTCACCCTGCC
>JAVEYE010000461.1:0-2869 GCA_034003665.1 Rhodospirillales bacterium | reverse complement strand
CGCTTGCGTCCGGTCATCGACGACGGCGGCTATGTTCCCGGTTGCGACCACGGGGTGCCGAGCGATGTCTCCTGGCCCAACTATGTCCACTACACCGGCTTGCTGGCGAAGGCCACCGGCTGGTGACTTGGGTGACGGGGCGGAGATGTCGCAGCCTCGGGGCGGCATCTTCCGCCCGCGAGGCTGCGGCATGACGGGCCAGGGGTCAGGCGATTTCGCTGAACTTGCTCCTGGGCACGCCGCAGACGGGACATGTTTCCGGGGCTTCTCCGGCGACGGTGTTGCCGCAGACCGAGCAGACGAAGATCTTCGCCGTGGCCAAGTCCTTGCCGCCCTTCACCGTCGCGAGCGCCGCGGAATAGAGCCCGTAGTGGATGCCTTCCACGGCCAGCGCATTGGTGAACGAGATCTCGGCCGGCTTGTTGCCTTCGGCCTTGGCCTCGGCGACAAATTTCGGATACATGTGGTTGAACTCGAAGCCTTCGCCCTCGATCGCCGCAGCCAGGTTGGCTGGCGTGTCCTGGACGCCGCCCATGACCCGGAAATGCGCGTGGGCATGGATCGTCTCCGCCTCGGCGGCGGCGCGGAACAGCTTGGCGACTTGCGGGAAGCCGTCCTGGTCTGCCTTCTTCGCAAAGGCGAGGTACTTGCGGTTGGCCTGGCTCTCGCCAGCGAAGGCTTCCTTCAGGTTGTCCATGGTGGCCATGTCGGTGATCCTTTCCTGTTTCGTGCTGGAATTGGAATGGGGAGAGGTGGATGGAGGGTGAGAGGCGTCGGCCAGCCGCGCCAGGATGTCCTTGGCGTTGGGAGCGGTGGCCAGCAGCGTGGCAAAGCTCAGGCCGGCTTCGACGGCCTGCTTGACGGCCGGGCCGAGTTCGGCATGGCCGACGAGGATGGCGCCGATCATGCGGCCATCGCGGAAGACGAAATGGGACAGGCGCCCTTCGGCCTCGTCGGCGATGACCCGATCGCCGCCATCTTCGGGCTCGAAACGGCCGATGCTCAGGATGTCGATCCCCAGCAACTTCAGCGCATTGGCCCGGGGAACCCCGCCAAATTCGGTCGGGACGCCGATCGCGTTCAACGCCGCAATCCGCCCTTGGTATTGGGACGGTGCCCAAGTTCCGTAGAGCACACCATTGTGTTCGGCGGCATCGCCCGCCGCGAAGATCGCAGGATCAGAGGATTGGAGATGGTTGTTGACGACAATTCCCTTGTCGACCTCGAGCCCCGCCTTGCGGGCCAGGGCGGTGTTGGGGCGGACGCCGGTGGCGAGGACGACGGTCGCGCCCGGGATGACCGTGCCGTCGTCCAGCAGGATGCCCGAGACGTCGGTGCCACCGAGGATTTCGCGGGTGCGGGCATTTTTCCGGATGGTCACGCCAAGGCTGGCGATGTGCGCCTCAAGGATGGCCGAGGCCCGGCGGTTGAGCTGGCGTGGCATCAGCCAGTCATGGCTTTCGAGCAAGACCACCTGGACGCCGCGCCGGCCTAGCGCTCCGGCCGTCTCGATGCCCAGGACGCCGCCGCCGATGACAATGCAACGCGGGTCGCGTCGGACGCGCGCCAGCAGTGCGTCCGCGTCGGTCGCGGTGCGCAGGGAAACCACGCCCTCGCGCTCGATCCCAGGAATCGGCGGCACAAACGGATGCGAGCCCGTCGCCAGGATCAGGATATCGTAGGAAAGACGGTTGCCGCTGGCCAGCTCGATGTGGCGATCTTTCCGGTCCACGGCGGACACCGCCATTCCCGTACGCAGTTGGATGTGGGCATCCCGGTACCAGCCCTCGGGATGGATGGGCAGTGCGTCCCGGTCGATGTCGCCGGCCAGATAGCGGGTGAGATTGAGCCGGTAATACGGCAGCGCGGGCTCCTCGCCGATCAGCGTTACCGTCGCCGCCGACGTCGTCTCGACCACGGTCTTGGCCGCAACGACCCCGGCGATTCCGCTGCCGATCACCAGCACCCGCCGTACGTTTCCTGTCGGCATCCGGTCGGTTTCAATCGGAACTGGCGGCGTCGATACCGCCGCAAATTGATCTGCCAGCGTGCCACAGACCGGACAGAGCTCCGGCGGACGATCCCCGGCGTGGACATAGTCGCAGACCAGGCAACGCCATGCCGCTGGAACCGTCGCCTCGGTCGCCGGTGCCGCCTCTGCATGCGCCTCGAAGTCGTCCCGGGTCGCCCCGCACACCGGACAAAAGTCCGGCGCGGCGGATCCAGGATGGACATAGCCGCAGACGGTGCAACGCCATGCCGTGGTCGACGTCGAATTGCTCATGAGAAAATCTCTAAGAATCCAGTGATTACGCTGAAAATTTATTTCCGAAATGACAATATATCTCAAAATCGCCCACCTGCAAGCCAAGCGGTATCATGGGTGGCGATTCTGGTATGTTGGGTGATGGCTGGGTTCGGCATGTTTGAGCCTATGTGCGGATTCCTGATGTCCAGGGCAGGACGTTCACGGCGACCTTTGGGCGGATCGAATCTCTCGCCCCGCGGAGCGACTGAGACGCCAGCATGGAGATGCTGTCCGCGTCACTGCTGAACTCATGTCTGCTGGACATCCGGGCGCGCGGCGGATCATGGTGCTATGGTATGCGGATCCGCATTGACCTTCCTGAACCCTGAACTCCGAGCCTTGCTTCCATGGCCTTCTCCTTTCGATTCCTGGATTCATTCCGGCGCTGGTTGGTGGCGGGGGCTTTGCTGCTGTCGTTGCTGGCCATGGCCGGGTGCCGGACCGTGGCCATCACCAGCGAACCGTCCGGGGCGCGGATCCGCGTCGACGGCGAGGAGGTCGGGGAGACGCCCCTGACCTGTCGGATCTGGCAGGGGCTGTTCATCGTTCGCGGCGAATATC
>JAVEYE010000460.1:0-2878 GCA_034003665.1 Rhodospirillales bacterium | reverse complement strand
GATCTTCCCACAGGGCAATCGCGCCGCCATCGACGCCGAGCATCTTCAGCGCCTCGGCCAGCACCGCCGCCTGCATCGGCTGCGGCTCAGTCTGGTCCGCCAGACGGGCGCCCAGGTCGGCCAACGATGCCAGAGTCGCCGCGCTGGGGTCTCCTCCCTGAATGTTTCTCGGTTGATCCTGCTTCGACACGTGGCGACCCTTACGTTGGCGATCCACAGGGGAACTCTCTCCGAGCCCCCGTTTCTGATGCTGATGACCGGCCCAGCCGGGCTACAGACCCACGGCACGGACGCACCGCAATCATCACGATGGCGTCGAGCCGCAACATCCGCGTTGAGAATCCTCATCGAGCACGTCGGCGAAATGCAACCCCGGTACGTTGACAAAATACAACATTCCCATGATTTGTCAAGCCTATTGGCCGCTTTTCGCAATACGATTTGCATTTTCCTGGCCGGATCGGCCCTATCTGGACAGGAATCGGCCCGCCATGGGCCTCATAGCGTTGACACAGAACGACGGGGCCGGGTATAGTGGGGGTCTGTGGATCCCGTGGACGGTGGTTTCTCTTGGAGGTGGTTCCCATGCCAAAAAGCACGTCGCCATTGGTCAGTATCGTCATGGGCAGCGACAGTGACCTGCCGCTGATGAAGGCGGCTACGGAGATGCTGGATCAGTTCAACGTGGCGCACGAGGTTCGGATTGTCAGCGCCCACCGCACGCCGGAACTGGCCCACGAGTACGCCCGGACACTGGCCGACCGCGGCGTGGCGGTCGTCATTGCGGCCGCCGGCGGCGCGGCCCACCTGGCCGGCGTCATCGCCAGCCTGACCCCGCTGCCGGTCATCGGCGTGCCGGTCGTCAGCGACTTCATGGGCGGGCTGGACAGCCTGCTTTCGATGGTCCAGATGCCGGCGGGCGTGCCCGTCGCGACGGTAGCCGCCGGCAAGAGCGGACCGAAGAACGCCGCGATTCTGGCCGTCCAGATTCTCGGCGTCAAGGATCCGGCAATGCGTCGGCGCATCAGCGACTACAAGGCAGCCCTGGCCCAACAGGGAAGCCAGAAGGACAGCCAGATCAGGGGGAAATGAGCCCATGCCGGTACCCACGGTCACCTGGGAAGGCGGTCTCGACGGTCGCCTGCGGATCATCGATCAGACGCTGCTTCCGGGCGAGATGCGGATCGTCACCTGCGATTCGGCGGAGTCGGTCTGGGACGCCATCAAGCAACTGAAGGTTCGCGGCGCACCGGCGATCGGCGTTGCGGCGGCCATGGGCGTGGTGGTCGGCGTGCGGGACGTGCCGGCGGATGCCCCCGAGGCCGAGATGTTGGCGAAACTGGAGAAGGTGACCGACTACCTGGCCACCAGCCGCCCCACGGCCGTGAACCTGTTCTGGGCACTGGACCGGATGAAGGCCCTGGCGGCGTCGATGCGCGGCCAGGGAACCGCTCTGATTCTCGACGCCCTGTGCCGCGAGGCCAAGGCCGTCCGGGACGAGGACGCCGCCATGTGCCGCGCGATCGGCCGCCACGGCGCGGCCCTGGTGCCCGACGGCGGCGGCGTGCTCACCCACTGCAACGCCGGCGGGTTGGCCACGGCCGATTACGGCACGGCCCTGGCCGTCCTCTACCGTGCCCACGAGCAGGGAAAACACTTTGCCGTCTATGCCGACGAGACGCGGCCGCTCTTGCAGGGCTCGCGGCTCACGGTCTGGGAACTCATGCAGAACGGCATCGACGTGACGCTGATCTGCGACAACATGGCCGCCCAGGTCATGAAGGAAGGCCGCGTCCAGATGGTGGTCGTCGGCGCCGACCGCATTGCCGCCAACGGCGACACGGCCAACAAGATCGGCACCTACGGCGTCGCCATTCTGGCCCGCGAGCACGGCGTCCCCTTCTACGTGGCCGCGCCGTCCAGCACCTTTGACCTCTCGCTGCCCGACGGCACCGGCATCCCCATCGAGCAACGAAGCGACAACGAAGTGGCCGACGGCTTCGGCCGCCGCACCGCCCCCGTCGGGTGCAAGGTCTACAACCCCGCCTTCGACGTCACCCCGGCCCGGTACATCGCCGGAATCATCACCGAGCGAGGCGTCATCACCGAGCCCACCCCCGGCCGCGTGGCGGAGCATTTCGGAGCCTGACCGCCGCCCCGGGTGGCCGCTCGCCCTCCCGATGCTCTGAGTAACTTGACTTTGGCGCCATTTTGGGCTATAGTGCCGTAGGGAAAGCAGTTATGGCAATTTCGAGCGATGACGCAACCCAGGAGATCGTAACCGCCGTGTCCGACGCGTGTTAAGGGCGAAGGAGGCGGTCTGAGGCGGGGGTCTTCCGGAAACGGCTGCGTTTGACGCTCGGCAGGGCCGAATCGCGATAGAGGATGCCTCGACCAGCCTGCCGCACACCACGGATCACGTCACGAGACACCGATCACCTTGACTTGCCCTGCATTTCGGATCATGGCTCATTTGCCTCCGCCGACAGGCTCGCAAGAAGAAGGAGATCAAGTATGTCCAGAACAACGGGAAGATCGGTTGACCGTCGCCTGCTGGGTGCCGTGGCGATGGCGACCGCCATGGCGATGCTGGCCCTGGGCGGCGCCGCTCAGGCCGCGCTTGTCACGATCAGCGACGCCCAGTCCGGCACCACGCTCAGCGTCACCAACGGTGACACCTACGATGTCATCGGCGGCGGGTCGCTCACGTACACGAACTACAACGTGGGCTACAACAGCGCAGGCACCATGACCGTCAATGGCGGCGTCGTTACAGCCAATTCGGGCGGTGCCTTCTACGTCGGCCGCAACGCCGGCGGAGACGGCGTCCTGACGCTCAACTCCGGCAGTGTCAATGCCGAATCCACGCTGACCATCG
>JAVEYE010000459.1:0-2887 GCA_034003665.1 Rhodospirillales bacterium | reverse complement strand
TTCCGTTTGCGGGCCGGGCGATGCCGACGGCATCGTGTCGGAGATGGACCGCTGCGGCCTCGCCCATGCGGTGCTCACCTCGATCTTTGCCTGCTACGGGGATGTCGGCGGGGGCAACGCGGCCGTTGCCGCGGCGTGCCGGCGCCACCCGGAACGCCTCTCCGGCTACATCACGATCGATCCGAAGCATCCCGGCGAGATGGAAGACGAATTGCGGCGCCATGGCGCCGATCCCGCCTTCCGGGGGCTGAAATTCCACTGCGGCACGCATGCCGTTCCGTTGGGCGACGACCGCTATGCCTCCGCGCTGGCGCTGGCCGACCGGCGCGGCTGGCCTGTGCTGATCCACCACGGCATGGGCGACCCCGCGCCGTGGGCGCGCGTCTGCGAGCGCCACCCGAATGCCCGGCTGATCGCCGCGCACGCCGGCGGCATGACGCTGCAGGAGGGCTGGGAGGAGCGCTTCCTGCAAATGGGCCGTGCCCACGCCAACCTATATCTGGATCTGGCCGCGAGCCGCATGGCGCCCGGCGTGCTGGAGCGGCTCGTGGCGGCGGTCGGCGCCGCACGGGTGCTCTACGGCTCCGACTATCCCCTGTTCGATTTTGGGTATGCGCGTGGCCGGATCGACCACGCGCCGCTGTCGCCCGCGGAGCAGGCGAAAATCCTGCACGGCAACGCCGCACGGCTGCTTCGCATCGACGGGTGACGCGGGGCGGGGTAATCGGTTAGCGCCCCGCACGGCTTCGCCGCGAACAAACCATCTGGTAACTGTGACAAAATGTCCAAGTTATAGGCAAGCGGCAGGGGGGACGAAGGGTGAGCATGAGTCGGCGGGCAAAGGGTGATTGTGTTTGTCGCAAGATTACAGACGGATAGATTTGCCCCGACGGATAGATTTGCCAATCGGGCCTGAAGGCCCTTGCCGACTTCCGGCTAAAGCCGGTACTCTGGCCTTGCGGTTGTCTTCGATGACAACGTGCCGGAGTCCCGGCTTTAGCCGGAAGCAAGTGAGGGGCTTTAGCCCCGTCGTCAGCGAGGAGGCACGTTTTCTCCATCTTGCCCGCCTCTCGATGCGCGTTCCGTCGCTCACGCCCCTACGCCACCGACCCATTAGGATCGCACCCACGCGGGGCTGTTCGCCGGCAGGCTTCCGTCTCCAGCGACCTTAGCCGCCCAGGGCGATCCACCCGCTCCATGGCCTCGGCCATCGATTCGGGCGTCACATCGGCGTCGGCCGGAATGCCGATGATGCGCCGGGGGGAGATATTCCACTTTATGGTGCGCGCGACAGTGCCGCCGCAACAATCCGCTCGATCAGCGCCGGGTAGCCGATGCCGTTCAGGCGGCAGAGGATCGGCAGGTCGGAATGGACCGGATTCAATCCGGCCAGGGGATTCACCTCGATGAAGTTGGGTGCGCCCGCCGCGTCGCAACGGATGTCGATCCGTCCCGCATCGCGGCAGTCCAGCTCCCGCCAGCAGGCCAGCGCCAGCGCGGCCGCGGCCTCGGCCGTGCTGTCGCGCGGCACCGTGTAGCCGACCCGGTTTTCGTAGTCGGCCTTGGTTTCGTAGGAATAGATGGCCGCCATTGCGCCGGGTCGGGTGAAATTCACCTCCATCAGGCCCAGCACGTCGGCGTTGGCCCCGGTACCGGCGATGCCGACGGTGAATTCGCGCCCGGGCAGATAGGTCTCGACGAGCACCGGCTGGCGGAAACGGTTCAGCAGGTCGAGCGCCACGGCCTGCAGTTCCTGCGGCGTCTCGACGCGCGAGCGGTCCGAGATCCCCTTGCCGGTTCCCTCGGCCAGCGGCTTGAGAAACAGCGGATACGGCAGCGCGACGCGCGCGCAATCGGCTGACGTCCGGATGCGGGCGAACGGTGCCGTCGCCAGTCCGGCGGCGGCGATCACCGTCTTGGTCAGCGCTTTGTCGAGCGCCAGGGCCAGCACGACAGGGTCGGAGAAGGTGTAGCGGATGCGGTAGTGGTCGAGCAGGGCGGGGACCACCGCCTCGCGTCCGCGGCCATGCAGCCCCTCGGCGATGTTGAAGACCAGGTCCCAGCGCTCGCCGCGCGCCAGCGCAGCGACCAGGTGCTCGGCCGAACCGATGCGGGCGGGGCGATGCCCCAGCGCCTCCAGCGCCCCGGCGATGCCGTCGATCGTCTCCGGCTTGTCCAGTTCCGCCGTCTCCTCCAGCGAATACCCTTGCGCGAGATAGTCCTCCCGCAGGTCATAGGTGATGCCGATGCGCAATCCCGTTTGTTTCATGCCGGTACAATAAGACATTTTCCACCGCCGGTTCAATGTGAATCGGCGCAAAAAAGAGCCCCCGCGGTCTCCCGCGGGGGCTCACAGCATCCATCAGTCAATGGTAGCGACGCGAAGTGTGTTTACGGCACTTCCGTCGGATACTCGACAACGGCCTTGAAGAACTTGTTGTTTCCGCCATCGAACACGAAGGTGACCTCGGCATCCCCGTCCGTGTAGGTCACGTCTTCTTCATTGGTGCCCGCCACGTCGGCCTCGCCGATCAGCGTGCTGGTGCCGCCCAGCGTCTCCCAGCCGTAGAGGCGGATATTGCCGGCGATCGGATCGACGGCCATCGTCCGGTCAATCGCGACCGTCACATTGACGTCGGTTCCAACGATCTCGATGCTGGTGATAGTGACCAACGCGTTCGCGTTCTCGTTGGTTGCCGCAAGCCCCAGCATCTCGAGCGTGTCGAAGCCGAGGCTGTTGGCATTCGCGACGATGTCGTCTTCGCCCCAGTTCTTGGTCGTGAACCAGTCGACGTTGTCGGCGCTGTAGCCGGAGATGAGGCCGAACGTGATGGCGATGTCGTTGGACTCCGTGACGAGCAGCCCATGGCTCTTCGCGGTGTCGGGG
>JAVEYE010000458.1:0-2894 GCA_034003665.1 Rhodospirillales bacterium | reverse complement strand
CGAAGTCCACGAACTGGCGGTAGCGGCCGACCGAGACGTCGCCTTCTGCCACTACCTGCTGACCTGCGGCGCCACCGACGAGCAGGGCGAGAAACAGGTCGGTTGGATGCGGGCCACCGTCTGCTATCGCGCGGTCGGCGGCCGGTGGCTGATCGTGCACGAGCACTTTTCGGCGCCGTTCGACACGGAGAGCGGCAAGGCGCTGCTCGACCTCAAACCCTGATCATCCATCCGCCGTAACAAGAAGGAGTCCACCATGCAAGTCCAACCCTATCTGTTCTTCAACGGCCGCTGCGCAGAGGCGATCGAGTTCTATCGCAAGGCGCTCGGCGCCGAGGTCGAGATGCTCATGCGCTTCAAGGAAAGTCCGGACGGCTGCCCGCCGAAGATGGGAGACGTCGATCCCGAAAGCGTCATGCACGCCAGCCTCAGGATCGGCGAGGCCGTCATCATGGCGTCCGACGGCTGCGCCAGCGAGCCCATGAGCTTCAAGGGTTTTTCGCTGTCGCTGACGGCCGTCGACGAAGCCGAGGCCGACCGCCTTTTCACGGTCCTGGCCGACGGCGGCGAAGTGCAGATGCCGCTGGGCCAGACCTTTTTCTCGCCGCGCTTCGGCATGGTGGCCGATCGTTTCGGCGTGGGCTGGATGATCTACGTGGCCCCGGCAGCCACCGCCGCGGCCGCCTGAAACGAGGAGAGCCATCGTGCGATTCATGATGCTGATGATCCCCAGGGGGTATGACAAGGCTGAGCCGGGAACCATGCCGGACGCCGACGCGGTGGCCGCCATGATGACGTACAACGAGACCCTGAAGGAGGCGGGCGTGCTACTCGGCCTCGACGGCCTCCACCCGCCGTCGATGGGCGCCCGCGTTTCTTTCGCCGGGGAAGAACCCAAGGTCAGCGAAGGCCCCTTCCCCGAGGTCGGCGAGGTGCTGGGCGGCTACTGGATGATCGACGTGAAGTCGAAGCAGGAAGCCATCGAATGGGCAAAGCGATGCCCCGCCTCGGACAACGAGACGATCGAAATCCGCCAGGTGATGGAGTTCGAGGATTTTCCGGCCGACGTCAAGGAAGCCGCCGCTGGATTTGCCGAGATGCAGGCCGAGACCCGGCCCCAGGCCTAGCGACGCCCCGGCGCGCCGTCACTCGCGGGTGATGGCGCGCCGGGCGCGATGATGTCGCTCTTTGCAGACGGCATTCTTCTCCGCATAAGCCCATGCCATGACGTTGGCCGTTCCGCAATTCAGATGAGACTGGCGCCGACCGCCCACAGGCTGACGACAAGGCGGGCCAACTGGGCTCGCAGCGGCGGTCCAACGTAGCGGTCGGCGCTGCGCCATACTGCGACGGCGATGAAGATGTTGTACGGCACAGGCAGCAGAAAGACGGCAAGGCCGGCGATGTTCGACAGGTGCATTGTCTGCAGGGCCACGAAAAGGAGCGTGGTCAGCACGTTGACAAGCGTGCCGATGACCATCGCGTGCCACCAGAATACGACCCCCAACGCCCTCTCGCCTCGCCACAGCGCGCCCACCTGGGCCGTGAGGGCATTCCTTCGGCTGTGAACCTCGGTCAAGGCAACATCCCTTCGCCCCCGCAATGAGCTTTGGATCGCTACTCCTGGGCCAAACGGCTCAACGCTTCCTCGCGGATCTCGGACATCGTGCGGGTCGGGGTGATGACCTCGGGATCGAGCATCAATTCAAGCACCACCGGCCGGTCGGTCGTCAACGCCCGCTCGAAGGCGGGCGCGAAATCCTCGGTGCGGTGGATGGTCTCGCCGACGGCGCCGAAGGATCGGGCGAAGGCGGCAAAATCGGGATTGACCAGATCGACCCCATAGGCGCGTTTCGGATAATGGCGCTCCTGGTGCATGCGGATGGTGCCGTACATGCCGTTGTTGATGACGATGACGATGATGGCCAGCCGGTACTTGACGGCGGTGGCCATTTCCTGCGCCGTCATCATGAAGCAGCCGTCGCCGACGAAGGCGATGACCGGGCGGTTCGGGAAATGGCGCTTGGCCGATACTGCGGCTGGAAGGCTGTAGCCCATGGAGCCGCAACGCGGCGCCAACTGTGTGCGATAGCGGTGGAAGCGGTAATAGCGGTGGACCCAGGTGGTGTAGTTGCCCGCCCCGTTGCAGAGGATGGCATCCTCGGGCAGGGTGTCGCGCAGATAGGCCATGATCTCGCCCATCTGGATGGCGCCCGGCGTCGCCCTGGGCGTCGTCCACTCGAGGAACTCGGCCCGGGCGGCCGACACGCGCTCGGCCCACGGCGCGAAGTCGACCGGCTCCAGGGCGGCGGCGGCTTCGGCGAACGTCGGCATCGAGGCGTGGATGGGCAGGTCCGGCCGGTAGACGCGACCCAACTCTTCGGCTCCCGGATAGACGTGGACCAGCCGTTGCTTGGGCTGCGGGATGTCAATCAGGGTGTAGCCTGAAGTCACCATTTCTTCGAGCCGCGAGCCCACGTCGATCAGCAGGTCGGCATCGCGGATGCGCGCCGCCAGCTTGGGATTGATGCCGATGCCGACGTCACCGACGTAGTTGGGGTGTGCGTTGTCGAAATAGTCCTGGCAGCGGAAGGCGGTGCCGACCGGCAGCTTGTTGGCCTCGACGAACCGGCGGATGTCGGCGCAGGCCGCCGCGTTCCAGCCGCCGCCGCCGAGAATGACGAAGGGGTTCCTGGCCTCGCGAAGCAGGTCGCGCAGTTGGGCCATGTCGGCCGCTCCCGGATGGGCTGTCGGCCGCACAAAGGCGCGCGCCTCCCTGGCGAATGCGCGCTCGCGAAAGACGTCCTCGGGGATCGCCAGCACGACCGGGCCGGGGCGGCCCGATGTCGCCGTGTGGAAGGCCCGGCTGATGTATTCGGGAATGCGGGCGGTGT
>JAVEYE010000457.1:0-2897 GCA_034003665.1 Rhodospirillales bacterium | reverse complement strand
GTAAGCATCCGGTGAACCCCGCGGCAGTGGTTCTATAGGGGGTGCAGATGCCCATCGGTTTCGATGGTCTTCAGGGCCTCGGCCAGCGACAACCCGCGATAGAGGCAGAACCACGTCCCGGTGTGCCGATGCCACTGGATATCGAAACGGTCGCGGCCCACCCAGTCCAGGCGGGTGAACGGGCTGTCGAACTCCTCTCCGAGATTCTCCGGGAACCCGGAGCGGTAACGTTGGAGGAACCGGTAGCGGTTTCCATGCCACTTGCCGAGGACGTCAACCGGGTAATTGAACTCGGTCGGGCGAATGGCCGGCAGGAACCTCGGCTTCAACACGTCGTCAATGAACTGCTGACAGGCAGCCGTGATGGCGGCCTTCTCAAGATGTGATGGACCGACGGATCGGCTTCTCGTTTTCAAGCCGCGGCCTCCTGCGGATCGGTTGCCCTTTGCCAGTTCCACGGCAGCAGTTCGTCGAGCTGATGCATGGGATGTTCCGCGATGCGGCCCAGCACGTCGGCGAGCCAGGCCTGGGGGTCGACGTCGTTCAGCTTG
This sequence comes from Rhodospirillales bacterium, assembly GCA_034003665.1. Classification (GTDB taxonomy): domain Bacteria; phylum Pseudomonadota; class Alphaproteobacteria; order Rhodospirillales; family Shumkoniaceae; genus Shumkonia. The sequence continues at coordinate 2,346 of JAVEYE010000457.1, read as the reverse complement.
GCGGTGACGATCAAGCTGTACATCGTGGCGGCGCGCCGGCCGCCGCGGTCGGAGCCGGCGAACAACCATGACTTCCTGCCCAGCGCGATGCCGCGCAGGGCGCGCTCTGCCGCATTGTTGGTCAGGCAGATGCGGCCGTCATGGAGGAAGGCGGCGAAGGCATCCCAGCGTTTGAGCATGTAGTCCATGGCCTTGGCGAGGTCGCCGTGGCGCGACAGCCTGGCACGCTGCTCGCGCATCCAGGCCTCGAGGTCGACGACCCGCGGCAGGCTGCGTTCGTGGCGCACCGCGAAGCGTCGCTCGGCGCCGGCGCCGTTGATGTCGCGCTCGATGTCGAACAGGGCATCGATCCGCCGCACCGCTTCCAGGGCCAGGGGCGAGATCGCCGCCGCCTTCGCGCCCTTGGCCTTGCGCCGGGCCGCGGCCTCGATGTCGGCCAGTTCGAAGAACTTCCGCCGGGCATGGCTCCAGCACAGCGCCTCGGTGATCGGGCCGGGCCTGCGGCCAGACTCATAGAGCTTGCCGTAGCCGCCGTAGGCGTCGGCCTGGAGGATTCCCGAATAGCCGGCGAGATGGCCCTGCGGATGTTCCCCGCCGCGGTCGCGCGAGTAGTAGAACACCGCCGCCGGCGGATCCGTGCTGCCGAACGGGCGATCGTCGCGGACATAGGTCCACAGCCGCGCGGTGTCGGTCTTGCCCTTGGCCAGCACCGGTACCGTGGTGTCGTCGCCGTGCAGCCGGTCCGCCGCCAGGACATGCGCCTCGAGGCGGCGGAACATCGGCTCCAGGACCGAGCAGCAGGCGCCGACTTGGTCGGCCAGCGTCGACAGGCTCAGATCGACGCCCTCGCGGGCATAGCGTTCGGACTGCCGGTTTAGCGGCTGGTGCTGGCCGAACTTCTCGAACAGGATCATCGCCAGCAGGTTGGGACCGGCCCAGCCGCGCGGGAGGACATGGAACGGCGCCGGCGCCTGGCTGATGCTCTCGCAATCCCGGCAGGTGAACTTCTCGCGCACCGTCTGAATCACCTTCCACTGGCGCGGGATCACCTCCAGGGTCTCGGTGATGTCCTCGCCGAGCTTGCAAAGGTGCGTGCCGCCGCAGCACGGGCAGACGGTCGGCGCCGGGATGACGATCCGTTCCCGTGGCAGGTGTGCAGGGAACGGCCTGCGCGCCGGCTTCCGTCGCACGAACCCTGCGACCGGGGTCGTCTTGGCACGGCGCTCGGCCGCCAGTTCGTCCTCGCTCGCCGACGTCTCCAGCTCCTCGAGCTGCAACTCCAGTTGGTCGAGAAGGCGCCCCGAGCGCTCTGAACGCGCCCCGAAGCGCTCCCGCTGAAGCTTGGCGATCACCAGCTTGAGGTGGGCGATCAGCGCCTGGTCTTCGCAAACCTGCGCCCGCGCCGCCGCGAGTTCGTTCCGGCTCTCCGCAAGCGCCGCCTTCAGCGCTTCGACATCGTCGGGCAGGTCATCGGCAGGGCGCGGTTCCATGACCGAAGTGAATCATAAATCCGGCCCCGTGACTCGCATAAAATGGCGAAAAACCAAACAAAACAGCGGTCTCAACCGACCCGTTCGGGACGGAAGCTGTGGCGCGGGTTGCGCCAGTCGATGCCGTCCAGCAGGTACGCCAATTGCGCCGCCGAGATGGCGACCACGCCGTCCGTCGGCGACGGCCAGATGAACCGTCCCTTCTCCAGCCGCTTGGCGTACAGCGACATCCCCAACCCGTCGTGCCAGATGATCTTGATCAGGTCGCCGCGGCGGCCCCGGAAAACGTAAAGGTCGCCGGCGCAGGGATCGCGACCCAGCGCTTCCTGGACCTGCAGTGCCAAGCCGTTCATGCCGCGCCGCATGTCCGTCCGCCCCACCGCCAGCCACACCCGGACCCCGGACGGAACCGGGATCATCGCCGCAGCGCCCGCAGCACCGCCGCCGCCAGCTCCGGCGGTGTGCTCGCCGGAATGCGCACCCGAGCCCCGTCCGCCAACCCAACCTCAATCGCCGAAGCCTTCTCGACCGGCGGCGCCGAGGCCGGAGCAACGACCACTTCGGAAAATCCCGATGAGCCAACCCGCAGCTCGCGCCGCCAGCGATAGACCAGGCTGGGATGAACGTCCGCCTGCCGCGCCACATGGCTGACCATCGCACCCGGCGCAAACGTCGCCTCGACGATCGCCCGCTTCTGCTCCTCACTCCACGCGCGCCGCCGCTCCGGGCCAGTCAGAATTTGAACTTGGGCCATCGCACCGTCTCTTGCATCGGTGCAAACGACAGCGCTTGCACCACTGCCAGATCAGGCGCCCTCAAAATCCCCAAGACAAGGCGGCCCCCGCCGGAGGCTTAC
>JAVEYE010000456.1:0-2907 GCA_034003665.1 Rhodospirillales bacterium | reverse complement strand
GATGTGCCGATGTTCGACGGCGGTGCCAATCCGGGCACCGTCATGGCGCTTGGCGCGGCGACGGTCGGGCATCTTCCGGGCGCCGCCTTCCAGACCCTGATGGAGACGCATCCGGAAATCGCCCGCAACGCGACGCGGGTTCTCGCCCGGCGTCTGCGGGCGTTGACTTTGATGGTCGAGGACCTGGCGTTCCGCGGGGTGCTGTCGCGAGTGGCCGGATTGCTGCTGAACTGCGCGCTCGGCCACCATGCCCTGGCCGAGGGCGACCACGCGGCCTGCGTGCGCATCACCCAGGCCGACGTCGCCGCGATGACGGGATCGGTCCGCGAGGTGGTGCAGCGGGCCCTCAAGACGCTGGAAGCCGACGGCGCCATCCGCATGGAACGGGCGCAGATCGCGGTGATCGACACGTCAATCCTGGAAACCTGGGCCGAGAAGCCGTCGGCCTGAGAGCCTCAACCCACCAGGCGGGCAATGAGGCCGTCTCGGGAAAAGCTCGACGCCACAGCAGGAATCGGACATGGCCGATGACCGACGATGCTCCGCCTCCATTACACGCTGGGAGCCTCCAATGGCGTTGGCCGGCGGTCGACGCGCAAGAGACCACGTCGCGAAAACCGGATGGTGACGGCCAGACCACCGAGGACAGAGCGCGAGAATTCCATGACGCCGCCGTTGACGTCGACGAGGTCGGCGACGATGGAAAGCCCCAGACCCCAGCCGGGCACCCGCTCGTCGATCCGGGCGCCACGGGTGGTGGCGAGGGCCGCCTGCTCCTCGGATAGGCCCGGTCCGTCATCCTCCACCGACAAGGTGAGGCCGTCGGCGGCATCGGCGGCCGCCACCCGGACGCGGCGGGCCGCCCACTTGCAGGCGTTCTCCATCAGATTGCCAAGGATTTCCTCGAGGTCGTCGCGCTGGCCGCGGAACGTAGCGTCGGGGGGGACGTCGACGGCGATATCCAAGTTCCGTTCGGCAAAGAGGCGGGCGAGCGCCGCCGCCACCCCCTCGGCCACCTCGCGGATCGGCACCTTCATCCCCAACTTCCGCCCCGCCCCGGCCACCGCCGCGGCGCGGCCGAGGTGGCGCTCGATGAGGCGGCGCATGGTCTCGACCTGCCGGCGCACCTCGCCCGCGGCGGGGCTCTCCTCGACCTCGGCGGCGACGATGGCCAGCGGCGTCTTCAGCGCGTGGGCAAGGTTGCCGACATGGGTTCGTGCCCGTTCGATCAGTTCCACGTCCTTGTCGAGCACCGCATTCACCGCTTGCGCGAGGGGAGCTATCTCGTTCGGGTAGCGGCCGGAAAGCCGGACCCGTTCGCCCTCGCGCACAGCCTCCAGATCGGCCGCCATAACCCTCAACGGGCGTAGGCCGAAGCGGACCTGAATCAGCACGGCAATGGCCATACCGGCGCCCAGCAGACCGAGTGCTGAGATCAGCAGCAAGTCGAATTGTCGGACACCCTCGGCCACCTCGCCGAGATCGCCGGCGATCATCAGGTGAACGGGGCCGTCGGCGCCGGGAAAACCGAGGTCGCGCTCGGCCACCGCCAGGGCCTCACCGTTGGGGCCCATGACACGCCGCGTCGTCAGGGCATCACCGCCGCCGGCCGGGGCGATGACGGTGTCCCACAGAGAGCGCGAGCGGAGCTGCCGTCCCGACGGGCCCGTTACCTGCCAATACCAACCGGAGAAGACCTGATCGAATCGGGGATCGCCGAGGGGCCGCACCTGCACGATCGTGCCGTCGGGCGCGATCTCGGTGACGGCGATCATGGCACGCAGCATAGCGTCGAGCCGCTGGCTGAATTCCCGTTCCACCGTCTCCCGGAAAGCCAGGGCGAGGACGCCGCCGCCGACGGCCAGCATGACCACGAGCCAGACCATGGCCCCGGCCACCAGGCGGACGGAAAGCGAAGCGGCCGGGCGGCCGCGCTCGGCCGTCCCGCTCATCGCGGTTCCGGCTCCGCCAGGCGATAACCCTGGCCGCGCACCGTCTGGATCAGTTCGGGGCCGACCTTCCGGCGGATCCGTCCCACCAGGACCTCGAGCACGTTGGAATCGCTGTCGTAGAGCCGGTCGTAGACATGTTCCATCAGCTCGGTGCGGCTTACCACCTTGCCGGCATGATGCATGAGGTAGGACAGAATGCGGAATTCCTGGGCGGTCAGGGTCACGGGAACGCCGTCGGCACTGACGCGCCCGCCGTGGGTGTCGAGGCGCAGCGGACCGCAGGTCAGTTCCGGTTGCGCATGGCCCGACGCCCGCCGGATCAATGCCCGCAAGCGATAGACCACCTCCTCCATCTCGAAGGGCTTGGTCATGTAGTCGTCAGCGCCGGCGTTGAATCCAGCCATTTTCTCGGACCAGCGGCCACGCGCGGTCAGAATCAGCACGGGAACGAGGCGGCCGGCCGCCCGCCAGCGCTGCAGGATGGTCACGCCGTCGATCTTGGGAAGGCCGAGGTCGAGCACGACGGCGTCGTAAGGCTCGGTGTCGCCCAGGTGCCAGCCGTTCTCGCCGTCATAGGCCACGTCAACAGCGAAATCCGCCCTCTCCAGCACCTGCTGGAGGCGCAGGGCGAGGACCGGCTCGTCCTCGACGACAAGCACCCTCATTGGCGCTCTTCCCGGCCCTTGGCCTTCAACAGCGCGCCGGTGCCGGCGTCGTACAGCAGTTTCATCAGCCGGCCATCCTGGGTCAGCATCTTGATCTCGTAGATCATGACGCCGTCCTCGTCTTCGAGCTCGGCCTCGATCAGCTGGCCCGGATAGGCGGTCTCGGCCCGCGCCAGGATGTCCTTCAGCGGCAGGATTCGACCTTCCTCGACGGCGCGCCGCGCACGGTCGTGATCGTTGTCGGCCCAGGCGGGGCCGCAGGCGATCAAAGCCGCCAGGCCGAATGCAAT
>JAVEYE010000455.1:0-2916 GCA_034003665.1 Rhodospirillales bacterium | reverse complement strand
ACATCATCGAACATCAGCACGAGAATGGCTGGCTCGGGCCCCGGGTAGAACAGAAGAAGGAGGCGGCAGACCTCTGGTCGCAGGCTCTCGCCCTGAAAATGCTGGTCGTCTATCACGATGCGACCGGCGACGCTCGCGTTCCCGTCTGTATTGACAGGGCGTTGCGCATGCTGGATCGGCATATCGACGGTAACCCCCTGTCCAAATGGGGCCAGTTCCGTTGGTTCGAGTTCTTGATTCCGATCTACTGGCTTTACGAGAGGACCGGCGAGTCCTGGCTGGTTGACCTCGCGGTCAAACTACAGGCCCAGGGCTTCAATTGGCAGGCTTTTTTCCGGCGATGGCCGCTGACCGGGCCCACGGAAAAAGGACGCTGGAACTTCGCCGGCCATGTCGTGAACAACGCTATGGCGCTCAAAGAGGGTGCCTTGTGGTGGAGAATCACCGGCACGGACGATGACCGGAACTCTTCCCGCGCGATGATCGAGGCGCTTGACCGGCACCACGGCATGCCAACGGGCGTTTTCACGGGCGATGAATGCCTCGCGGGGAATAGCGCCATTCAGGGCACGGAACTGTGTGCGGTCGTCGAATACATGTACTCTCTGGAGTGGCTGGTCAGCGTGCTCGGTGATGCCTTGTTTGCCGATCGGTTGGAACTCATCGCCTTCAACGCGCTTCCCGCGACATTCTCGCCGGACATGTGGGCGCATCAGTACAATCAGCAGGTGAATCAGATTGAGTGCACGATCCGCGAGAATCGCTCATGGAATACCAATGGGCCGGATGCAAACATCTATGGCCTCGAGCCGCACTACGGGTGTTGCACGGCTAACCTGAGCCAGGGGTGGCCGAAGTTCGCGGCGCATCTTTGGATGCGCACACGAGCCAACGGGATTGTCGCAGCGGCCTATGCGCCCTCGCGGCTCGATACGGACATCGGCGGGGTCCCGGTCTCCGTGGAATTGGAGACGGACTATCCTTTCCGGCAGGACTTGCAATTCGTCGTGGAAGTCAGACAGCCGATTCACTTTCCGCTTCTTCTGCGCATTCCCGCCTGGGCGCAAGGTGCGACCGTCCGGATCGGAGGCAAGACGCAACGGGTCCGGGAGACTGGCTCGTTCCACACCGTTGAACGTATGTGGCAGGGCAAGACGACAATCCATCTGTCTTTGCCGATGGTGCCGCGGGGCGTCCCGCGTCCCAACGGCGCTGTCTCAATCGTTCGCGGACCACTATTGTATGCCCTCGGAATTGGTGCAGAATGGCGGCAGGTCAACCAGGACAAACCACACCGCGAACCACCGCATGCGGACTGGGAGGTGTTGCCGACAACTCCGTGGAACTACGCCCTTGAACTGGACGACGGAAGTTCGACGACGGCCATGCGCTTTGAAGAACACAACATTGGATCTTCCGTATTTTCTCCGGCCGGGTCCCCGGTTACCGCTACCGTCAGGGGATGGCGTTTGCCGGATTGGACGGCACGTAATGGATCCGCGGAACCAACGCCGCAAAGCCCCGTGAATCGCGAGGGGCAGGCGGAGGATCTGTTGCTTATCCCGTACGGGTGCACGAATTTGCGTATTGCCGAATTCCCCGTTGTGAAGAGTAGAGAAGATGCCGAACCAACTTCTTCTGGCGACGTCGCTGAGCGCGCTGCGCCAGAGAAGTGCCGTTCTGCCATCGCGACTGGCAAATGACGAATAACGGAGATCCAGTCCCGGTAAAATCGAGCACGGGGTGATCAATGCCAAGCACAGCCGAACTCATCCATGAGGTGGAGTCTCTCCCGGTAGAGGAGCGTGCGCTCATTGTCGATTCCCTGCTCCGATCCCTCAACCCCCCTGATTCTGAGATTGACCGGAAGTGGGCTGCTGTCGCTAAGCGGCGGCTTGACGAACTACGCTCTGGGCGGGTCAAACCCGTCCCGGGGGAAGCGGTCTTTGCGAAGATTCGCCAACGATTCGCGTCATGAACTTCTCCTTCCATCCTGAGGCGGAGGAGGAGTTCATCGAGGCTGTTGCGTACTACGAGAACACGAATCGCAAAGCACTCCTGGATCGCATCGTGGCGATGCTGACAAAGCTCGGACAACGAGGCTATGCCGTTCATGAGGACCGGGCGGAGTACACAGGCCAGAACGATCCCGACCCCGACACCGAGGGTAACCAAGATCAGGCGGATCGCCAACCAGAGGCTGGTGGGTATCGTCGCTGGCGCGCCGAAGCATGAGTCGTAACGGTCGGGTGACCGGGGCATGTCGGCGGTGCCATCCTGCCCGTCATGATGGGGCTTGCCAATCCCGGCAAGAGGCGGTTTAGTACCGGCATATCAGGAAGGGCTTGCCCCATGTCCCACGACTCTGCGGCAGTATTGCCGGTGTCCTCGCCCGGGGCGATGGCTTGGCGGAAGTTCCGTCGCGATTCCTTGGCCAAGGTCGGCCTGCGGCTGATTATCCTGATGACCGGCATGGCCGTGTTTGCCCCGTTGCTGGCCAACGGCCGACCTCTGCTGCTGCTCCGCGACGGCCATCTTTCCCTGCCGTTCCTGCGTTACCTCTTTGCTCCGGACAGCACCGAGGTGGTGGTCGAGGTGATCTTCAACTTCCTGCTGCTCTTCCTGCCGTTGGCCTGGCTGCTCCGGCTGGCGACCCGGCGCTTCTCGGCATCGGTTCAATGGCTGACCTGCGGGGGGGCTGCGCTGTTGCTGCTGATCCCGTTCTTCTGGACATCTCCGCGCCTGGACAAGACCAACTGGCGCAACGATGTGGCGGAACGGGGCGGCCTTGCGCTCTTCGCGCCGGTGCCCTACGGTCCCTTCGAGAACATTGCCACGCCATATCAGCGCCCGGACCGGCGGCATGTGTTCGGGGCCGACCAGATCGGCCGCGATGTCTTTGCCCGCATGGTCTAC
>JAVEYE010000454.1:0-2917 GCA_034003665.1 Rhodospirillales bacterium | reverse complement strand
AGGCCGGGTGCCATAGACGGCGGCGCCCAGCACGATGGCGCAGTCGGCCGGTTTCGCCTGGTCCTGCGCGCCATAGCTCCAGATCGCCGCGCTCAAGACCGCCAACCAGACCAGCGGCAAGAGAATCAGTACACCCAAGGTTTTCAACACAACGCGGATCATGATGGTTTCCGTTGGGCGTCATCCTACCCATAAGAGTGGAAATAGGCCATGTCGAAGTGTGTGACAATATGACCCTTCTGGCAATATAGATGATTCATTACGTCTCATTTCGTCGATGGATTTCAGGTCGAAGAGCACAGCTAGAATTTATCATATCTATAACAACATGTGCATGATGTGAATATCTTGAGTGAAAGATTCCACATGTTGGCATGCCCGATGCTTATGGAAGGCGGAAAGAAGGGATGCCGGGCATCCCAGAAAGGAGCAACACCATGTTTGAACTGAGCATTGGTCCGAGAAATCCCTGGACCATCTTCGACGAGCTGGAGTCGATCCAGTCGGATATGAACCGCCTGTTGTCGGGTGCGGAAGCGCCCCGGCGCGCCCGGGCGGCCTACCCGCCCCTGAACGTCTGGTCGACGGCGGACGGCTTGGTCCTCGACGCCGAAATGCCGGGCGTGGATCCCCAGGACGTCGAGATTTCCGTCGTGGGCGACGAGCTGTCGCTGCGCGGCAAGGTCAACGTCCAGGAACCCGCCGCCGGCGAAACGGTCCTGCGGCGCGAGCGGCCCGCCGGCGAATTCCAGCGGACGCTGCAGTTGCCTTTCCGCGCCAACGCCGGCGCGGTGAAGGCGACCTTCAAGAACGGCATCCTCCGCATCGCCGTGCCGCGGTCGGAGGAAGAGAAACCCCGCAAGATCGCCATCGAGGCGAACTGAGAGGAGGCGCATCCATGAGCGAAACCATCCAGACAGCCAATCCCGCCCCGGAAAACGAGCCGGTCTACGTGCCGCGCGTGGACGTCCGCGAGAACGCGGAAGCCTTCGTCGTCGTGGCCGACTTGCCGGGCGCCGACGAGAAATCCGTCGAAGCCACGGTCCAGAAACGCGTGCTGACGATCGAAGGCTGGACCCAGCTCGACAAGCCGCAGGGCGGCGAAGAGCTCGGCCGCGAATTCGGCGCCGGCCGGTTCCGCCGCGATTTCACGCTGCCGGACGCGGTCGCTGCCGAGCGCATCCAGGCGCGCGTGAAAAACGGCGTGCTGACGGTGACGATTCCCAAGAAGGAAGAGGTGAAGGCCCGGAAGATCCAGGTCACGGGCTGAACCAACGAAAACCGACAACCACAGGAAAGGAGGCGAGCAAGATGAGCATCAAGGATCTGGTGCCCCGGATCGGCCGCAAGCCCCTGCCTGTACGGCGGGAAGAAGCGGATCCCTTCCGGGATTTCCAGCGGCAGATGAACCGCCTGTTCGACGAGTTCTTCGGGGAAGCCCCGCTGGCCGAGCGCGATCGCGGGCCCGAATGGGCCCCCGCCGCGTTCATGCCGCGCGTGGACGTCTCCGAAACCGACGCGGAGGTCAAGGTGTCGGCCGAGCTGCCGGGGATGGACGAAAAGGACATCTCCGTGGAGCTGCAGGACGACGTGCTGGTCCTCCGCGGCGAGAAGAAGAGCGAGCAGGAAGAGAAGGGCAAGAACTGGTTCCGGCGCGAACAATCCTACGGATCGTTCCACCGCGCCGTCGAACTGCCGGCCGGCGTGGACGCCTCGAAGGCCAAGGCGCAATTCAAGAAAGGCGTGCTGACCTTCACGGCTCCGAAGCGCCCGGAAGAGCAGGCTCGGCGCAAAACCGTGCCCATCCAGGCGGAATAGTCCGGCCTGACGGGCCGGGGAGTTGCCGCTCCCCGGCCTTTTCGCCAACCTGATTCACCCGCGGGGCAAGCCCGTGGGGGGCTCCGCTCCCGCTGCGATCTCAGTGCGAAAACCGGCGCTTGCCGAACGAGCGGGCGCCGCCGGGATGCGGCTTGCGGGCGGGGCCGCCCGGCTGGCCGCCGGGTTTTCCGCCCGGCTTGGGTCCGGAATGCGGCCGGCGCGGACCCGGCGCATGGGCGGCGGGGGCCGGGGCGGCGGCATAATCGAAACCGGCCAGGCGGCGGCGTTCGATCTTGAAGCCGAGGACGCGCTCGATGGCGCGCACCGAGCTTTCGTCCTCGCGCATCGTGAACGTGAAGGCGTCGCCGGTCTTCGCCGCGCGGCCGGTGCGGCCGATGCGGTGCGTGTAGTCGTCGACCGTGGCGGGCATGTCGTAGTTGATGACGTGGGTGATGTCCGCGACGTCGATGCCGCGCGCGGCGAGGTCGGTGGCGACCAGGATCCGGTGCGCGCCCGACTTGAACCCGTCGAGGGCGGCCTGCCGCTGGCGCTGGGAGAGATTGCCCTGGAGGCTGGCTGCGCGCTGGCCGGCGGCGGTGAGCTGCGCGGCCAGGCGCTTGGCGCGATGCTTCGTGCGCGTGAACACCAGCACCGAGCCGTCGCCGATCTGGCCCAGCAACGCCTGCAGCAACGCGGTTTTCTGGGGCTGTTCGACCGGATAGAGCGCGTGGTCGACGGTCTCCGCCGGCTTGCAATGGGCGATCTGGACGGTGACGGGATCGCGCAGGATCTCGTGGACCAGCCGGCGGATTTCCTCGGGCATGGTCGCGGAAAACAGCAGGATCTGGCGCTGCGCCGGCAGGCGCTGGAGGATCTTGCGGATGTCCGGCAGGAAGCCCATGTCGAACATGCGGTCGGCCTCGTCGAGTACGAGGCATTCGACGTGGTTCAGGTTGAATTTGCCTTGGCCGAGCAGGTCGAGCAGGCGGCCCGGGCAGGCGATGGCGATTTCCGCGCCCTGGCGGACGCCGGCGATCTGCGGCTGCTGGCCCACGCCGCCGTAGATGGTCACGCTGCGCAGGCTCGTGTGCTCGCCCAG
>JAVEYE010000453.1:0-2936 GCA_034003665.1 Rhodospirillales bacterium | reverse complement strand
CGCCCTTCAAGGTGACCGGCATCGACATCTCGCGCCACACCGAGGAGGCCCTGGCATCGTTCGGGCTGTCCCAGAAGGACATGCTGCGCTGCAAGAACATGTGGGCGCTTGGCCTGGTCTATTGGATGTACGGCCGAAGCCGGCAGCCCACTCTGGACTGGCTGAACCGCAAGTTCGCCAAGCGTCCCGAGATCGCCGAGGCCAACATCGCAGCGCTCAACGCCGGCCACGCTTTCGGCGAAACCGCCGAGATGAGCGGCGACCTCGCCGGCGTCAAGGTGGCGCCGGCGACGCTCGAACCCGGACTTTATCGCACGGTTTCCGGCAGCGAGGCCCTGGCCTGGGGCTTGGTGGCGGGGGCGAGCCTGGCCGGGCTCAAGATGGTGTTCAGCTCCTATCCCATCACGCCCGCCTCCTCGATCCTGCACGTCCTGGCGCCGCTGCGCGAGTACGGGGTGACGACGTTTCAGGCCGAGGACGAAATCGCCGCCGTCTGCTCGGCGATCGGCGCCTCCTATGCCGGCGCGCTCGGCGTCACCTCCAGTTCGGGGCCGGGCATCGCGCTCAAGACCGAGGCCATCGGGCTGGCCATCGGCACCGAGCTGCCGCTGGTCGTCATCGATTCGCAGCGGGCCGGGCCGTCGACCGGCATGCCGACCAAGACCGAGCAGTCAGATCTTCACCAGGCGGTGTACGGGCGCAACGCCGACAGCCCGGTGGCGGTGCTGGCGGCGCGTTCGCCCGCCGACTGCTTCGAGGTGGCCATCGAGGCGGTCAGGCTGGCCACCAGATACATGACGCCGGTCATCCTCCTGACCGACGGCTTCATCGCCAACGCGGCCGAACCCTGGCGCATCCCCGACGTCGACACGCTGCCGCCCATGCCGGTATCCTTCGCCGCCGAGGTCGAGGGCTTCCGGCCGACCCGGCGCGATCCGGCGACACTGGCCCGCGAATGGGTGCTTCCCGGAACGGCCGGCATGGAACACCGCATCGGCGGGCTGGAGCGCGACTTCGAGACCGGTAACATTTCCTATGACCCGGCCAACCACCAGAAGATGACCGACCTGCGCATCGGCAAGATCGCCGGCATCGCCCGCGACATCCCGGCCCAGGGGGTGGCGGCGGGCACCCCCCGCGGCCGCCTGGCGGTGGTCGGCTGGGGATCGACCTACGGGCCGATTTCGCGCGCCGTCGACAACCTGCGCGGCGCCGGCCTTGACGTTTCCCACATCCACCTGCGCCACATCTGGCCGCTGCCCGCCAACCTGGGCGACTTGCTGGCCGGCTTCGAGCGCGTCCTGGTGCCCGAGATGAACGCCGGACAGCTGATCACGCTGTTGCGCAGCCGCTACCTGATCGACGCCGAGGGCCTGAACAAGGTCAGCGGCCAACCCTTCAAGATCGCCGAGATCGAGGCGGCGGTGCGCGCCCGCCTGGAGGCCTGAACCATGAACGCCACCGCCCAGCCCAAAAAGCTGACCGACAAGGACTTCGCCTCCGACCAGGAAATCCGCTGGTGCCCGGGGTGCGGCGACTACGGCGTGCTCAAGGCGCTGCAGCGCACCCTGCCCGAGTTGGGCGTGCCCCGCGAAAAGCTGGTTTTCGTGTCGGGCATCGGCTGCTCGTCGCGCTTTCCCTATTACATGAACACGTTCGGTTTCCACACCATCCACGGCCGGGCGCCGGCCATCGCCACCGGCATCAAGCTGGCCAACCGCGACCTCGACGTTTGGGTGATCTCGGGCGACGGCGACGGGCTCTCCATCGGCGGCAACCACCTGCTGCACGCGCTCCGGCGCAACGTCGACCTCAACATCCTCTTGTTCAACAACGAGATATACGGCCTGACCAAGGGCCAGGCGTCGCCGACCTCGCGGCCGGGCACGCGTTCGCCCTCGACGCCGGGCGGCTCCATCGACACCCCCGTTTCGGCGGCGCGTTTCGCGCTGGGGGCCGGCGCCCGCTTCGTCGCCCGCTCGGTCGACACGCTGCAGCCGCACCTGATGGATATGTTCCGCCGGGCGCATGCCCACCGGGGCGCCTCGTTCCTCGAGATCTTCCAGAACTGCCTGGTCTACAACGACGGCGTCTTCGCCCATTTCACCGACAAGGCGGTGGCCGAGGACGCGCAGATCCGGGTCAGGCACGGCGAGCCGCTGCTGTTCGGCGCGGGGCGCGACAAGGGGCTGCGGCTGAACCCGGCCGCCCTCTGCCTGGAGGTGGTGAAGATCGGCGAAAACGGCGTGACCGAGGCCGATATCCTGGTTCACGACGAAACCAATCCGGTGCTGGCCATGATGCTGGCCGCGATGACGCCGCCGGCCTTTCCGGTGGCGCTGGGCGTGCTTTACTGCAATCCCGGCGCCTGTTACGAGGACGCCCTGGCGGCCCAGGCCGATGCCAAGGCGGCCGACGGGCCGAAAGCCAGCCTCAACGCGCTGCTCAGGCGCGGCGCCACCTGGACGGTCAAGGAGAGGAGAAGCGCATCGCCGACGCCAGATGCGGGCGGCGCCCCGACCTCTAGCTAGGCCGGGCCCTTCGATTGGCCGCGCAGGCGGCGGATGAGGGCCTCGACCAACAGCCGGAGCAGGCGATCGGACTTGTCGAGCGCCGCCAGACGGGTCTTCAGGTTGTCGCGGCCGATGGCCACCACCGAGGCGCCCGGCCGGGCGCGGGCCGACACGGGGCGGCGCTGGCCGTCGATCAGCGACATCTCGCCGATGATGTCGCCGCAGCCCAGCGTGGCGATCCGTTCTTCGCGCCCGTCGCGGATCCGGTAGACGTCGACTTCGCCCGCTGTGACCAGATAGGCGGTCTGGCCGTCGTCACCTTCCTCGAACAGGACCCTGCCCGGCTGCGGCCGGCCGGGCGCCGCCGTGTCGACGGCGGCCGGCGGCTCGGCGGAGATCGGCGCCAGGCCGGTCACGCCCGGC
>JAVEYE010000452.1:0-2938 GCA_034003665.1 Rhodospirillales bacterium | reverse complement strand
AGACGGCGAAGGCGACCGACGAGATCGGGGCGCAGATTTCCGGCATCCAGTCGGCGACCCAGGAGGCGGTGGCGGCCATCGAATCGATCACCAAGACGATCTCGCAGATCAACGAGGTCAACTCGGGGGTCGCCTCGGCGGTCGAGGAGCAGGGCGCGGCGACCCAGGAGATCGCCAGGAACGTCGAGCAGGCGGCGGCCGGCACCCACGAGGTTTCTTCGAACATCGTGTCTGTCAACCAGGCGGCGAACGAGACGGGAGCGGCAGCCGACAAGATCCGCAACTCATCCATCGAGTTGTCGCAGCAGGCCGACATCCTGCACACCGAGGTCGGCAAGTTCCTGGGCCAGGTCCGGGCCGAGCGCTCGGAAATGAAGCTGCTGGATTGGACCGACGACCTGGTATGCGGACTCCCCGAGATCGATCGCGACCACCGCCGCCTGGTGGACATGGCGAACGACGCCTACGGGCGGATGATGGCCGGCGAGGAAATCTCGGCAATGGATCCCCTGGTCAAAGACCTCGGCGCCGTCGTGGCGCAGCACTTTGCCGACGAGGAACGCGCCATGACCCGGATCGGCTATCCCGATCTGGCCCACCACAAGAAGCTGCATCGCGAGCTGGTCGACCGCTTCAAGGCCCTGCACGAACGCTTCGCGAAGGGAGACAAGGGCGCCGCCAAGGATCTTTTCATCTACCTCGCCAAATGGATGAAGGAGCACACGTTCAACCAGGACCGCGCCTTCATCGCCTACGCCCGCAAGGGGGGCAAGGAAAAGCTGCTCAGGGCCGCATAGGCCGGCAAAAATCGCGGTTCGGAAGGGGCCTCCGCCAAACAAAGGCGGGGGCCCTTCGTTTTTGGGCGGCGGATCGGCCTGTTTTGTTTCACACCGTTACACGCCATTTACAAAATGAAACACGATTCCCGCTGCTTGATATGCCTTCGTAACAAGGATCAACTATTGTGATTCTGCCAATCGGTGGGCACGCCTGCAAAGGACGTGCATGCCAGCCTAATTTCGAGGACCCCTTTGTCCAAGAGAGGCGCGGGCTGTGCATCGCGACATGCAGGCGGACGTCCCGATGCGCGAACACCAATCTTTCGCGGGAGAGCAAGATGTCTTTCAGCAAAGCGTGCCTGGCGGGGATCGCCGGATTTGTGGCCCTCGCGGGCGTCTGTGGAACGGCCGCCGCCTTCGATGCGAAGGCCGCCACCAACCTTATCGACGACGCCATGCTCAAACAGATCCGCGGCTGGTTGGACAGTCCCGTGGTGCGCATCTCGGTCGAGGCGCAGAACAAGCGCCACGGCGATCTCACCCAGGTCAGGATCGACGAACTCGACAAGCAGTGGGTGGCGGAGCGCAAAAGCAAGGAACAGCCGCTCATCGCGGCGACGCTCAGCAGCCCGCTGTCGAACTACCTGACACAGATCCAGGCCGCCTCGGGCGGGCTTTACACCGAGATCTTCGTGATGGATTCCAAGGGCCTGAACGTCGGACAAAGCGCCATTTCCTCAGACTATTGGCAGGGTGACGAGGCCAAGTTCAAAAAGACCTATCCGGTCGGGCCGGACGCCGTCTTCGTGGACGAGGCCGAACTCGAGGACGAGACGAAAACCTGGCGGACCCAGGTCAACCTCACCGTCACCGATGCCGGCGGCAAGGCAATCGGCGCCATCACCGTCGAGGTCAACCTGACCGAGCTGGACCGTCGCCGCAACGGCTGACGCCCCCTGCGCATCCGGGAAAGGAACTCTCCATGCTTAATCGTCTGAAAATCTCGGCGAAGATCGCCCTCTCGTTCGCCGTGATCATCGCCGTCATGGCCGTCGGCAGCGCGGTGGTCCTGATCAACGTCAACCAACTTAGGGAAAGCACGCAAACCGAAAGCGAGTTGAGCCGGTTCAGGGCGGAGCTCGACCGCGCGGGCGAGGGTCTCGACAACCAGCGCGCCGCCATTCTCGACCTGCTGATCACCGGCAACCGATCCGTTCTCGCCGATTTCGAGGACGGCGGCAAGGACTTCGCGGCCGCCATGGGCGGCCTTGAGAAGATGGCGGCCGGCGATGCCCAGACCCAGGCGCTGCTCGCCGACATCAAGGCCGGCTACGAGCGCTGGAGCCGGGAAATCGCCCAGCGGCAGATCGCCCTGATGGGCAACGCCATGACCGTCAACGAGGCGCGCGCCCTCGAAGTGTCGGGACTGCCCGCCGAACTGATGGCCGGGATCACCAAGGCCGAACGCGAACTGGTTGGCATCAAGACGGAAATCTCCACCCAGGCCCGCCAGGACGCCGAGACGGCGCTGGGGCGCGTCAACGTATCGTCGTGGATCAGCGGTATCCTGATGGCGCTGATCGCGGTGGCCGCAGGGCTGGCCCTGACCCACCTCATCGCCGGACCGATCCGCGCGATGAGCCAGGCCATGCTCAAGCTGGCCGACGGCGACACCGGCGTGACGATCCCCGGCATCGGCAATGGCGACGAGATCGGCGAAATGGCGGCGGCGGTGCAGGTGTTCAAGGACAACAAGATCGAGGCCGACCGCCTGGCCGAGGAGCAGCGCCGCGAGCAGGAGGCGAGGGCGGCCCGGGCCAAGCGCATCGAGGACCTGTGCAAAGCCTTCGACGCCACCTCGACGGAAGCCGTGAAGTCGGTGGCGGCGGCGGCGACCGAGATGCGGTCGTCGTCCGAGGCGATGAGCGCGACGGCCGAGGAGACGACGCGTCAGGCTTCCGCCGTGGCGGCGGCCTCGGAGCAGGCCTCGGCCAACGTGCAGACGGTGGCCTCGGCGGCCGAGGAGCTGTCGTCCTCGATCGCCGAGATCAGCCGGCAGGTGACGCAGGCGTCCCAGATCGCCTCGGCGGCGGTGACCGAGGCCGAGCGGACCAACGTCAAGGTCCAGGGTCTGGCGACGGCGGCCAACAAGATCGGGG
>JAVEYE010000451.1:0-2944 GCA_034003665.1 Rhodospirillales bacterium | reverse complement strand
TTGGCGTAGCGCTACGCGTTGTCGATCAGGTTGGCGATCGCCCGTTTGAGGGCGTTCTGCCGGAACGGCATGATGAAGGAGCCTTCGCAGTGAAGGTCGATCTGGCCGCCGTTGCGGCGCGCCTGCTCGGCGATCTCGGCAAGAAGGTCGGTCAGGTTGGCGAGCGTGGGCTGTTCGGTTCCCTCGCCACGAGCGAACGCCAGATAGCTTTCCAGCATGTGCTCCATCTCGGCGACGTCGGTTCGGAGCTCGCTGATTCCTTCGGCTTCGCTGACCATCGCCAGTTGGAGCTTCATGCGGGTCAGCGGCGTGCGCAGGTCGTGCGACACGCCCGAGAGCATGTCGGTGCGCTGGCTGATCTGGCGCAAAATCCGCTCGCGCATGGCTAGGAATGCGGTGGTCGCCTGGCGCACCTCGGTCGCCCCTTCCGGCTTGACCCGGACCACCTCGCGGCCCTTGCCGAAATTGTCGGCGGCGATGGCCAGCCGACGGATCGGCTTGACCTGGTTGCGCATGAAGATGGTGGCGACGCCGAACAGGATCATCGAGGTGCCGACCATCCACAGGACGAAGACATAGACCGTCGAACTGAACAGGCGCTTGCGCGGGACGATGACCTCAAGCACGCCGATCGGCAACTGAACGCTGACCACGAAGAATCGATCGAGCGACTCGGTGTCGAGCTGGAAGGGTCGGTTGACCTGCTCGCGGAGGGCGTCGATGAGGGCGCTTTCGGCCAGTCCCTGGGGATGGATCGGTTCGTTGGGGAGGATGGCGGTTTCCTGAAGGGCGACGGCGAGCTCCATGTGATCGGCCGCCAGGCCGAACACCCAGCCGCGGTTTTCCGGGTCCGGAAACTGGCGGAGCAACGCAATGACGGCGCCAATGTCGCCGGCCACGCCACGGGCCAGGCGCACCGACACCTTGTCCCAGTGGCTTTCATAGAAGATGAAGGCCGACACCAACTGGAGCAGCACCAGCGGGGTGACGATGATCATCAGCGAGCGGCCGAGCAGGCTGCGCGGCAAGAGTTGCTTGGTGGCGTTGGCCAGGAATCCCATCGGTCAGTCCGGTCGCAGCACGTAGCCGCGCCCCCGTACGGTTTGCAGATAGCGGGGAAAGCGGGGGTCGGGCTCAATCTTGCGACGAAGCCGGGTCACCTGCACGTCGATGGCCCGGCCGCCGCCGCTGGCGCCGACGCGCGCGATCAGCTCCTCGCGACTGAGGATGTCGCCCGGAGTCTCGGCCAGCGCGTTGAGCAGCGCCGCCTCGATCGAGGTCAGGCGGATGTCGTGGCCCTTGCGGCAAAGCCGCTCGCGTTTCGGATCGTAGGTGGCGTCTCCCATCCGGATCTCGACGGCGGCGGGGACGCCGGCGCGCGGCACGCGGCGCAGGATGCTGCGCAGGCGCAGCAACAGTTCGCGTGGCTCGAACGGTTTCGACAGGTAGTCGTCGGCGCCGCGCTCCAGCCCGGCGATGCGGTGTTCGGCCTCGCCCATGGCGGTCAGCATGAGAATCGGCACCGCGCTTCGCGTCCTCAGGTCGGCGGCGAAATCGAGGCCGCTTTCGCCGGGCATCATGAGGTCCAGCACGATGAGGTCGAACGTGAGGGCCGCCAGCCGTTCGCGGGCGTCGGCGGCATCCTGCGCCGTCGATACACGAAAGCCGTTCTCGCTCAGGAATTTCTGAAGAAGCCCGCGCAGCCGGGTGTCGTCATCCACCACCAGGACATGCGGAAGATCGTCGCTCGCCACCGTCTAACCCCAACTTCCCGCCGTCATCCGGACCCGCTCGGGTCGGCGATAGACTAGCACAACCCGATGGCGGGACGTCAAAGGAAGCGCGTGGCGGTGCCGCCCCGACGGTTTTCCCCAAGGATGGCATTTGGTATCCTGAAATGCTCACCACCGGGGGACCCGCCATGCCGTCGGACGCCGCCATGCGCGCCATGATTCTCGATGCCGCGGGTTTGCCGCTGCGTTTGCGCCAAGTGGCGCGGCCGCAGCCGGGGATCGGCCAGGTTCTGGTGCGCGTCGCGGCCTGCGGGGTCTGTCGTACCGATCTGCACGTGGTCGACGGCGAACTGACCGAGCCGAAGCTGCCGCTCATTCCGGGCCACGAGATCATTGGGCGGGTGGCGGCACTGGGGCCGGGGGTCGAGCGATTCGCCGAGGGTGAGCGGGTAGGCATTCCCTGGCTGGGGTACAGTTGCGGCAGCTGTCGCTTTTGCCTGGGCGGCAAGGAGAATCTCTGCCGAAGCGCCCGATACACGGGATATCAGTTGGACGGCGGGTATGCCGATTACGTGGTTGCCGATCAGCGTTACTGCTTTGCCGTCGGTGGCGGCTATTCAGACGCCGAGGCGGCGCCGCTGATGTGTGCGGGCCTCATTGGCCACCGGTCGTTGCGCATGGCCGGCGATGCGGCGAACCTCGGCCTTTACGGCTTCGGCGCCGCCGCCCACATCGTCGCCCAGGTGGCCCGCTACGAGGGGCGTCAGGTGTTTGCCTTCACCCGGCCGGGCGACCAGGCGGCCCAAAACTTTGCCCGCGATCTGGGGGCCGTTTGGGCCGGCCCGTCCGATGCGCCGCCGCCCGAACCTCTCGACGCGGCCATCCTGTTCGCGCCGGTCGGCGATCTTGTGCCGGCCGCGCTGGCCGCCGTCGGTCCGGGCGGCCGGGTGGTCTGCGCCGGCATTCACATGAGCGACATTCCCCGCTTCCCCTACCGCCTGTTGTGGGAGGAACGCGAGATTGTTTCAGTCGCCAACCTGACGCGGCGGGACGGCGAGGAGTTCCTTGCCCTTGCCCCCAAGGTGCCGGTTCGCACCTCGGTCGAGACGTTTCCCCTGGAAGAGGCCAACCGGGCGCTGGAAAGCCTGCGCGACGGCCGCGTCAACGGTGCCGCCGTGCTGATGACCGGAGCCTAGCCCCGCCGGATCAAA
>JAVEYE010000450.1:0-2970 GCA_034003665.1 Rhodospirillales bacterium | reverse complement strand
CAGGAGATCGCCCGCAACGTCGAGCAGGCGGCGGCCGGCACCCAGGAGGTTTCCTCGAACATCGGCGGCGTCAGCCAGGCCGCCAACGAAACCGGCGCGGCGGCCGGACAGATCAACCGGGCGGCGGGCGAGTTGTCCCAGCAGTCCGAGAAACTTCGCGCCGAGGTCGAGAAGTTCCTGGCCAACGTGCGGGCCGCCTGACAGGCATCAAATCCCTCAATATAGCCGGGTGGGGGCGATCCCTTTTGGGATCCGCTCCCATCCGCCGGACGTTCTGTTGCGGCTTGAAACACGCCGGATACAAATTGAAACAAAGATCCGCCGCGCGGACATTCTTGCGAAACGTTTGACGGATATCTGTTGGCCCTGTGGCCGTGAGGACGCTCCGATCCGCATCCGCGAGGCGGAATTGTCGGAGCGTCCGACTGCCTTCTTGGAAGTGTGGCGTTGCGTCATGGCGCGCGGCTCCTCGCGCGGCAGGCGGAACCGCGACGCGTCACGAATGCGGGTGGACTTGAAAACGGGGTAACGACATGTCTCTGCTGAAATGGAAGATCGGCCTGACCCGGCTTCGCATCGGGGCGAAGACCGCCTTGGGGTTCGGCGCCGTCCTGGTGCTCACCGCCGGCGTCGCTTTCGTCGGATGGAGCGGGCTCAACGAATTCGGCTCGCGGGTCAAGGTGGCGAACGATTCGAGCGATGTCGTCAAAACTCTTCTGGAAACCCGCGCCGACGAGAAGAATTACCAGATGCGCAGCGACGAGAAGTTCGTCCGCGACATCACGGCCAAGATCACCCGCATTCAGACCCTCGGCGCCGGCTTGAAGGAGCAGGTCCAGTCTTCCACCGAGAGGGAAATGGTGGATCGGGTGCTGACGGCGGTCGATGCCTACCGCACGGCCTTCGCCAACTACGCCGACCTCCAAAAGAAAAAGGAAACGGCTCTGGCCGCGATGGTCGCCGAAGCCGGCGATTTCCAGAAGAGTGTCGCCAAGATCAAGGACGACCAGGAGGCTGCCTACCGTGCCATCCAGGAGGAGGTCAAGCGACTGGAAGAAACCCGCAATGACCGGCGCGCCAAGGCCGAGGATGCCAACCTCCTGTTGACCTGGGTCGGCCAAGCCCGCCGGGATGAGAAGGATTTCCTGCTGACCGAGGAAGAGGTCTTCGCCCCCTCGGTGCGGCGAAGCATGAAGCAGATCCTGGATACGAGCAGGGGACTCCAGGATCGCATTGACACCGCCGAGGCCAAGAAAGGAATCGACCAGATGATCGTCGTCGCCGAGTCCTACCTTGGCGGTTTCGAGGAAGTGGTCGAGCTGGCGTCGATGGTTCGCGACTCGAAGGTGCGCAGCGAGATGGCCGTGTCCAACATGGCACGGCAGAGCCGTATCATCCAAAGCCGCCTGGCGACGCTGCAGTCGAAGAATGTCGTCTCGACGGAGGCTATCGACCGCTTCTCCGCGCTGCTCAGCGAAGCGAAACTGGCGGAAAAGGATTTCTTCCTGACCGGGGACGCCGGCTACGGAGAGGGTGTTGCAGCCGCCACCGGCAAGCTTGCCAACCTTGCCGCCGAACTCAAATCCAGTGCCTTCGACGCTGCGGGAGCCAAGCTGCTCGGCGACGTGGCGGAGTCGATTGCCGCCTATGCCGGATCGTTCAAGGAAGCCTTCGACATCGATGTGGAGATTCAGAAGGCCCGGGACCGCCAGAAGACCGCGCTCGACGAGATGGTGAACAATGCCCGTGAATTCGAGGCGCTGGTCTCTCAGCTTCGCCTTGCACAGGAGGATGACTACAGCAAGGTCACCGAGCAGGCGACGGAAGGACGCGCCGAGATGGAGGTCAAGCGCCTCATTGCCAACGATGCGGCGCAACTCATTCAGTTGGTCGGTGAGGCCCGCCAGGCCGAAAAGGAGTTCCTGCTGCGCGGCGATGCGGCCAGCGCCGACGACGTGGCGCGCGTGACCTCGCTCATCGTGCCGTTGACCCAAACCCTGGAGGATCATTTTCCGGACGCCGACAACAAGGCGCTGGCGGCCACGCTGCGCGACAAGGCGACGGCCTATGGCGAGAAGTTCAAGGAGGTCGTGGCCCTGACCGGCCAGCAGGCGACCGCCGATGCCGCCATGGTCGAGGCCGCCAACTCGGTCAACGATATGGTCGTGAAGACCGGTGACGAACAGCAGGCGGCCATGATCGCCCAGCAGTCCCGCTCCAACATGCTGATGATCGTCGGCACCCTTGTTGCCCTTGGTTTCGGGGCTGTTTTCGCCGTCTTGATCGGGCGGGGCATCAGCCGACCCATCAACGAGATGACCGGGGCCATGAAACGCTTGGCGGCCGGCGACCTCGGTGCGTCCGTGCCGGCGCGGGGGCGCGACGACGAAATCGGCGAGATGGCCGGCGCCGTCCAAATCTTCAAGGACAACGCCATCGAAAAGGTCCGGTTGGAGAAGGAGCAGGTCGAAAGAGAGAGGCAGGCCGAGATCGAGAAGCGCCAGGCCATGCTTCAAATGGCCGACCGCTTCGAGGCGTCGGTCGGGCAGGTGGTCAATCGCGTGTCGTCGGCATCCACGCAAATGCGGTCTTCTTCGGAAGCGATGAGCGCCACCGCCGAGCGGACAACGCAACAGGCGGCTGCGGTGGCGGCGGCCTCCGAACAGGCCTCAACCAATGTGGAAACGGTCGCTTCGGCGGCCGAGGAGCTGTCGTCCTCGATCGGCGAGATCAGCCGGCAGGTGACGCAGGCCTCCCAGATCGCCTCGGCGGCGGTGACCGAGGCCGAGCGGACCAACGTCAAGGTCCAGGGTCTGGCGACGGCGGCCAACAAGATCGGGGAGGTGGTGGCGCTGATCACCGACATCGCCGAGCAGACCAACCTTCTGGCGCTGAACGCCACCATCGAGGCGGCGCGGGCGGGCGACGCCGGCAAGGGCTTCGCGGTTGTGGCCAGCGAGGTGAAGAACC
>JAVEYE010000449.1:0-2971 GCA_034003665.1 Rhodospirillales bacterium | reverse complement strand
GCGGTGGGGCCGGCCTCCCTGACGCTGGCCCGTGCCGAGGGGCTGGACGCCCACGCGCTGTCGGTGGCGATCCGTCTCAACGCCGGTTCCGGCGATTGAGGGACCGTGACCGGCCTTCCCCACATCAAGGCGCTGGTGTTGGAAGACGACCGACGCGTCCGTCTGAGCCCGCACATCGAAAATGAACGGCGGGTCGCCGTTCATGACCTGCTTCAGGAAAACACCTTCGAACCGGTCGGCGACTTCACCGGTCCGTTCGTCCTGCACCTTGGGCTGGAGGGGGGCAGCCTCATCTTCAACGTGCATGACGAGGCGGACAGTCCGCTGGTCAGCTTCTCCCTGCCGCTCGGCGATTTTCGCAGTCTGATCAAGGACTACTTCACCGTCTGCGAAACCTACTTCGACGCCATCAAGACGTTGAGTCCGTCGCGCATCGAGGCCATCGACATGGGTCGGCGGGGGCTGCACAACGAAGGCTCGAAGCTGATGGTCGAGCGCCTCGCCGGCAAGGCGAGGATCGATATCGACACGGCGCGCCGTTTGTTCACCCTGCTGTGTGTCTTGCATATTCGGGGATAGCGCGATGCCGGATCTGCCTTCCGCCGTGCTGTTCGCCTGCACCAACAACTCGATCCGTTCGCCGATGGCCGAGGCCATCCTCAAGTTCCTTCATGGCCGCCACATCTATGTCGACTCGGTCGGCGTGCATGAACGCGAAGTGGATGGATTCGCCATCGCCGTCATGGACGAGATCGGCATCGACATCAGCGGCCATCGGCCCAAGACCTTCGAGACGCTGGAAGACACCAGCTTCGATGTCGTCATCTCGCTGTCGCCGCAGGCCCAGCACAAGGCCGTCGAGATGACCCGGGTGATGGCCTGCGAGGTCGAGTTCTGGCGCACGTTCGATCCCTCGATGATCGACGACGCGTCTCGCGAGGTGCGCCTGCAAGCCTACCGCGACGTCCGCGATCAATTGATGCGCCGGATCAAGGAGCGTTTTCCGATGGATCCGGCGGGCGATCTGTGACCGCGGGGGTCGATTTTGCGGGCCGAGGCGTGCAGGACGCGTCCGAACAACAGCCGGAAACTGTGGAAAATGCTTGACCGAGGCGGCGTGGACGGCCACTTTGAGCCCGCCGCAACCGCAACAAAGAAGGGATATATGGCCAAAGAAGACGTGCTTGAGTTCACCGGGGTCGTGACCGAGCTTCTGCCCAACGCCATGTTCCGGGTGAAGCTGGACAACAACCACGAAATCCTGGCTCACACCGCCGGCAAGATGCGCAAGCACCGCATCCGTGTACTGGCCGGCGACAAGGTCAACGTTGAAATGACGCCCTACGATCTGACCAAGGGTCGGATCACCTTCCGCTTCAAATAGCCGCGCCCGCTCCAGCCGGCTTCGGAGAGCCAAGGATGTCCGACGACCGGACCGATCGCGAAAAGGCGCTTTTCGTGCTCGCGTCGGCGTCGCCGCGTCGGCGCGACCTGTTGGCCCAGGTCGGCCTTTCCCCGGACCGCATCGTCCCGGCCGAGGTTGACGAGCGGCCGCGTCCGCGAGAACTGCCGCGCGAGGTGGCGAGCCGCTTGGCCGAGGCCAAGGCGCGGGCGGTTGCTGGGCGGTTTCCGGGAGCCTTCGTGCTGGGCGCCGACACCGTGGTCGCCTGCGGGCGGCGGGTGCTGCCCAAAGCCGAGGAGGAAGGCGAGGCGCGGGCCTGCCTCGAACTGCTGTCGGGCCGCCGCCACCGGGTGTTGGGCGGCGTCGCAGTGATCGACCCGGCCGGCAGAATGGTTGGCCGGTTGGTGACGACGGCGGTCACCTTCAAGCGATTGGCGCCGACCGAGATCGATCACTACATCGCCAGCGGCGAATGGCAGGGCAAGGCCGGCGGATATGCCATCCAAGGGCTGGCCGCGCTTTACGTGCGCCAGATCGTCGGCTCCTATTCGAACGTGGTGGGCTTGCCGCTGTTCGAGACGGCGGCGCTATTGAAAGGGCTGGGCTACGCCCCCCGTTCGGCGCCATAATCCGGCCGTGGCTATCGACCAGATCCTTATCGAAGCGGGCCCCGGCGAAACGCGCATCGCCCTGCTGGAGGGCGGGCGGCTCCGTGAACTGATGGTGACGCGGCCGGACGAACGCAGCGTCGTCGGCAACGTCTACCTGGGCCGCGTCGAGCGCGTGATGCCCGGCATCGCGGCTGCCTTCGTCGACATCGGTTTGCCGCGCGCCGGCTTCCTGAGTCTGGCCGAAGCTCGGCCGACCGGCCAAGCGGCCGGCGGGACGGCGACGCCCGCTGCCGATGGCATCGCCGACTACGTGTCGGAGGGGGATGCCGTGTTGGTGCAGGTCCAGCGCGACGCCGTGGCCGACAAGGGCGTCAAACTGACCACGCGCATCGGTCTGACCGGGCATGCCTTGGTGCTGCTGCCGGATGCTGCCCAGATTATGCTGTCTCGGCGCATTGTGGGCGAGGCCGAGCGGGATCGGCTCAAGGCCCTGCTGGGCCGCCTCGCCCAGGATGCTGAGGGCTTGATCCTGAGAAGCGCCGGGATGGACGCCGCGGCCGAGGTTTTGCGCCGGGAACTCGAAACGCTGCGGCGAATCTGGCGCACCCTTCAGGACCGGCGGCGGAACGCCCGGCCGCCGATCTGTCTGCTTTCCGAGCCGCCGCCGGCGCGCCGGGCGCTGCGCGACGAGGCGGGGCCCGAGGTGCGCCGAGTCGTCGTCGAGGGACGCCGCACGCTGGCCGACCTCGTTGCCTTCTGCCGCGAGCAGGCGCCCGCTCTCGAGGCCAAACTCCAGGGCCACGCCGAGGATGTGCCGCTGTTCGAGGCCTTCCACGTCGAGGAGCAGATCGAGGCGGCGCTCGGCGAGCGGGTGGCGTTGCCCTCGGGCGGCAGCCTGATCATCCAGCCGACGGCGACCCTCACGGCCATTGACGTCAACACCGGCGGCCATGCGGAA
>JAVEYE010000448.1:0-2976 GCA_034003665.1 Rhodospirillales bacterium | reverse complement strand
TTTGAGCTTTCCACGCAGGTTCTGGGAACCGTCTACAGGTTGACCGGCGGGCGGCTGCCCCTGATCGGCGTCGGCGGCGTCGCCACCGGTGCCGACGCCTACGCCAAGATCCGCGCCGGCGCCTCGCTGGTGCAACTCTATACGGCGATGGTCTATGGCGGCCCCGGCATTGTCGACGTTATCCGTCGCGACCTTGCCGCCATCCTCAGGCGCGACGGCTACGGCAGCATCGTCGAGGCCATCGGCGCCGATTACCGCTGAAGCGTCACCCTTCTTTTTCGTTTTCGTTGCTGCCGCCTCTCCAGCGGAGGCTGCCGAACAGCCGCAGCGCCACCGGGGCCAGCACCAGCAGAAAACCCAGTCGGACCAAATGGTGCGTGGCGACAAAGGCTGGATCGATGTTCAGCGATATGGTGATGACGTTCATTTCGGCCACCCCCCCCGGCGCGAAGGCCAAGATCAGTGCTTCGAACGACAGCCCGGTGAGGGCGTGAACGATGGCGGCCAGCAAAACCGCCGCCGCGATCATGAAGAACGCCATGATCACGGCCGAGCGGATCACCGAGGCGATCTCGCGGAGCCGCGTGCCCAGAAAGCGGCAGCCGACATTGGCGCCAATGACCACCTGGGCCAGGGCCACCAGTTCGCCCGGCGGCCGGGCGTCCGACAGGCCGATGGCATGCACCAGCGCGCTGACCGCCATCGGCCCAACCAGTGCCGGAAGCGGTACGCGGGCCAATCGCGCCAGGAAATAGCCGAGCACGGCGGAAACGGCCAACATGGCCGCGCCTCCCGGCGACATGTCGTTGATCCGGCCGAAGGCGGCGGTGCCGGCGGGGACGTAATCGTGAAAGAAGCGGAACCAGAAGGGAATGGTGACGACGGTGATCACGATGCGCATGCTGTGCATCAGCGAGATGATCCGCTCGTCGCCGCCCATCGAACCGCCGAGCAATATCATTTCGGTGAATCCGCCCGGCGCCGCCGAGCAGAACGCGGTGGCCGAGTCGTAGCGGCCGAACCGGCGCAACAGCCAGCCGAGACCGACGATCATCACCGTGCTGTAGAGGAGGATTGCCGTTATGCTCGGCAGCCATTGACCGGCCTGCACCAGGATTTCCGGCGTAAAGGCGCTGCCGACCATCAGGCCGATCACCGCGATCAGGACGTCACGAAGACGGCCGGGGGCGCGAAGCGGGGCGCCGGCCAATGCCGCCGCAATGGTGACGCACATGGCTCCCATCATCCACGGAAGCGGCATTTCAACCAAAAGAAACACGTAGCCACCCACCCCCGCCAAGGCGAGGGTCAGCGTGATCGCCAGGATGCGGCGCGGCCAACCCGGCGTCGGCGGTTTGGCGGCGGCGGTCGTGCCGATCATGGTACGAACTGTTCCTTGATAATGCGTTCCTCTAGGTTGTGTTCGGGATCGAACAGCAGGGTCGGCGTAACCGTTCCGTTCACTTCGACGCTGACCTGGGCGGCGTCGCGAACCTCGTTGAAGTCGGCACCGGCCCGAACCCGCCGTCGCTCGGCGTCGAGTACGTTGAAGATGACGCGGGCGTGTTGCGGCAGCAGGGCGCCACGCCAGCGGCGCGGCCTGAACGCGCTGATGGGCGTGAGAGCCAGAAGCTCGGCGCCAAGCGGCAGGATGGGCCCATGCACCGCGTTGTTATAGGCGGTGCTGCCGGCCGGCGTCGCCACCAGGACGCCGTCGCAGATCATTTCCTCCATCCGCATCACGCCATCCACATGGATACTGATTTTGGCCGCGAAACTGGTATCTCGCAGTAAAGCCACCTCGTTGATGGCCAGCGCCTCATGGCGCTTGCCGTGGATGTCCTCGACCGTCATGCGAAGGGGCCGCAGATTGATGGGCTCGGCGCGGGCGAGGCGCTCCGTCAATCCATCGTCCGTATAGCTGTTCATAAGGAATCCGACCGAACCCCGGTTCATGCCGAAAATGGGTGTGCCCTTTTCCATGAAGGCATGGAGTGTTTGAAGCATGAAGCCATCTCCGCCCAAAGCCACAATGACGCTGGCCTCCTCTGGCGGAACGTGGGGGTAACGGGCCTTGAGCCGGGCTTCCGCAGCCTGGGCTTCGTCATGCATTGCCGCGGTTATCGCGATGGTGTCAAAATTCATGACCGGTGCCCGGTTGCCTCTTGCTCGACGGTGTGGGGCGCCAGTATAGCCGAGGAATTAAGGGAAACCATGGGCGGAAAGCGGATTTTTGCGGGATGAAAGCGGTCGCGGCCGGCAGCGGATCGGCGGGTGCGTCGGAGTCATTCCTGGCCGTGGACTTCGAGACGGCGACCTATGCGCCGGAAAGCGCCTGCGCCATTGGCCTGGCCTTTGTCGAGAATGGCCGGGTCGTGCAGGCGGAAAGCCGCTTGATTCGTCCCGCCTCCCGGGAATTTCGCTTTACCTGGGTGCACGGCATAACCTGGGCGGACGTCGAACATTCTCCCGACTTCGCGGAATTGTGGCCGGCGTTACGTCCCTGGTTCGACCGGGCCGATTTCGTGGCGGCCCACAATGCCCGATTCGACCGCCGGGTGCTCGACGTCTGCTGCATGGCTTATGGCTTTGTGACGCCACGGGTGTCCTGGGTGTGCACGGTCGAACTGGCGCGGACCCTGTGGCGTCTGAAGCCGGCGAAGTTGCCCGATGTCTGTCGGCATTTGGCCATTCCACTGAACCATCACCAAGCCGGATCGGATGCGCGGGCCTGCGCCGAGATCGTGATTGCCGCCGAGCAGGACGGCTGGTCCTTCTGACGCCTTTGTTGCCGGGAGGTCCGGACTCAGATGATCCGCTTGCGCAGATAGGTCACGGCCACCTCGGCGATCATCACCACGGCGAAGATCGCGACTAGAATCATCGCCGCCCGGTCCCAGTCGAACAGGCTCATCGATGATTCGAGAGCGACTCCGATGCCGCCGGCGCCGACCAGACCGAGGACCGCCGACTCGC
>JAVEYE010000447.1:0-2979 GCA_034003665.1 Rhodospirillales bacterium | reverse complement strand
GCCAGCGGCAAGCCGTGGCTGCCCAAGGACTACATCTCGGAGGAAGCCCTGGGGCGCATCCGGGCGCTCAACGCCATCGCCGAACGGCGCGGCCAGAGCCTGGCCCAGATGGCGCTGGCCTGGGCGCTGCGCGACCGGCGGATCACCACGGTGCTGATCGGCGCCAGCCGGCCGGAACAGATCCTCGAGAACGCGAAGGCGCTGGACAAGCCGGCCTTCACGGCGGCCGAGCTGGCCGAGATCGACCAGTACGCGGTCAACCTCGGCATCAACCGTTGGGCCGCCTCGAGCAGCCACAAATAGGAAGCGCGCCGTCCCATCCGCTTTCAGGTCGTCCGGCCCGGAACACCTCCGGCCAGGACGACAAAGAGCAGAATCGTCGCGCCGACATTTGAGGGTGCGCTCACCGTGGCGCCGTCGCCCTCCCGCCAACCTGGCACGGGGCTTGCTTCGTGGTCCCCGAAGCCCCCCGGCCGCGGAGACAGCGATCATGGAACCATCCATCCTCAAATACATGCATCTGGCCGGAGACGTGTGGGTTTACCTGAGCAACCACGCCATCCGAAAGGCGACGGGGGCGGAGGTCGCCCGCATCATCGATCACGATCCCGAGTTCGCTTTGCATTTTGCGACGCAGAATACGGAGGAAGCCCCCATGTTCCGGGCCCGCGTGATTCCGTTGCATGGGTTGGAACGGCCCAACTGAACCCGGGGTTTGGCGCGGCCCGCCGGGCGGCCGGCCGTTTCAGATCAGGCCCAACGTCTTGAACGACGCGTGGCCGTGGCGGCCGATGATGACGTGGTCGTGCAGCAGGACGCCCAGCTTCTCGCCCACCTCCTTGACCTCGCGGGTCATGGCGATGTCGGCCGAGGACGGCGTGGGGTCGCCGCTTGGGTGGTTGTGGACCATGATGACGGCGGTGGCGCCCAGTTCGAGCGCCCGTTTCAGCACTTCTCGCGGGTAGACCGGCGTGTGGTCGACGGTGCCCCTCTGCTGAACCTCGTCGGCGATCAGCTCGTTGCGGCGGTTGAGGAACAGCACCCGGAAGTGCTCGTTGGCCTCGTGCGCCATGCTGGCCCGGCAATAGGCCAGCAGCTTCTGCCACGAACCGATGACCGGCCGGGCCATCACCTCGTCGCGGGCCAGCCGCTGGGCCGCCGCCTGCACCACCTTCAGCGTGGCGACGACGGAATCGCCGACGCCGGGCACCTCGGCCAGCCGGCCCGGCGGCGCCGAGATCACCCCGGCGAAGGAATCGAATTTGGCAAGCAGGGCCTTGGCCAGCGGCTTGACGTCCTGGCGGGGCAGCGCCGCGAACAGCACCAGTTCCAGAAGCTCGTAGTCGGGCAGCGAATCGGACCCCGCCGTCAGCAGGCGCCGCCGAAGGCGCCCGCGATGCCCGACCTGGTGCGGCTGCCCGGCCATCGCCCCTAGACGTCGTAGGGCGGTTTGTGCAGGCCGGCCGGGGAAAGGGTGAACACCTCGCAGCCGGTGGCGGTGACGCCGATGGAATGCTCGAACTGGGCCGACAGCGAACGGTCCTTGGTGACCGCCGTCCAGCCGTCCTTGAGGATCTTCACGTCGTAGCGCCCGGCGTTGATCATCGGTTCGATGGTGAACAGCATGCCGGCCTCCAGCACGTCGCCCTCGCCGGGGCGGCCGAAGTGCATGATGTTGGGGGCGTCGTGGAAGACCCGCCCCAGTCCGTGGCCACAGAAGTCGCGGACCACCGAGCAGCGCTCGCCCTCGGCGTAGGTCTGGATGGCGTGGCCGATGTCGCCCAGGGTGGCGCCCGGCCTGACCGTGTTGATGCCCCGCCACATCGCCTCGAACGTGACGTCGATCAGGCGGGCCGCCTTCACCGCCGGTCGCCCGGCATAGAACATGCGGCTGGTGTCGCCGTACCAGCCGTCGAGGATGACGGTGACGTCGATGTTGATGATGTCGCCGGGCCGCAGCCGCTTGTCGCCCGGGATGCCGTGGCAGACCACGTGGTTGACCGACGTGCAGGTCGACTTGGGAAATCCCCGATAGTTGAGCGGCGCGGGAACGGCGCCGTGCGCCACGATGAACTCGTGGCACCGGGTGTCGATTTCCTCGGTGCTCACGCCGGGCTTCACGTGGGGCGCGATCATGTCGAGCGTCTGGGCGGCGAGCCGCCCGGCTTGGCGCATGCCGGCGAAGGCTTCCGGACCGTGGATCTTGATGCTGCGGCGGGGACTGTGCATGGCGTTCGACCGATGGCGGTTCTGCGGGGACGGGGCTTCAGCCTACCCCGGCGGCGCCCTGCAATTCCAGAGGGATCGGCCGGTCGAGCGTGATTTCGAGCGGCGACAGCCGACAGCCGTAGCACAGCGTCTCGACGCCGGCGGCCCTGGCCCGGGCCAGCCCGGCGGCATAGACGGGGTCGATGTCGGCGGCCACCGCGAAGCGGCAACAGTCGGTGCGCTGCACCAGGAACAGCATGGCGGCGCGATGGCCCTGCGCGACCATCGCCGCCAACTCGTCGAGGTGCTTGGCGCCGCGCGCCGTCACCGCGTCGGGAAACTCGGCCGGCCCAATCGGGTCGCGCCGCATGGTCACGTTCTTGACCTCGACATAGCAGGAGGGCCGGCCGTCCGCCTCCAGCAGCAGGTCGATCCGCGAGTTGCGGCCGTACTTCACCTCGCGCCGCACCAGCGAATAGCCGGCCAACTCGGGAATCGCGCCCGCCGCCACCGCCTCGGCGGCCAGCCGGTTGGGGTGCTGGGTGTTGATGCCGACCAGGGCGTCGCCGATGCGGATCAGTTCCCACGTATAGCGCAGCTTGCGCTCGGGGTTGCGGGCCGGCGACACCCACACCTCGGCGCCGGGGGTGTCGACGCTCAGCATCGAGCCCGAGTTTGCGCAATGGGCCACCACCGCCTCGCCCGAGTCGAGCACGACGTCGGCGAGAAACCGCTTGTAGCGCCTGACCAGCGTTCCGCGCAGCAGGGGAT
>JAVEYE010000446.1:0-2987 GCA_034003665.1 Rhodospirillales bacterium | reverse complement strand
CGTCCACGCTACCGCCCGGGAAGGAAGACGGCATGACGGCACCGGTTCTGGTCGGCATTACAGGCGCCACCGGCGTCATCTATGGGGTGGAGCTGTTGCGCGCGTTGCGCGCCCTTGGCCATCCCGCCCATCTGATCCTTAGCGAGTGGGGCGCCCAGACCCTGGCGCTGGAGACCGATTTCGACCTTGACGAGGTGCGCGCCCTGGCCGACGTGGTTTACGCGAACAAGGATCTCTCGGCGGCGGTGGCCAGCGGATCGTTTCCCACCCGTGGCATGGTCGTCGCCCCGTGTTCGGTGAAGACGCTGTCGGGCATCGCCAACGCCTTCACCTGCAATCTGATGATCCGTGCCGCCGACGTGACGCTGAAGGAACGACGGCCGCTTGTGCTGGTCTTTCGCGAAACGCCGCTGCACAAGGGTCATATCGACCTGATGGCGCGGGCCGCCGACATCGGCGCCGTGCTGCTGCCGCCGGTACCGGCCTTCTACACGCGGCCGACTACCATCGAAGACGTCGTGCGCCACTCGGTGGGCAAGATGCTCGATCAACTCGGCATCGACCACCAGATGGCGCCACGCTGGACCGGCCCCACGCGCGAAGCGCGTTGATGGTGATCGGCGGAACGATCAGGTCGCGCCGTCGAAGTCGGTGTGTTTCCTGAGAAGGTCTTCGAACGCGTCGGCCGGCATCGGTTTGCCGACGAAGTAGCCTTGCACGAAATCGCATCCGTTCGCCTTGACGAAGGCCATCTGTTCGGCCGTTTCCACGCCTTCGGCGACGACCAGCAGCTTCAGGCTGTGGGCCATGGTGATGATGGCGCGCACCAGCGCCGCATGATCGGTATCATCGGTGACGTCCTCGATGAAGGAGCGGTCGATTTTCAACGAGGTGACGGGGAAGCGCTTGAGATAGCTCAGCGACGAAAACCCGGTCCCGAAGTCGTCGACCGAAAAACGCACGCCCATCGCCGTCAGTCGCTCGAAGGCCGCCGTGGTTTCGGGCAGGTCCTCCATCAACAGGCCTTCGGTGATCTCGAGATCCAGATCGCAGGCCGGGAGGCCGGTGTCGCTCAGCGACCGACCGACGGCATCGATCAGGGTCGGACCACGGAACTGGCGGCTGGAAACGTTCACGGAAATACGGATCGGCCGTGTCCCGCCCTTGCGCCATTCCGCCGCTTGGCGGCATGCGGTCTTGATCACCCAGGCGCCGATCAGATTGATCTGCCCGGTGTCCTCGGCCAGTGGGATGAACTGGCTGGGCGGCACGTTGCCCAGTTCCTGGCTGCGCCAGCGCAGCAAGGCCTCGGCGCCGATCAATCGGCCGGACCCGAGGTCGATGATCGGCTGGTAATGGAGGGTCATCTCGTCGCGTTCCAGGGCGTGCCGTAGGCAGGAATCGAGGCGGACCCTTTCCATCGCCTGCTCGTTGAGTTCGCGGGTGAAAAACTTGGCGCGGTTGCGGCCCAATTCCTTGGCCTGATACATGGCGGCGTCGGCATTTCGCATCAGGGCGTGCGGATCGTGGGCGTCGAGCGGGTAGATCGTGATGCCGACGCTGGCCGTGGTGAACAGCTCCTGTCCGTCGATGACGACCGGCTGGGTGAATGTTTCGAGAATCTTCTCCGCCACCAGTTCGGCGTGTTTGGGGGCGTTGACGTCGGGCAGAACCACCGTGAACTCGTCGCCGCCCAGACGGGCGACGGTGTCGCCTTCGCGAACGCACCGCGACAGACGTTTTCCAACCTCCTTGAGAAGGCGATCACCGACGGAATGGCCAAGCGTGTCGTTGATGATTTTGAAGCGGTCGAGATCGATGAACAGAAGCCCCACCAACGATTTTTGGCGGTTCGCGCGGGCCAGCGCCTGGGACAGGCGGTCAAGCGCCAAAACCCGGTTGGGCAGGCGCGTGACGTCGTCGTAGTTGGCCTGGCGCAGGATCTGTTCTTCGTACTTCTTGCGGACGGTGATGTCTTCCTTGACGGCCAGGTAGTGGGTCACATCGCCGTTGGCGTCCTTGATCGGCGAGATGGACGCGAATTCCCAGTACAACTCGCCGTTCTTCTTCTTGTTGTAGAATTCCCCCCGCCATTCCCGGCCCGTCTTGATGGCTTCCCACATGGCGCGATGGGTCTCGGCCGGGGTGTAGCTCGACTTTAAAATCCGCGGGTTGCGGCCAATGACCTCGTCGGGTCGGTAGCCCGTCACCTCGGTGAATTTGGCGTTGACGTACTCAATTTCGCCGGCGGTGTTCGTGATGAGGACGGAGGCCGGACTCTGTTCCACCGCCAGGGACAGCTTGCGCACCTTTTCTTCCGCATGCGCCCGTTCGGTGATGTCGAGCGAAACGGTGACCACCAGCGAGGGGGCTCCCGTCTCGTCGCAGAGCGGCGCCTTGGTGGTGAGGAACTGACGGACATCGCCGTGGCGATTCATCATGCGCTCCTCGAAACCGGGAAGGGTGCGGCCGGTTTCGAAGATCTGGGTTTCGAGCTCGTGATGGCGCCGACCGTAGGCCTCGTCGAAAAGCAGTCCGACGGGCTGGCCGATGGCCCGCTCGACATCGAAGGCAAGGACCGAGCGGTGGTAGCTGTTGAGGTAGACGCAACGGCCGCGGGAATCGCTTGCCCGGATCAGGGCCGGCACCGTATCGATGACGCTGCGCAGCTTTTCTTCACTTTGGCGCAGGTCGCGGGCGTGCTGGTCGGTGGCCGCCCTGAGCTCGTTCTCCAGCGACAGGGCCCGCTGCTTGATGATTTGCTTCTGACGCCACATGGTCAGCAGGTTGACGGCGCGGGTACGGAATTCGTGGTGGTCGATGGGGCTGCGCAGGAAGTCCGTGGCGCCGGCTTCAAGCGCGCTGTAGCGATAGTCGCGGTCCTCGTAGGCGGTGATTACGATGATCGGCACGTCAAAGCATTTGAGCTTGCGTCGGCACTCGCGGACGAACTCCGCGCCGTTCATGCCCGGCATCTGGAAATCGGT
>JAVEYE010000445.1:0-2991 GCA_034003665.1 Rhodospirillales bacterium | reverse complement strand
GTTCGATCCCGCCCCTGGGCACCATTTCTTTTTCAATTTAAACCCCAGATTGTTGCGGGCACGGTTTGTCGTGCCGGAGATCGCCCGCGGCGACGCTCCGGAAGGCCCGACGCTTGCCGTTCGCGGCGAGCCGGAGGGCGTGGGGCAAACGTCGATGCAGGTGGCGGCGAACGACCGCCCGTTCTGTCAGCCGAACAGCAGCTTGTGCGGGTTCGTCACCGACATGCGGGCGATGTCGTCGTCGGCGATTCCCTCGCCGCGCAGCATGTCGAAGAAGGTCCGCATCGCCTCGGCGAGGGGCGGGGAGAACGTCTGGCCGACGTCCGACGACAGGATGCAGCCTTCTGGCCCCACCGTGCGGATGACGTCGGCATAGGCGCCGATGCTGAGATGGTCCATCGCCATGTTGACGAAGCACAGTTCGGAATAGGCGCCGTGCTCGCGCCAAAGGTCGCGCAGTTCGTCGGGCGAAAGCTGGGTCGCCTGGTAGAGCGGATGGGTGAGCACGAGGCGGCGCACGCCGGCGGCCTGCGCCTCGAGCGCCAACCGCTTGGTTTCCGCACGGTCGAGATGGCCGCTGGCAAGGACGAGGTCGTGCTCGGCGATCATCGCCAGAACCGCTGCCAGCGTGGGTATCAGGGAGCCGTCGGGCCGGGTGATGCGCAGCCCTTCGCCTTCGGCGAAGTGGCGTGCCAGATCTTCGCGGATGCCCCAGGCCAGGGGAATGTCCTGGCGGCCATAGAGATTGAGGTGCGCCTCGGCGCACAGGGTCGGCATCCAAACGACGAAGCGCTCGGCATCGGGATCGGTCGCCGAGACGTCGCGCTTCCATCCGGAAAACGCGGCGCGGA
The DNA here is from genome assembly GCA_034003665.1 of Rhodospirillales bacterium. Lineage (GTDB taxonomy): Bacteria > Pseudomonadota > Alphaproteobacteria > Rhodospirillales > Shumkoniaceae > Shumkonia. The sequence goes on along the minus strand of JAVEYE010000445.1, from coordinate 2,140 downwards.
TTCCGTGGGTGTCAATGCCGCCGCAGGCCGAGTTGAGGACCACAGAGCCGACGAGCGGCACCGCGTCGTCGGGGCGGCGCAACTGACTGACCCAGCCGGTGGTCGCGATGAAATGGTTTTTCATCACCACGCCGATGCCCTCGCGGCGAGCCTCCTCGGCCAGCGAGGCCGGGCTGTAGCGTCGCCGAAGCAGCTCGGGCCCGACGTGGATGTGCATGTCGATGATGCCCTTGCCGTCGATGCGTGGAAGCGGACTGGTGCGCGACACGGAACCCTCCCCATCAGAATGGTGTTGCGTGGCGAGTCATACCCTATCGCGGGCGCCTCGCGAACCCCTCTTGACGGGACCCCCTGCCGTCGCTTTGATGCACCGCGGAAAATGATCAGCTTAAGGGGGAATCGCCACATGCGTCTCGTCACGACAGTTCTTGCCGCGGTCGGCGCGGCCGTGCTTGCCGGCCCGGTCCAGGCCGACGACATCAAGATCGGCTTTCCCGGTCCGATCACCGGTTCGCTGGCATTCCTTGGCCAGCACATGAAGTGGGGCGCGGAACTGGCCGCGGAAGAGATCAACGCGGCGGGCGGCGTGCTGGGAGGCAAGGTTTCCGTCTTGATGCAGGACAGCAAGTGCAGCCCGCCCGACTCGGTGGCGGCGGCCGAACGGATGATCGCCCAGGACGGGGTCAACGTTCTGTTCGGCGATATTTGCAGCGGCGCCACGCTTGCCCTGATGCCCATCGCGGAACGCGCCGGACTGCCCCTGATCGTCACCATTTCGACCCACCCCGACATCACCGCGAAGGCGGGCGCAGGCGGCAATCCGTGGGTCTTCCGCACCGTTCCGACCGACGCCATGATGGGCGCCACCATTGCCAGGCAGGTCAAGGACGCCGGCTACAAGCGGATCGCCTATGTCGCCGAGGATACGGACTACGGTCGCGGCGGGGTCGATATCGTCCGCCAGACGTTGGGTGACGGCGTGACGACCCTCGGCGAGGACTACATCGAGAAGAGCGCAACCGAATTTCTTTCGGTGCTGACCCGCATCCGCAGCCAGAAGCCGGATGCCATCCTGCTGTTCATGCTCGACCAGCAGCTTCTCAATTTCATGAAGCAGTACGTCCAGTTCGGCCTCGATTTCCCGCTGGTCGGCCGGCCTGCGCTGGTTTCCGGGCTGGTCAAGGACTTGCTGGCGAGCGGCAAGTTCGACGGATCGTGGACGATCTATCCCTATTACGCCGGCTATCGGGGCGAGGCGAACGTCGCCTTTGTCGAGGCCTACAGGAAGAAGTTCGGCGAGGAGCCGCACTATGCCGGATTCGAAATGTATGACGGCATCAAGGTGCTCGCCCAGGCGCTTCAGCAGGCCGGTAGCGCCGATCCGGCGGCGATCCGCGATGCCCTTGCCAAGGGCACCTTCACCTCCATCCTGGGCGAGATCCGGTTTGATGACAACCACCAGGCCCACAACGGCGTATTGCTTCTGAAGGTCAGAAACGGCGCGCTCGAGGTGGAAGGACTGTCCGGCACCTGAGCGGTGCCGGCGTTCGCGGATGGACTGGATCCTCTACGGCCAACTTGCGGCCAACGGACTGATGGTGGGGGCCGGTTACGCCCTGGCGGCGGTCGGCCTCACCATCATCCTCGGTATCCTCAACAAGGTGAATTTCGCCCACGGCGAGCTTTACATGCTCGCCGCCTTCGGCCTGTACCTGACCGTGACCGTGCTCGGCCTGCCCTATGAATTGGGGTTTGTGCTGGTGCTGCCGGCGATGGCCGGGATCGGCTGGGGGCTGGCGCGGATCGCCGTTCTGCCCAACCTCGAGCGATCGTTCGAAAGCACCATTCTGGCCACGTTGGCCGTCAGCATCATTGCCAAGAGCGCGGTCCTGCTTGTCCTGGGCGCGACGCCTCGCGACGTGGCGACCCGGTTCGAGTTCCTGTCCGTCGACCTGTTCGGCGTTCTCGTCTTCGGGCAGCGCGCCTTGGTGCTGGTCGTGGCCGCCGTCACCATCGGGGCGCTCGTTCTGTTCCTCCGCTTCACGCCGGTCGGGCTGAAGATGCGCGCGGTCGCCCAGAACCGCGAGGCCTGCCTGATGGTCGGCATCGATGTGCGGCGTGTCGCCACCTGGTCGGTGGT
>JAVEYE010000444.1:0-2994 GCA_034003665.1 Rhodospirillales bacterium | reverse complement strand
CTCCCCCTCCCCCTCCCCCTCCCCGGCGCCACGGGCCTCGGCCACCGCTTCTTCGAGCATCTGCTGGTAGAGTTCGACGCCGACTTCGCGGATGTGGCCGGATTGCTCCTCGCCCAGCAGGTTGCCGGCGCCGCGGATGTCGAGATCGTGGCTGGCCAGCGAAAAGCCCGCGCCCAGCGAGTCGAGGGTCTGCATGACCTCAAGGCGCTTCTCGGCGGCGGGCGTCAGCTTCTGGCGGGGCGGCAGCGTCAGGTATGCATAGGCGCGCACCTTTGACCGGCCGACCCGGCCGCGCAGCTGGTAGAGCTGGGCCAGTCCGAAGCGGTCGGCCCGATGGATGATGATGGTGTTGACAGACGGCAGGTCGAGCCCGGATTCGATGATGTTGGTGGACAGCAGGATGTCGGCCTTGCCGTCATAGAACGCGGAAACGCGTGCCTCCAAATCGGTGGGCGCCATCCGCCCGTGGGCTAGGATGACGTTGACCTCGGGAACCAGCTTGGCCAGGGCTTCGCTCACCCCTTCCAGGTCCTCGATGCGAGGGCAGACATAGAAGGTCTGGCCGCCGCGGTAGCGTTCGCGCAGGATGGCCTCGCGGATGATCACCGGATCGTAGGGCAGTACGAAAGTGCGTACCGCCAGGCGGTCGACCGGCGGCGTCGCGATCAGGCTCAACTCCCGCACGCCGCTCAACGCCATCTGGAGGGTGCGCGGGATCGGAGTCGCGCTGAGCGTCAACACATGGACGTCCGCCTTGATCTGCTTGAGGCGTTCCTTATGGGCGACGCCGAAGTGCTGCTCTTCGTCGACCACCAGCAGCCCGAGGTCTCGAAATGTGATGGATTTGGCGAGCAACGCGTGGGTGCCGATGACGATGTCGATGGTTCCCTTGGCCATTTCCTCCTTCGTTTGCTTGGCGTCGGCGGCGGAAACCAGCCTCGAAAGCTGCGCGATGCGCACCGGATAGTCGGCGAAACGGGTGCGGAAGGTCTGGAAATGCTGGCGGCACAAGAGCGTCGTCGGCACCACCACGGCGACCTGCCGGCCCGAGAGAACGGAAACGAAGGCGGCGCGCAGCGCCACCTCGGTCTTGCCGAAACCGACGTCGCCGCAGATCAGGCGGTCGGCCGGAATGCCGCGAGCCAGGTCGCCCAGAGTGTCCGTGATGGCACGGTATTGATCCTCCGTTTCGGTGTAGGGAAAACGTGCGCAGAATTCTTCGAACAGGCCTTCCGGCGGCGCCAGCACGGGTGCCGGGCGCAACTGCCGGGCAGCCGCCACACCGATCAGCTTTTCCGCCATGTCGCGGATGCGCTGCTTGAGGCGGGCCTTGCGGGCCTGCCAGGCGGCGCCGCCCAGGCGGTCCAGCGGAGCGTCGACCTGATCTGAACCGTAGCGGCTCAGCACCTCTATGTTCTCGACCGGGAGGAACAACTTATCGCCGCCGTCATAGAGAATGCGCAGGCAGTCGTGCGGGGCGCCGCTGACTTCGATGGTGGCAAGCCCATCGTAGCGGCCAATGCCGTGATCGACATGCACGACGAGATCGCCTTCGCTAAGCGCGGTGGCATCGGCAATGACGTTTTCGGGCCGGATCTTGCGCCGGCTCGGCCGATTCATCCGCTCGCCCAGGATGTCCTGCTCGCTGATGAAGGAGGCGTCCGGACCGGCAAATCCGCGTTCAATGCCGAGAACCGCCATGGCCACTTGGCCGGCGCCGAGCGTCTTGGCCTCAGCCCAGGTTTCGACGGGGCTGAGGGCTTCGAGGCCATGTTCCTTGAGCAGCGAGCCCAGGCGGTCGCGCGAGCCCTGCGAGAAGGCGGTGATGACGACTTGGCGGCCGGCCCGCCTTTCTGCCCTTGCGTGGTCACGGATGTCGTCGAAGACGTTGGCGTCCGGTCGCACGCGGGCGTCGCTGAATTCACGGCCAGGGCGTCCGCCGGCGTCGGGGCTGTCCTCGGATACCGGTCCGGCGAAGGGCGACAGCGTGGCGATTGCCTTCTCGGCCAGCAGAGCGTGCCACTCGGCGGCATCGAGGTAGAGGCGTTCGGGCGGCAGTGGGTTGTAGGGGCTGGCCGTGGAGGCCAGGGTGCCGTCGGCAACGCTCCGCCTGGTCTGATAATACTCGTCGATCAGGTCGAGTCGGGCGTCCCGAGCCTCCTCCGCCTGATGGTCGAGAACGACGGCGCTGTCCGGGAGGTAGTCGAACAGCGTTTCCAACTGCGCGTGGAACAGCGGCAGCCAGTGTTCCATGCCGAGATGGCGCCGGCCTTCCGATACCGCTTCGTACAGGGCGTCGTCGTGAATGGCGGCGCCTAGCAGTCCTCGATAGCCGGTGCGAAAGCGCTCGACCGCTTCTCCGTCAAGCGGCACCTCGCTCACCGGCTTCAGCACGGTCGCCTTCAGCTTGCCAGTGGACCGCTGAGATGTCGGATCGAAGGTTCGGATGGCGTCCAGTTCGTCGCCGAAGAAATCAAGGCGCACCGGCATGTCCAGTCCGGGGGGAAAGACGTCGACGATACCGCCCCTGACGGCGAATTCGCCGGGTTCCATCACCGTTTCGGAGCGCCCGAACCCGTGGCGGATCAGAAAATCGGTCAACGCGCCGGGGTCAAGGCGGCTTCCGGCGGTGATGTCGAGCGTGGCGCCCGCGAAGGTTTCACGCGGCGGCACCCGCTGCAGGACGGCCGAAACGGTGGTCAGAACGAGGCGGCCGTCCCCCGCGCGAGGTCGTGCGGTCAGCAGTCGGGTCAACGTGTCGATGCGGCGGCTGACAATCTGGGCATTTGGCGACACGCGGTCGTAAGGCAGGCAGTCCCAGGCCGGGAATTCCAGCCGCTCGATGCCTGGCGCGAAAAAGGCGACGGTCTCGGACGTTTGGGCAAGGCGGACATCGTCGCGGGCGACGAAAAGGACGTCGAGCCCACCCTCTGCCAGTTCCGCCAAAATCCGCGCGTCGTATCCTTGGGGGGCTCCCCAAATCTGGATTCGACC
>JAVEYE010000443.1:0-2999 GCA_034003665.1 Rhodospirillales bacterium | reverse complement strand
AACCTCGACGACTTCAGGTCGTTGCATCCGGCCTTTGCGAATCTCGACCCCAAGGACATGACCAAGAACGCCCTCTCGGCCCCGCTGCATCCGGGTGCCGTCAAGTACTTCAAAGAGAAGAACTTGTTGTAATCTGCTTGGATCGGAAAGCCGGCACCCCTGCTTATGGCGGGGGTGCCGTGTTTGGCTGTAGCTCGATGCCGGGGGGATAAGGGCCGATGGCGACAAACGTGACGACCGGGGACGAAGCGGTACCCGAAGATCTTCAGGAAGCGCTCAAGGACATCGAATACGCAGGCCGAAAGCACGAACCGCGGACGGCGATGATCATCGGCTTCATCGCGGCCTTATGGTCCTTTTACCAAATGTGGATCGCGTCTCCCCTGCCGTTTATCGTCAATTTCGGGATCATTACCGACGTTCCCGCCCGCGCTCTCCATTTGGCCTTCGGCCTTCTTCTCGTTTACCTGATCTTTCCAGGTTCGCGAAAAGCGGCAACGACGGGGCGCATTCCAAAGCGCGATCTGGCATTGGCCGTGATCGGCTGTTTTTCCGCCTTGTATCTGTTCCTGGCATGGGACGACATGGCCCGCCGCCCCGGCGTCCTGTTGGCTTTCGACTTTTCGCTGTTCGGCTATTCTTTCGAATTCCCGTTCGAGGTGGTGCTCGGCTGGTGCGGCATCTTTCTGTTGCTCGAGGCAACGCGTCGCAGCATCGGCTGGCCGTTGGTCATCGTGGCCTCGGTGTTCATCATCTATTCCGTTTTCGGCCAATCGATGCCGGATCTGATCTCTCATCGCGGGGTTTCGCCGTCCAGGCTGGCGGGTTACCAGTGGCTGACCGGCGAGGCCATCTTCGGCATTCCCATCGATGTCACCACCAGCTTCGTCTTCCTGTTTGTCCTGTTCGGCGCGATCCTGGACAAGGCAGGCGCCGGCCAGTACTTCCTCAATCTGGCCTTCGCGATGGTCGGTCGCTATCGGGGCGGCCCGGTCAAGGCGGCCATCCTGGCCTCCGGCATGACCGGCCTGATTTCAGGCTCGTCGGTTGCCAACGTGGTCACCACCGGCACCTTCACCATCCCGGTGATGAAGCGGACGGGCATGCCGGCGGTGAAAGCCGGCGCCATCGAGGTGGCGGCTTCGGTCAACGGCCAGATCATGCCGCCGATCATGGGCGCCGCCGCCTTCATCATCGCCGAGTTCATCGGCGTCACCTATTTCGAGGTGGTCAAGGCCGCCTTCATTCCCGCTTTCATCATTTACATCGCGCTGCTCTACATCTCTCACCTCGAGGCGATGAAACTGGGGCTCAAGGGGCTGCCGCGCGAAGAGATCCCGCCGTTTGTCCCGACGCTGTTGTCAGGCCTTCATTTCATCTTTCCCATCTTCGTTCTCATCTGGCTGTTGATGGTCGAGAAGTGGACGCCGAGCAGTTCGGTCTTCTATTCGATCATCCTGATGATGGGCATCATCGTGCTGCAGAAGGTGATCCGCGCGCTGCGTACCGGTGGAGATACGGTGGCTGGGGGCGCCATGGCCGGACTGCGCGACGTTTACGAAGGAATGATCGGCGGCGCCCGCAACATGATCACCATCGCGGTGGCGGTGGCGGCGGCCGGCATCATCGTCGGCTCGGTCTCTTCGACCGGCCTGAACAATGCCCTGATCGCCGTCGTGGAGGCCGTTTCCGGCGGCAACGTCTACATCCTGCTCGGCATGACGGCGCTGTTGTGCCTGTTGCTCGGCATGGGCCTGCCGACCACCGCCAACTATCTGGTCGTGGCTTCGCTGCTGGCCAACGTCGTGGTCGAACTGGGTGCCGCGGCCGGGCTCGTGCTGCCGCTCATCGCGGTCCATCTTTACGTTTTCTATTTCGGTCTGATGGCCGACGTAACGCCGCCGGTGGCGCTGGCCGCCTTCGCCGCTTCGGCGATTTCCCGGGCCGATCCCATCAAGACCGGCGTCCAGGCCTTCTACTACAACATCCGCACCGCCATCATTCCGCTTGTCTTCCTGTTCAACCCGGAACTCCTGTTGATTGGCGTCGAGAGCGTGTGGCATGGGCTGATGGTCTTTGCCATGTCGCTCCTGGCCATTCTGGCCTTCAGCGCGGTGTCGCAGAATTGGATGCTGGTCCGCAACCGCTGGTACGAGAACCTGCTGTTGCTCGTCGCCATGGCCGTGCTGTTCCGGCCGGGCTACTTCATGGACCAGATTCATCCGCCGTTCGTGGAGTTCGACGCCGATCGGTTCATATCAGGCGAGGCGGCGGCGGAGCCGGGCTTCGATGTCCGTTTCCACATCATCCGCGAAACCAATTACGGCGATCGCTTCAAGCTCTATCGCCTGCCGACGGCGGAAACGGCGGGTCCGATGGGTCCCTACGGCCTTCGGCTGGAGAAGGAGGGAGACCGCTATCGTGTTGCCGACATGGCGATGGCCGGTCCGGCCGAACGGATCGGTATCCAGTTCGGCGACTACGTGACCGCGGTCGATGTCGAGATGAAGGACCTTCCGTCGAAGCACCTCATGTATCCGGTCGCTCTGGTCATTCTCGGCCTCGTCATCGCGCTACAGTTCTTACGCTGGCGCCGGGGCAGGCGGCAGGAGGCGGCTGACGCCGCCGCGTCGGCTTAACCGGAAAGGGGTTGGAAGCGACAATGTATAAACACATTCTGGTTCCGGTCGACCTCAACGACGAAACCTCGTGGGAGAAGACGCTGCCGGCGGCGTTGGAGATGTGCCGCGTGTTCGGGGCGACCCTCCATCTGATGACGGTGATTCCCGAGATCGGCCTTCACACCGCGGTCACCCAATACTTTCCGCATGACTACGAAGAGGAAATCCGTCGCCAGGTCCATGACGATCTGCACGCGTTTTCGGCCCGGCATGTTCCGGCCGGCATCCGGGTTCAGCACATCATTGCTTACGGGAAGGTCTACAAGGAAATCCTCGATGCGACGAAACTGGTCAAGGCGGACTTGGTCATCATGGGGG
>JAVEYE010000442.1:0-3007 GCA_034003665.1 Rhodospirillales bacterium | reverse complement strand
GATACCACTTCATCTCGAACGGTGCCCCCGTCGATCCCGGCGGAGGACCTGACAAAACGGCATCGGGCTCCAGAAGATGGGCGGATAGAACCAATGGATCGGCGACCAGTCCTGGTAGGACGTTTCCGGCCAGCTTCCCGCGGAACTCGTCGGTCAAGACTTGCGGGTTGCCGAAACTGATGAACTTGATGAAACCGCCATGGCCCACCCCGGCGCTCGCCGTCACCGTAACAACCGCCCGTTCCATGTTCCGGAACTGCGCCATCATTTTCTTTGACCAGTCCGTCTGATTGGCCAACCGCTGCTTGTACGCCGGACTGCTTAGTGCCGAGAGGGCCTCCGTTTCATACAGGTTCAGATACTTCTGACCATGGCCGAGAGAGACATAACGGCGGCAGTCCTCCCAGCCCGGGATGCGCGCCCGCTCTTCCATGTGCTCGGTATTGAACCAACGATTGAATTCCTCATCCACCTCCGCCGGACAATCCATCCGAGTGCAGAGCATGCCTTTGCCGGTAATCGCCATTTTCGTTACACCCCGTAGCCAACATTGGGCCGTATCGCCCTTGCGCGTTTGCGCTTCTATTGGGGATCACGCTAACTTGTCCTGCCATTGCCGGTCAAGATCTGTGATCACAGATTATTAATTATAAACCATCCGGCACTTGCAGGCTGGGCATATGAAATGCCGACATGATGGCGTTGCGGACAGAGACTGTCCCGCGCGCGAGACTGCTTCTTGGCTAGAATCGCCTATGGCTGGCTCAGTGCGGCACGGCTGATCTTCGTTCACGCCAAGCCAATTGCCCAAAGGCTTGCCGCTGGCATCGCCCTGGATTGTTGCCCCATGCGGATTTGGGAAGCATGCCGCCGTTCAACACTTTCCTTTTTGGTCTTCGTGAAAGCCGGCGCATGCGTGATGGCCCGTCTCGGCCCCTCACCACCCGCGATAGGGGCGCCCCGCGTAAAGTGGTGCGCAGGCCCCCTGCCCGCTTGCCGCGCTGGCGCCGCCTCTGCGAAAGGGAGCGGTTTGATGATCCGACCGTTTGGTGCTATTTCTCGTCGTCGCGACCTGCGCTTGCCTCCGCGGCGTGCCGATCAGCCAATCGGTTGGCGTTTGCGTCAACGAAGGGAGCACTCGGCAAGACGGGTCGAACGGTCGGCCGTTCTTCCGGCGCTTTGGGGGAAGACATGCGGTTCGGTGTGCCCGTAACACGTAAGGGATCCCCGATCTGCGCCGACAACCGGGAGGGAATCGTTGCCGGCGACCATCTCGCCATAGCCTTGTGAACCGCGATGCATGGCGGCATTCCAAACCTGGGACGACAATGACAATTTTTCTGGTGGCGGCGCAACGCAGCGGCAAAAAAGGGAGGAACAATGACTGACCTGGCGCGAGACCCCATTGGCGCCGATGGCATTGCCGGTTTCGCGGCACGCCTGCGCAGGCGCGAGATCACGGCGGAAGCCGCGACGAAGGCTTATTTGGCCCGCATCGATGCCCTCGATGGCCGCCTGGGAGCCTATCAGTATGTCGCCCGGGAAGAAGCCCTGGCAAATGCCCGCGGCATCGATGTCCTGCTGGGGGCTGGTGTCGACTTCGGTCCGCTGATGGGGGTCCCCGTCGCCATCAAGGACCTTTTCGCTATCGAGGGCATGCCGACGACGGCCGGATCGAAGGTCGAGGTCGGCGACCTGATCGGCTCGGAGGGCAGTTTCGTCCGCGCCCTGAAGCGGGCCGGGTGCGTCGTCCTCGGAAAGACGAAGACCGTCGAGTTTGCCCTTGGCATTACCGGCATCAGCACGCCAAGGGGAACCCCCCGTAACCCCTGGGATTCTCATGCCCACCGCCTGCCGGGCGGCTCGAGCAGCGGCTCGGCGGTCGCCGTTGCCGCCGGCCTGTGCGGTTTCGCCATAGGCTCCGACACCGGCGGCTCGGTCCGCATGCCGGCCGCCCTCAACGGGGTTTTCGGACTTAAGACGACCCCGGGTCTGTGGCCGACGGATGGGGTTTTCCCGCTGTCGCGCGACCTGGACACCATCGGCATCCTCGGCCGGTCGGCCGATGACGCCGCCATCGTTCTGGAGACCCTGACCGGTCGTCGGGCCCCGGACCCGGCTCCCTTGCGCGGTCTGCGCCTGGGACGTCCCGACGCCTATTTCTATCGCGGGCTGGAGCCCGATGTGAAGCGTTGCCTGAATGCGGCACTGGCCGCCCTGGAAAAAGCCGGCGTCGAGGTCGTGCCCGTCGACGTGCCCGAAGCCCCCGAACGCGAGGCGTATTTTCCAGCAGTGCTGCCGTCCTGCCTGATCGCCGTGCTCGGGCGCGAACGCTTCCTGGCCGGACGGGACCAGATGGATCCCGTTGTGGCGGCGCGAGGCGACGCCGGATTGACCACGCTGGGGGCCGATGTCATCCGCCTCGAAAATCGCCGGCGGCAGGCATGCCGGATCGTCGACGCCGAGCGCTTCCGGGGATTGCACGGTTGGGTCATGCCGACGGCAACCATCCTGCCGCCCGACATGACCGACTTCGAGGACGTCGAGCGCGGCATGCGCCTAACCCTGGGGATGACTCAGAACACGCAGCCGGGGAACTATCTGGACCTCTGCGGGGTCACCACGCCCATTCACGGATTGGGAGCGTCTCTACCCGTGGGGCTCCAGGTCCTGTGCCCATCCGGCCGCGACGCTCGCTCCGTGTCGATCGCCAGAGCCATCGAAAGGCTGTTCGGCCCGGCGCCAACGCCGGACCTGGCAGGTTTCATCGAAGCGACGTGAGCAACGGGCCCTCGCCCTCCCCTCAAAGGATCCATATCAACAAGCCCGACAGCGTCGCCACTGAAATGACCGTGGAAACGACGATGGTTGTCGATGCCTGTCAATCGGCGCGGAAAAGTAGGCCAGGATCGGCGCCGTCAATAGGGCCGCAGAGATGAAGATGAATCGCGATGGCCGCCCCCTCCCCCGGTTCGATCAGGTAGGGGCGACCATATTACGACGCGTA
>JAVEYE010000441.1:0-3026 GCA_034003665.1 Rhodospirillales bacterium | reverse complement strand
CCGCTCGCTCGGTGCGGGTCTTGCTGGCGATTTCCCCCCGTTGCGCGAGAACCCGGAGAGGTTGGCAGGTTGCATACTATCGGTTTTATCGGCTCCGGCGTGATGGGCGCGAGCATGGCGGGGCACCTGCTGGATGCCGGCTATGAACTGCACATCACGAACCGCACGCGCGACAAGGCGAGGCGCCTGGTCGAGCGGGGCGCAATCTGGCACGACACGCCGTCGGAACTGGCGCCATGCAGCGAGGTCATCTGCACGATGGTGGGGTTCCCCGCCGATGTCGAGGCGGTCTATTTCGGGGCCGACGGCATTCTGGCGGCGGCCAAACCCGGCTCCCTGCTCGTCGACTTCACCACGTCCCGTCCCGATCTGGCCGTCCGGATTGCCGCGGCGGCCTCCGCGCGCGGTCTGCGCGCGCTCGACGCTCCCGTTTCGGGTGGCGACCGGGGCGCGCGCGAGGCGACGCTGTCGATCATGGCCGGGGGCACGCCCGAGGCCTTCGAGGCGGCCGGCCCCGTGCTGGATAGACTGGGACGGCAGCGGATTCTCCATGGACCGGCCGGAAGCGGGCAGCACTGCAAGATGTGCAACCAGATCGCGATCGCCGGCACCATGATCGGGGTCTGCGAATCGCTGGCCTACGCGCGCCAGGCGAAACTGGATCCCGCCCGGGTGCTGGAGAGCATCGCCACGGGTGCGGCAGGCAGCTGGTCGCTCACGCACCTGGCTCCCCGCATGCTTGCCGGCGACGACCAACCGGGATTCTACGTCAAGCATTTCGTCAAGGACCTGGGGATTGCCCTGGAGGCGGCCCAGGCGATGAAGCTCGAACTGCCCGGTCTCGCCCTGGCGCTGCGGTTGTACCGCGAGCTGTCGGAGGCGGGCGCGGCCGAGTGCGGAACGCAGGCACTGATCCGGCGCTGGGAGGCCCCCGCCGTTCGGCAGGCGACGTGACGCGCGGCAGGCGCGCGCCCTCAGGACAGGGCCTGGACCGCCGCGCGGAGGGCGCGGATGTGGTCGGGCGTCGTGCCGCAGCAGCCCCCGATGATCGACGCGCCGGCCGCCACGAGACGGGGCACCTGTGCCGCCATCTCCGCGGGTGTTTCGGGAAAAACATCCTCGCCGTTCACCTGCTTGGGCAGGCCTGCATTGGCATGCACGAGCAACGGCGTTGCGCCGGCGGCGGATCGCATGGCCCGCACGATGTCCACCATCCGCTCGCTTCCGTTGCCGCAGTTCGTGCCGACAATGTCGGCTCCGCCCGCCAGCATCGCCGTGGCCGCCTCCTCCGGCGACACGCCCATCATCGTGCGGTAGTCGCCCTGCACCGTGCGCGAAAAGGTGAACGTGACGATGGCCGCGCAGGAGGTGTGCTCCTTCACGGCCCTCAGCGCAAGCAGCGCCTCCTGGACATCGCTCATCGTCTCGATGCAGATCGCATCGGCGCCGCCCCTGGCCAGGGCCACCACCTGCTCCCGGAAGCTGTCCGCCATCTCGGCCTCGGTGACGTCGCCCATCAGCAGCAGCTTGCCGGTGGGGCCGACCGAGGCAATCACCCACTTCTCGCCGCCCGCCTCGGCGGCCGCCTCGGCCGAGAGGCGAGCGGCGGCCTCGGTGATCGCCGCCGCCTGGCCAGCCAGTCCGTAGTGGGCCAGCTGCAGGGCATTGGCGCCGAACGAATTGGTCTCGACCAGGTCGGCGCCGGCCGCGAAATAGGCCTCGGCGATCGCCTTGACCTCGCGGGGATGATCGAGCGACCAGCGATCGGGATTCTCGCCCGCCCGCAGCCCCTTGGCCCTGAGAAAGGTGCCCCAGGCGCCATCGGACACGAGAATGCGTCCGCTGTGGAGCGCCTCGACAAGTGTGCGCTTGTGTGTTGTCTTCATGGTTGTCCCCTGCCCGCATCCGGCCGCGGGGTGTCGGGCTCCCCCTCCACCCAGATATCCGGCCAGCAGTCGTTGCCCGTATGAAAGGTGATCCGCACGGCCGCCCCGGGCGGCGTGCCGACTTCCCACGCGAAGATCTCGTAGTCGGCCGTATCGTGCTCGTGGCCGCCGTCGCTCGCCCCGAAGACGAGCAGGCGGCCGTCGGCCGACAGGCGCGGAAAGTACTCATGACTGAAGTCGCCGGGCAGATCGAGGAGCGCGGTCGAGGCCTGCGTCTTCAGGGAGTGGCGGAAGATGATGTTCCGCATGCGCCCCCCCTGCCCCACATAGAGCAGCGAGTCGTCCGTGGCCCAGGTCAACTGGCAGGTCGATCCATCGCCGACGGGCATGAAGACGCCGTCGGCGCCCACCCAGCCGGTTACGCGGCGCGCGCCGCGCAGCGTGATGGCCGTCGCGCCCGTCGCCGAGCGCGTGTCGGGCGTCTGCAGCGAGACCCCCTCCGCGATCGGCGCCCGGCCGGTCCGCAGGAGCACCCGCTCCTGTCCATCGATCAGCGACCGCCGGACCACCTCCCGGTCGCGATCGCGCTGAAACACGATCGACCGCCCCCCGTCGGTCCAGGACGCGAAGAAGGCGTTGGTGGCGACGCGCCGCTCGACGCCCGTGTCGAGATCGACGATCCAGGCGTCCCACAAGGCCGAATTGCGCTGCGAGACCCAGGCAACCTGCGAACGGGCGAACAAGACCCGGCGACCGTCGGGCGACAGACGGGGATAGGTCTCGGCATGCGGATCACGGGTGAGGCGGCGGATATCCCGTGAGGGCCACTCCATCAGCAGGATGTCATGGTTGCCATGCCGGTTCGAGCTCCACACCAGCCGCGCGCGGTGGCGTGCCGCCAGATCGCTCAGCGCCCGGGTTTCGGCGGCGCCCGCCGCGACAGCCAACCCCTGCGAGGGCGGCGCCAGGCGACCGCGTTTGCGGACGGCGCGCCACTCGTAGGCGGCAAACAGCAGGGCGCCCCCAAGAAAGACCAATGCCGCGAGCGCAAGAACAGGCCGCGGACGCGGGGAGGTCCGGCAGACCGCTTCCCGGGCGGCGGCCGGACGCCCCCACGCGATCGAGACCAAGGCGACCCCG
>JAVEYE010000440.1:0-3031 GCA_034003665.1 Rhodospirillales bacterium | reverse complement strand
AGTGGCGCGGCGACGGACGTCTTTGATCTGCTTATCGAGCTCTTTGATCTCGTTTTCCAGCCCGACCTTGAGATCGTCCGCCCAGACGTCGAGCTTTTCCACTTCGGCTTCGAAGTAGCTGAGGTTGCGCTGGTTGATCTCGGTGAGCGCCTGGCCTTTACGGCGCTCCAGTTCCTGCGCCAGGGCGGGCATGGGGTCGCCGAACAGGCCGACGGACAATTCGGTGGCGGGCAGGCGCAGCAGCTTGGTGCCGTCATCGTCGGTCAGCGGTGTGCCGCGTTCGTCGACAGCGGCGACGATGAGGCGCTGTTCTTCGCGGCCCAGGGCCTTGACGGTCAGCAGAACCACCTGCAACTGCCCCGTGCGTCCGCGCAGGGCTTCGAGGGTGGCGATGCGGCCGTTGCGCTCGAAGTGGGCGCCGTAATCGAAGCGCAGGCGGGCCGGCGGCAGCGGCATGGCCTTGGCCCGCTCGATCAGCCACTGGGCGAGCGGATGGGCGACGCGGTAGAGGTGGGCTTCGCCGCTCTTGCGCGGCAGTTCGTAGCGACCCAGTGGGACTTCATTGGCGAGGGCCGGGTCGGGCAGGCGCTTGAGCTTGAAGCCCTCGTCGTCAAACTCCGCTGCCTCGCCCAGGCCGGCGCGGGTGAAGTCCATCAGCAGGTGTTCGTAGCGGCTGCGGGTCGCCTTGCCTTCCTGGTCGCGCAGGCGCAGCTTTTCGCGTACTTCCTCGTCGAAGTGTTCCAGCTCCAGTTGCCGGGTCTTGACCATGGCTTCGTTGATTTCGCCGGAAAGATCGAGCTGGAGCTGCTCGAAACTGGCGCCGATTTCTGCCGGGCTGCGGCAGGTCTGGTAAATCTCGGCGATGCGGCGCTCGAAGTCGATGCCGGAGCCGATGGCGCCCAGCACTTCGTCGCTGGCGCCGAAGACGCCTTCGAAGAGCTGGAACTTCTGCGCCAGCAGATCGTAGACGCGGCGGTCGGCCTCGTTGGACAGGTCGACGAAATTCACCACCACCACGTCGTGCTTCTGGCCGTAGCGATGGCAGCGGCCGATGCGCTGTTCGATGCGCTGGGGGTTCCAGGGCAGGTCGTAGTTGATGACGAGGGAGCAGAACTGGAGGTTGATGCCTTCCGCACCGGCTTCGGTGGCGATTATCACGCTGCCGGACGGGTTGTCGCATTCGCGGAAATAGTCGACCAGCGCGGCGCGGGTGTCGGCGCTCTTCGAGCCGCTGACGCGATCGGTGCCTTCGTGGCGCTTGATCCAGTCCTTGTAAATCTGCTGCGCCCGCTCGTCGCTGTTGGTGCCGTTGAAGAGCACCAGGCCATCGCCATAGGGCGTGCCGGCCAGCAGTTCAAGCAGGTAGGTCTGGGTGCGCTTGGATTCGGTGAAGATGATGGCCTTGCGCTGGGCGCCCAACCGGGTCAGCTCGGCGAAGGCCTTGTCCAGCGCCTTGAGCAGGGCCTGCCCCTTGGCGTTGTCGCGGATGCTGCCGGCCAGTTGCTGGAACTGGCGCAGTTCCTTGATCTCCCGTTCGGTGGCGGCGCGGTCGGTAGCGGCGGCGAAACCTTCTTCCGCTTCGCCGTCCCATTCGTCGGCGGTTTCATCCAGCGACTCGTAATCCTCGTCGAGAGTATCGAGGATGGCTCCGGCCGGTTGGCTCGCCAGTTCCTTTTCCAACCGGTCGGCCATGGTGCCCAGCGCCCCGGCGATGGCATGGGTGGACGAGGCCAGCAGCTTCCACAGCACGAGGGAGATCAGTTGCCGCTGGCTGGCCGGCAGTGCCTTCAGGTCGGGGCGACGCAGGTAGTCGGAGACCTCTTCGCGCAAGCGCTTTTCGTCCGACGAGGGGTCGAACTGCTCCACCATCGGGATGCGCCGGGTGTAGGCGATGTAGGGTTCGACATCGCGGCGCAGGGTGCGTTTGCAAATGGGCGAGAGCCGGGCACGCAGGTGGGCGAAGGTCTGTTCCCGATTGGCCTGGCCGAACTGCTGGCGGAAGCTATCGACGTCGCCGAACACGCGCTCGTCGATCATGCTGACGAGGCCGTAGAGTTCGAGCAGCGAATTCTGCAAGGGCGTGGCGGTGAGCAGCACTTTCCCGTGCGCGTGGGCAACGGCCTCGCGCAGGGTGCGGGCGATGACGTTGCCGGGCTTGTAGACGTTGCGCAGGCGGTGGGCTTCGTCGAAGATGACCAGGTCCCACGGCGTCCGTTTGACGTCCTCCGCCTTGGCGCGGGCGAACTGATAGGAGCAGATGACGATCTGCCCGGCGTCGGCGAAGGGATTGCGCCGGCCTTCTTTGACGGCTGATCGATAATTCTTGGCTTCCAGAATGACCGAGGCGAGGCCGAACTTCTCCAGCAATTCCTGATACCACTGCTTGCGCAGGTTGGCCGGCACGACCACCAGAATGTTGCGCCGCCGCTCGGCCCAATGCTGGGCCAGCACCAGGCCGGCTTCGATGGTTTTCCCCAGGCCGACCTCGTCGGCCAGCAAGACGCCACGGGACAGGGGATTGCGGCAGGCAAACAGCGCGGCTTCGACTTGATGCGGATTCAGATCGACTTGCGCGTCGACCAAAGTAGAGGCCAAGGACTCCACGGAGTCGCCCGCGGCGCGGCGGGTGAGTTCCCAGGCAACGTATTGGGATTGGTGGGGAGTCAGCATCGCGGGATTCTAGCCGACACCCTTGCGATTACGACATTTGCCTATTGCAAGCCACATCCACGCTTTATGCAAACAGTTGATTTGTCATGGTGTTGGATCTAAACATGGTGAAAGAACTGTTCCATTGGCGCGATGCTGGAAACATGACCGGCACCGTCCCGCCAGCGCCGACTTTTGCGCGGGGGTGTTAGCATCCGCCCCGTCCGTTTTCCGCAGAAGGAACCAACCATGTTCACCGGCATCGTCGCCGCCACCGGCAAGATCACCCAGCTGCAGCCCCTCGAAGAGGGCCTGCGCCTCACCGTCGAGGCGCCCGCCCTCGGTCTCAAGGATGTCGCCCTCGGCGATTCCATCGCCCACA
>JAVEYE010000439.1:0-3045 GCA_034003665.1 Rhodospirillales bacterium | reverse complement strand
TGTAGTACCCGCCGATCTTGACGGTATGGCTCTCCGTGTTGGCAAAGGTATAGGGCTTGGAGCCAAACGGCTGCCCGTCCAAGTAGTAGGACATGTTGGTGCCGTCGTAGCTGAAGGCCGCATGGTACCAGCGTTTGGTCGCGATGTTGGTATCGGGGACGCACTTGACCCAGCCCGAACTAGCCGAGTAGGCGCCCAAATCGCCCGTGTCGTAAAATCCGAGCGTATAGGAGATGACGCTGGACGAGCGGGCGCTGTTCTTCGTGTAGAGCATGTCGCGCGAATCGAGGGCGTTGAGATACATCCACCCCTCGACCGTGAACGGCCCGCTGGAGGGGATCTGCAGCGCGTCGGGCGTGCCGAGATTCACATAGCTGTCGCTGCCCGTGAAGCTCAGCACCGTCTCGCCGGCCAGCCCCGGCAAGGTCGCGGACACGGCTATCCAACAGGCGACAGTCCAACGTCTGATCGCAAGGTTCATGTTCCACCCCATCTTTCGCGCAACATTGATCCACGTGGACACCGGCCGGCGACGACGCCCCCGGCCGGTAAATCCGTAATTCATTATCATAATCGTACAGGCCAGTCGTTCCCCAGTCAAGGAGGGAGTTGGGTAATCGGTTGCGACGGGGGGGGGAGCGAAGGGTGAGCATGAATCGGCGGGCAAAGGGTGATCGTGTTTGCCGAAAGATAACAGGCGCATCGATTGGCCAGTCGGGCCTGACGGCCCTTGCAGGCTATCGGGACTCTGGCCTTGCGGTTATCTCCTGCCTGTCCCCTATTCGCCGGGTGCGAAACGGAGGAAATGGAGCCGGGCGTCCCCGCCCGTGGTGAAATGAGTGCCGTGGCGGCTGATCATTTCGCCACCGCCGGGGACGGCGGGCTCCAGAGCTTTCATTTCGCCGGGCGCGCCAGGGAAGAAGCGGAAGCGAGGGAGAGGCTTCAGCCCCGTCGTCAACGAAGAGGCAAGCCTTTCACATTTTGCCCGCCTCTCGATGCGCATGCATCGCCCCCCCCGGTCGCTTGCCTATAACTTGGACATTTTGTCACAGTTACCAGATGGTTTGTTCGCGGCGAAGCCGTGCGGGGCGCTAACCGATTACGATCTGGGGACGTTATCCCCTTGACCGCATTCCCGGGGCGGACTAATCTAGCCGTATCTTTCGGGGCAGAAGGAGAGGACCGGCAGACGCTCCTGCCGATGGAACAACCCTTTTTTCCGGTCCAATCGCTTTCGACATCCGTCACGGTCGCCGATGGGGCGACCGTGCTGATGGGCGGCGGCATGAACCATCCGACTGAACACAAAACGGTCTATGTGTTCCTGACGGCACGGCTGTTGGACAGCGAGGGGAATCCGATCCGGGACGAGGTCCGGACCGATGAAGGTGAGCCTTGAACATGCGGCACGGCAAAGAAAACACCCATGGCAGACGTATCTGACATGAAAGGCCCATCGATCCCGGGAGCAGCAATGGTTCAAAACCCAGAGCCGGCAACGTCTCCACAGGCGCGGCGGCATGAACGGCTGGAGGCGGTTGTCACCGCCTATGAAGCGCCGTTGCTGCGATACGCCGCCCGCTTGCTCAACAACACGGCGATGGCCCAGGATGTCGTGCAAAACGTCTTCATCAAGCTTTTCCGCCAGTGGCCGACCGGCCGGCAGGCCGGTCCCGGTCTGCGCGCGTGGCTTTACCGCGTGACGCATAACGAGGCGGTCGACCTGATCCGCGCCGAGGAGAGGCGCCGCCGGCTCCACGACCGTCAGGCCGCCGATCTCGCCTGCTGCACCGACGGAGTCCATTGCGATCCGCTGCCCGACGAGCGCGTCGCCCAGGTGCTGCAGCGCCTGGGCATGCTCGGCCTGCCCGAGCGCCAGGTGCTGCTGCTGCGTCTGCAGGAAGGGCTGAGCTACGAGGAGATCGCCGACGTCACCGGCCGCTCCAGCGGCTATGTCGGCACCCTGCTGCACCAGGCCGTCAAGAAACTCGCCGCCACCATCCAACAACAGGAGGGCGTATGAACACCTGCGCCCATGAAGACCGCCTGACCTCCTGGCTGCTGGGCGACCTTCCCCCGGCCGAGGCCGAGACACTCCGCCGCCATGTGGCGGAATGCGCCGCCTGCCGCGCCCTGGCCGGCGAGCTTGAACCCGTCGTCGCCGCTCTGCGGCAGGGTCTGGAGCCCGCACCGGCCAAGCCGCTGCGCCTCTATCCCGCCCAGCGCCGCCGCGTGCTGGCCACCCCCTACCACACCCGCTTCCGCCGCTGGTGGGGCGCCCACTCTGCCGCAATCCTAAAATGCGCGGCCGTAACCGTGATCCTGCTGGCTCTGGCAGCCGCCTCCTTGTTTCCGGCCGTTTCCAACTCGGTGGATTCAGCGCGCAGTACCGCAGCAAGGTCGCGCGAACGCGCGGCCTGGGTGGAGCGAATGGCGGAAAACATGGAGCGTGAGGCGGGGCGGTCCAGCCAGGTAGTTCTGAATTCCAGTGACCGACGGCTCTCCGCCGACGCCCCGGCGGCGCTCATGGAGGTGCCGGCTCGGAATGATCGGACTGATCGGTCGGATCGGACTGATCGGTCTGCTCGGTCAGATCGCTCCTTCGTCCCTGAAATCAGCATCGCAATCCCACCGCCGCCCGCCGTCACGGCGCCCATGCCGCCACAATCCCATGCATTCGACTCCGTTGGGCAGGTTAGATCACCGGTTATGCTGGGCAGAATGCTCGGCAGCACCCGCTCGGCGGGCACGAGGGGCGCACGTGGTTCGGCTGGTGAGCCGGCGGGACGGGAAGCCACCTCGTTCGCAGACGACGACATCGCCGTAGAAGTCGCGTTCGGCGGCAAGGAAGAAAAACCAGCCGATTCCTCACACCCGCCCGTTCCGGCGACCGAGCCGCCGCCAGCCGAGGCGGAAGCCCAGGATGAACCCGCAATCCTGCGCGAGGAGGTCGCCATGCTGGAACACCGAGCCGCCGCCGCTGCCAGCCAAATCAAAGACTTGCGTGGCGAGACGCGCGATGGCCGGTATGCGGACGGAGATGCT
>JAVEYE010000438.1:0-3053 GCA_034003665.1 Rhodospirillales bacterium | reverse complement strand
GACATGATCATCCCCAAGCAGTTCCTGAAGACCATCAAGCGCACCGGACTCGGCAAGAGCCTGTTCTTCGAGATGCGCTTCGACGACGATGGCAACGAAAAGCCGGACTTCGTGCTCAACAAGCCGGCGTACCGCAAGGCGCAGATCCTGGTCGCCGGCGACAATTTCGGCTGCGGCTCGTCGCGCGAGCACGCCCCTTGGGCGCTGCTCGATTTCGGTATCCGCTGCATCATCTCGACCAGCTTCGCCGACATCTTCTTCAACAACTGCTTCAAGAACGGCGTGCTGCCGATCACGCTGCCCAAGGAAGACGTCGACAAGCTGATGGACGACGCCCGGCGGGGCTCCAACGCCACCGTTACCGTCGACCTTGCCAGGCAGGAGATCCGCGGCCCCGACGGCGGTTGCGTCAAGTTCGACATCGATCCGTTCCGCAAGCACTGCCTGCTCGAGGGGCTGGACGACATCGGGCTGACCCTTCAGAAGGCCCAGGCCATCGAGACCTTCGAGGAAAAGCAGAAAATGACCCAGCCCTGGGTGCACCGCGCGGCCGCCCAACCCGCCTGAAACGCCGACCTCGCCCAAACGAAACCGACTACGAAGAGAGGATGACCATGGCCTCCGCCAAGACCCTGCTGATGTTGCCCGGCGACGGGATCGGTCCCGAAGTGATGGCCGAGGTTCGGCGCGTCATTGACTGGATGGACCGCCGCCGCCACGTGTCCTTCGACATCACCGAGGGCCTGGTGGGGGGGTGCGCCTACGACGCCTGCGGCGAGGCCATCTCGGACGGGACCATGGCCGACGCCCTGGAGGCCGACGCCGTGCTGCTGGGGGCGGTGGGCGGCCCGAAATGGGACAAGGTCCCCTTCGACAAGCGGCCCGAGGCAGGGCTTTTGCGCCTGCGCAAGGAGATGGACCTGTTCGCCAACCTGCGCCCGGCCGTGGTCTTCGACGCCTTGGCCGAGGCCTCGACCTTGAAGCTCGAGGTGATCCAGGGTCTCGACATCATGATCGTGCGGGAACTCACCGGCGGCGTCTACTTCGGCGAGCCGCGCGGCATCGAGACGCTGCCCGACGGCACGCGGCGCGGCGTCAACACCCAGGTCTACACCACGCCCGAGATTCAGCGGGTCGCCCGCCTCGCCTTCGAATTGGCCAGGAAACGCCAGAATCGACTGGTTTCGGCCGAGAAGGCCAACGTCATGGAAAGCGGGCTGTTGTGGCGAGAAGAGGTGCAGAAGCTGCACGACGCCGAGTTCCCGGACGTCGAGCTCACCCACATGTACGCCGACAACTGCGCCATGCAGCTGGTGCGCAATCCGAAGCAATTCGACGTCATCGTCACCGACAACCTGTTCGGCGACGTGCTGTCCGACGAGGCCTCGATGGCGACCGGCTCGCTCGGCATGCTCCCCTCGGCCTCGCTGGGCGCCGCCGACGCCAAGGGCCGCCGTCGCGCCATGTACGAGCCGGTGCACGGCAGCGCGCCCGACATCGCAGGCCGAGGCATCGCCAACCCGCTGGCCACGCTGCTGTCGTTCGCCATGATGCTGCGCTATTCCTTCGACATGGCGGCCGACGCCGACCTCATCGAGACGGCTGTCAAGAACGTGCTGAACGGCGGCCTGCGCACGGCCGACATCATGCAGAAGGGCAAGGCCCGGGTGTCGACCTCGGTGATGGGCGAATCGATCGTCAAGGAACTGGACAAGCTGGCGGCTTAGGCCGATCCCGGAAAAATACCGGCCGGAATGCAGCTTGCCCTTGCAATTGTCCGGGCATGCGGATAATGCTGGCGGCCGACGGAGTCAAAGGGACGATGATGGATCGTTCGTTTACAGGATTCGCACGGGAAGCGGTCGGCGCCGGGATGGCCCCGAAGGCCGCGTCCGCGCGCATCCCCGTCACCGGCACCACGACCACGACCACCAAAGCGAAAACCGCGGGGTAGAGCGGGCCGGACGCATTCGTGACGAATGACCGAAAAAGGCCCGCAGGACAACCTGGCGGGCCTTTTCGTTGAGGGCCATATGCAACAGCAAGACGCGGCCGCGAGGGGCCGGTCGAAACGGGAGAAAACAACAATGGGTTACAGAGTTGCCGTCATGGGCGCCACGGGTAATGTCGGGCGCGAAATCCTTGCGATCATGGACGAGCGGAATTTCCCGGCCGACGAGGTCGTCGCCCTGGCCTCCGAGCGCTCGGTCGGCAGGGAGGTATCCTTCGGCGAGCGGTCGGTGCTGAAGGTGCAGGACCTGGCCAAGTTCGATTTTACGGGCATCGACGTCGTCATGTCGTCGCCGGGCGCCAAGGTTTCGGCCGTCCACTCGCCGCGGGCGGCCGCCGCCGGCGCCGTGGTGGTCGACAACACGTCCTACTTCCGCATGGAGCCGGACATTCCGCTGGTGGTGCCGGAGGTCAATCCGCAGGCCATCGCCGGCTACAAGAAGCGGGGCATCATCGCCAACCCCAACTGCTCGACCATCCAGATGGTGGTGGCGCTCAAGCCGCTGCACGACATCGCCAAGATCAAGCGCGTCGTGGTCGCCACCTACCAGTCGACGTCGGGCGCCGGCAAGGACGCCATGGACGAGTTGTTCAACCAGACCAAGGGTATCTACGCCAACGAGCCGGCCATCCAGCATCAGAAGAAGTTCACCAAGCAGATCGCCTTCAACGCCATTCCGCACATCGACATGTTCATGGAGGACGGGGCGACCAAGGAGGAGTGGAAGATGGTGGTCGAGACCAAGAAGATCCTCGATCCCGCCATCGAGGTGATCGCCACCTGCGTGCGCATCCCCACCTTCATCGGCCACGGCGAGGCGATCCATGTCGAGTTCGAGAAGCCGATCACAGATGACCAGGCGCGCGCGGCGCTGCAGAAGGCGCCCGGCGTTGTCGTGGTCGACAAGCGTGCCAACGAGGGGTACGTCACCCCGGTCGAATGCGCCGGCGAGGATGCCACCTATGTGAGCCGCATCCGCAAGGACCCGACGGTGAAGAACGGAATCGCGTTCTGGTGCGTGTCGGACAACTTGCGCAAGGGC
>JAVEYE010000437.1:0-3057 GCA_034003665.1 Rhodospirillales bacterium | reverse complement strand
CCGGACTCCTCTGCTAAAATCCCGTGGTTTGGATAGGCGTCGAGCAGGGTTTCGATGATGGCGCGTTCGGCCATCTGATCGACTTCGCTGACGTAGTCGCGATCCTGTTTGCTCCGCACGGTGAGCTGGTCGAGGTCGAGCGAGGCGCGATTGATGATCGCCCCGGCTTTGCGGGCGGCTTTCACCGCCGTGTTGAGCATGGGATGCATGAAGAGGGTCACGGGCTTCAAAGAACGGAGCCGGCATTTTACTTGATGACGCAACCGAATCCCCACGCGCTCGACCGCATTCGCATCGTGCTGACGCGCACGAGCCATCCCGGCAACATCGGCGCGGCGGCGCGGGCGATGAAGACGATGGGTCTGTCGCAGCTCCATCTCGTCGCGCCGGCCGTGTTCCCTAACAGCCAGGCCGATGCGATGGCCTCGGGCGCGACCGACGTGCTGGCCGGCGCGCGCGTGCACGCGACGCTGGCCGAGGCGCTGGCCGACACCACGCTGGCGCTCGGCGTATCGGCGCGCCGCCGCGACATCGTCTCCGGGATCCTCGCGCCCGGCGAAGCCGCGTCCCGCATCCTCGCCGAAGCGCCGGGCGCCGAAGTGGCGCTGGTGTTCGGCAACGAAGCCAGCGGCCTGTCCAACGAGGAACTCGAACAGTGCCAGGCTCTGGTGACGATACCCGCCAACCCCGGCTACAGCTCGCTCAATCTCGCGGCGGCGGTACAGGTCCTGAGCTACGAAATCCGGCGGCAGTGGCTCGGCCGCTCCGAATGGCCGCAGCCCGAGGCCGAGATGGCGAGCAACGGCGAGATCGAACAGTTCTACGCGCATCTGGAGACGACGCTGGCCGCGCTGGATTTCCTCAATCCCGGCTCGCCCGGCCGGCTGATGTCCAAGCTGCGCCGGCTGTTCTCGCGCACCCGCCTGTCGCGGGAAGAGGTGAACATCCTGCGCGGTGTGCTGAGCGCGGCGCAGGCCGCGAAGACGGCAGAAACGCGCCGGCATAATAGTTGACTAAATTACTCAGAAAAAGCATTCTGCCGTCATGAGCCTGCTGAACCGACTGAAGGAAGACATCGCCGTCGTATTCGACCGCGATCCGGCCGCACGCTCCACGTTCGAGGTCGTGACGACCTACCCGGGCTTTCATGCCATCGTCATCCACCGGCTGGCGAACCGGATCTGGCGCGCGAACCTGAAATGGCTGGCCCGCTTCATATCGCACATCGGGCGCTGGCTGACCGGCATCGAAATCCACCCCGGCGCGACCATCGGTCGGCGGGTCTTCATCGATCACGGCATGGGCGTGGTGGTCGGCGAGACCGCCGAGATCGGCGACGACTGCACGCTCTACCACGGCGTGACGCTGGGCGGGACGTCGTGGAACAAGGGCAAGCGCCACCCCACGCTGAAGCCCGGCGTGGTGGTCGGCGCGGGCGCCAAGATCCTGGGGCCGATCACGGTCGGCGCGAACGCGCGCGTCGGCTCCAACGCCGTCGTGGTGAAGGACGTGCCGGACGACGCGACCGCGGTGGGCATCCCCGCGCGCATCCTGGACAACGCGGCCGAGCGGCAGCGCAAGGCGCAGGCCGAAAAACTCGGCTTCTCGGCCTATGCGATCTCGGCCGACATGAACGACCCGATGGTCAAGGCCATACACGGCCTGATCGACCATTCGGCCCATACCGACAGGCGGCTCGAACTGATACTCGCGCACCTGCGGAAGCAGGGCGTGGAATTGCCTGCGACAGAGGACAAGCCGGACGATTTCGATCCGAACTATCTGAACAAAATAGTTGACTAAATTGCTAAGGTAAGGAATAGTTGACTGAAATGCTCGGGAATTTTATAGTTCGGGCGAAATTTCAGGAGAGCGAGTCATGAGACTGACCACCAAAGGCCGTTTTGCCGTCACCGCCATGCTGGATCTGGCGTTGCGCGGCGGCAAGAACCCGGTGACGCTGGCGGGCATCAGCGAGCGTCAGGACATTTCCCTGTCCTATCTGGAGCAGTTGTTCAGCCGTCTGCGCCGCCACGAGCTGGTGGAAAGCGTGCGCGGGCCGGGCGGCGGCTATTTTCTAGCCAAGCCCCTGGCCGAGGTGAGCGTGGCCGACATCATCCGTGCGGTCGACGAGCCCATCGACGCGACCCAGTGCGGCGGCAAGGAAAACTGCCGCGACGAGCACCGCTGTCTCACCCACGATCTGTGGGTCGGCCTCAACGCGCACATCTACGACTACCTCGACAACGTCACGCTGGCCTCGCTGGTGGCCAAGCAGGACGAGTGCAAGGACAAGGTTCTGCAGGACCGTCGCGCGGGCAAGATGACGCTGGCGGCCTGAACTGGATTGACAAAGGCAAAAGACACGATGAAAACGATCTACCTCGACTACTCCGCCACCACGCCGGTCGATCCGCGCGTGGCCGGGAAAATGATTCCCTACCTGACCGAGCAGTTCGGCAATCCGGCCTCGCGCTCCCACAGCTACGGCTGGGAGGCCGAGAAGGCCGTCGAGGAAGCGCGCGGCCACGTCGCCGCGCTGGTCAACGCCGACCCCAGGGAAATCGTCTTCACCTCGGGCGCGACCGAATCGAACAACCTCGCCATCAAGGGCGCGGCCAATTTCTACGCCGGCACCAAAGGCAAACATATCGTCACCGTGATGACCGAGCACAAGGCCGTGCTCGACACCGTGCGCGAAATGGAGCGCCAGGGCTTCGAGGCGACCTACCTGCCGGTCAGGGAAAACGGCCTGCTCGACCTGGACGTGCTGCGCGCCGCGATCCGCCCGGATACCGTGCTGGTGTCGGTGATGGCGGTGAACAACGAGATCGGCGTGATCCAGGACATCGAGGCGATCGGCAAGCTGTGCCGGGAGAAGGGCGTGGTCTTCCACGTCGACGCCGCGCAGGCCGCCGGCAAGATGCCGCTCGACCTGAAGACGCTGCCGGTCGACCTGATGTCGTTCTCCGCCCACAAGATCTACGGCCCCAAGGGCATCGGCGCGCTGTACGTGCGCCGCAAGCCGCGCGTGCGGCTGGAAGCGCAGATGCACGG
>JAVEYE010000436.1:0-3063 GCA_034003665.1 Rhodospirillales bacterium | reverse complement strand
ATGCCGGATTCGAAATGTATGACGGCATCAAGGTGCTCGCCCAGGCGCTTCAGCAGGCCGGTAGCGCCGATCCGGCGGCGATCCGCGATGCCCTTGCCAAGGGCATCTTCACCTCCATCCTGGGCGAGATCCGGTTTGATGACAATCACCAGGCCCACAACGGTGTATTGCTTCTGAAGGTCAGAAACGGCGCGCTCGAGGTGGAAGGACTGTCCGGCACCTGAGCGGTGCCGGCGTTCGCGGATGGACTGGATCCTCTATGGCCAACTTGCGGCCAACGGACTGATGGTGGGGGCCGGTTATGCCCTGGCGGCGGTCGGCCTCACCATCATCCTCGGTATCCTCAACAAGGTGAATTTTGCCCACGGCGAGCTTTACATGCTCGCCGCCTTCGGCCTGTACCTGACCGTGACCGTGCTCGGCCTGCCCTATGAATTGGGATTTGTGCTGGTGCTGCCGGCGATGGCCGGGATCGGCTGGGGGCTGGCGCGGATCGCCGTTCTGCCCAACCTCGAGCGATCGTTCGAAAGCACCATTATGGCGACGTTGGCCGTCAGCATCATTGCCAAGAGCGCGGTCCTGCTTGTCCTGGGCGCGACGCCTCGCGACGTGGCGACCCGGTTCGAGTTCCTGTCCGTCGATCTGTTCGGCGTTCTCGTCTTCGGGCAGCGCGCCTTGGTGCTGGTCGTGGCCGCCGTCACCACCGGGGCGCTCGTTCTGTTCCTCCGCTTCACGCCGGTCGGGCTGAAGATGCGCGCGGTCGCCCAGAACCGCGAGGCCTGCCTGATGGTCGGCATCGATGTGCGGCGTGTCGCCACCTGGTCGGTGGTATGGGGGGCCGTCGCGACTGGGGTGGCCGGTGCGGCGATGTGTCCCCTCTACGACCTGTATCCGGAAATGGGCGTCGATGTCGTCATCAAAAGCTTTGCCATCGTCATCATGGGTGGCATGGGCAACGTCGCCGGGGCGGTCATTGCCGGGGTTCTGATCGGCGTTGCCGAAAGTTTCGCCGACGGGCTGGTTTCCGCGGCGGCAGGGGACGCCATGTTTTTCGCCGTCATGATCCTGGTGCTGCTGTTCCGGCCGCAGGGGTTGTTCGGCCGCACGGTGCGGGCATGAGGCCGACCCTGCGTACCGTCGCGGTGGCCGCCGCGTGGCCGGTTGGCGCACTGCTGGTTTCCGTCTTCGCGCCGTCGACCTATGTGCTTCATGTGCTGGTGATGAGCGGCATCTACGTGATCCTGGCGCTGTCGTTCAATCTGGTGTTCGGGTTCGGCGGGCTGCTGTCGCTGGCGACGCCGGCCTTCTTCGGCATCGGGGCCTATGCCAGCACCCTGCTGACCATGCATTTCGGCCTGGATTCATTCGCTTCGCTGACGCTTGCCGTGGCGATCTCGTGTCTGGCGGCGATGATGATCGGGGTGCCGTCGCTCCGCATGTCCAGCCATTCCTTCGTCATCGTGACGCTGTCTTTCGCCTTGCTTGCGCAGATGGTGGCGTTTCACTGGGTGTCGTTGACCCGCGGCGCGATGGGCATCTCCAGCATTCCGGCGCTCGACTTCCTGGGGTTGACCTGGACCGACAAGAAGACGTGGCTCCACGCCGTG
This sequence comes from Rhodospirillales bacterium, assembly GCA_034003665.1. GTDB lineage: Bacteria > Pseudomonadota > Alphaproteobacteria > Rhodospirillales > Shumkoniaceae > Shumkonia. The sequence continues at coordinate 1,456 of JAVEYE010000436.1, read as the reverse complement.
CTCATCGCCGATGGGCTGGCCTTCCTCGTTTACCTGCGCATTGTCGCCTCGCGGGTGGGGCGGGCGACGGTGGCGACCCGCGACAACGAGGAACTGGCCCGCGCCGCGGGACTCAACGTGTGGCGCGTCAAAATGTTCACCTTCGCGGTCTCGGGCGCCTTCGCCGGCTTCGCCGGGGCCTGGTATGCCCATTACATCTCGGTCATCGATCCGGGGGTGTTCGGTTTTGCCTTTACCGAAAATGTTCTGGTGATGGTCGTGTTGGGCGGAAGCGGCACCCTGCTGGGTCCGCTGTGGGGGGCCATCGCCTTCACCGTCGCTCCCGAACTCCTGCGCTTCTCGCCCGAGGCGCGCTCGCTGCTCTATGGGGTGCTGCTGCTGGTGGGCGTTCTCGTCTTTCCGCAAGGACTGGGTCGTTTGCGGCTGCCTAGCATGGCCCGGAGGCGCAAACCGTGACCTTCGTGCTGTCGGTGTCCGGTCTCGGCAAGCATTATTTCGGCGTGGCGGCCCTCGCCGAGGTTTCCTTCCGGCTCCGCGCGGGCGCCATCACCGGCCTGATCGGTCCGTACGGATCCGGCAAGTCGACCCTGTTCGATTGCGTGACCGGCTTCACCGCGCTTGACGAGGGGCGGGTCGACCTGGCCGGTCAGGACATCACCGGCCAGACGCCCGATGTGATCGCACGACGCGGTCTGACTCGCTCCTTCCAGAATCTCAAGGTATTCCAAGGCCTTGGCGCGCGCGATAACCTGCTGACTGCGGCACAGGCGCACCAGGGGTTTTCGATGGTGCGAGAGCTTCTCGGCGGCATGGCGGTTCGCCACGCCGAGGCGGCGGCGCGTGAGCGGGCCGACGTCCTGCTCCGCCAAGTGGGCCTGACCGCCAAGGCCGACACTCCCGCCGGCCAGCTGTCCTATGGCCAGCAGAAGCTGATCGCAATCTGCATGGCGCTCATGCCGGAGCCGCGACTGGTGCTGCTCGATGAACCTGTGGCCGGGGTGAACCCGACGCTGGTGGAGCACATCAAGGAATACATCCGCGCCTGGAATGCGGCGGGCACCGCTTTCTTCATCATCGAGCACAATTTGCGCCTGGTCATGGACCTGTGCGAGCGCGTCCTGGTGCTCGACCGCGGCCGCCTGCTGGTCGACGGCAGCCCGGCCGAAGTGGCGGCCGACCAACGCGTCATCGAAGCCTATCTCGGGCATCGGAGGTCGGCATGACCGTCGGGCCGATCGTCGATCCGATCATTCGCATCGAGGCCGCCCACGCCGGGTACGGCGAGCTAGAGATCCTGCACGGCGTGTCCCTCGATCTGCCGCGCGCCACACTGACCACCATCATCGGCGCCAACGGCGCTGGCAAGTCGACGCTCCTGCGCCTGATCTTCGGCACCCTTCGGCCGCGCAGCGGCAGGGTGTTTTATGACGGTGCCGACGTCAGCGACCAGCCCCCC
>JAVEYE010000435.1:0-3075 GCA_034003665.1 Rhodospirillales bacterium | reverse complement strand
GCGATGCTGGCGTTGAGCAGGTCGATGACGTCGCCGACGGCGACTCCTTCGGCCCGCGCCGCGAAGGTCAGCGCCATGCGGTGGCGTAGCACCGGGTGGGCCAGCGCCAGCACGTCGTCGATGGAGGGGGCGAGGCGTCCCTGCATGGCGGCCCGCGCCCGCACGGCCAGCATCAAGGCCTGGCTGGCCCGCGGTCCCGGTCCCCAGGACACGTGCTTCTTCACTTCGGCGATCGGCGAGGTTTCCGGCCGTCCATTGCGGACCAGCGTGAGGATGGCTTCGACGACGCTTTCGCCCACCGGCACGTGGCGGATCAGGCGCTGGGCGGCGATGAGGTCGAGCGGGCTCATCACCCGTTGGGCTTCAGCCTCGTTGGCGCCGGTGGTGGCAATGAGGATCTGGCGTTCGGCCTCGCGGTCCGGGTAGTCGACGTCGACCTGCATGAAGAAGCGGTCGAGCTGGGCTTCCGGCAACGGATAGGTCCCCTCCTGTTCCAGGGGGTTCTGGGTGGCCAGCACGTGGAACGGGATGGGCAGCTCGTGATAGTGGCCGGCCACCGAAACGCGGCGCTCCTGCATGGCTTGCAGCAGGGCCGACTGCGTGCGCGGGCTGGCCCGGTTGATCTCGTCGGCCATCAGCAGCTGGCAGAACACGGGCCCCTGGATGAAGCGGAACGAACGGCGGCCGGTCTCGGATTCCTCCAGCACCTCGGAGCCCAGAATGTCGGCCGGCATGAGGTCGGGGGTGAACTGCACGCGTCTGGCTTCCAAGCCGAAGACGGTGCCGAGCGTTTCGACAAGACGGGTCTTGGCCAGGCCCGGCACGCCGATCAAAAGCAGGTGGCCGCCGGCCAGCAGCGTGATCAAGGTTTTCTCAAGGACCCTGGATTGGCCGAAGATGACCCGGCGGATGCCGTCGCTGGCGGTCGCGATCTGGACCCCCAGACGGTCGATTTCCGTAACAAGGTCCTTGGAGTCGGACAAATTGACGTTATCTTTTGCCATACCGGTCACCGCGTACCCTCCGCTAAGGTCTGCCCTCGGTAATGAACCCCACTCCTCCGGACCTCTCCCATCCTGTTCCCGCTGCCGAAACGGCCGCTCTGCCCGTTCCCGTCGAGGGTCGGACCCTGTGCGGCGATCTCGGCATCCACATCGACCGCAACGGGGTCTGGCATTATCGGGGGTCGCCGATCCCGCGCAAGGAAATGGTCTGCCTGTTCGCCTCCACCCTTTGCCGCGCCGCCGACGGCGGCTATTGGCTGGTGACGCCCGCCGAAATGGGTCGCATCGACGTCGAGGACGCGCCCTTCCTGGCGGTTGAACTGTTCACCGCCGGGGCCGGCCGCGAACAGGTGCTCAGCTTCCGCACCAACGTCGACGAGATCATCACGCTCGACAACGATCATCCGCTTGACGTCAGCACCGATCCGGTGACCGCCGAACCATCGCCTTACGTCATGGTGCGCGACGGCATTCCTGCGCGCCTGACGCGATCCGTCTACTATGAGGTGGTGGCGAGGGGCCTGGAAGAAAAGATCGACGGCGAGCAATTCTACGGCGTGTGGAGCGCCGGGTTGTTTTTCGCCATCGGCAGACTGGATCACGGGGAATGAGGCGCCGGCAGTTCGTCGACTGGTTTCGCGCCACCGCTTGGCGCGAGGGGGACGATCCGGGCGGCCGGTTGCGGGGCGATTCCGACCTCGATTTCGACACGGCGGCGCGCCGGGCCCTGGTGCCCGCCGCCGTCCTGGTGCCGGTCATCGACCGCCGGGACATGCTGACCGTCCTCTTCACCCGGCGCACCGACGATCTTCCCGAACACGCCGGCCAGATCTGTTTTCCCGGCGGCCGCATCGAGTCCGACGACGCCAGTCCCGAGGACGCGGCCCTGCGCGAAACGGAAGAAGAAATCGGTCTTTCCCGCCACCATGTCGAGGTGCTGGGCCGCCTCGACGACTATGCGACCCGCAGCGGCTTCTCCATCACCCCGGTTGTCGGCATGGTTTCACCGCCGTTCGCGCTGGCGCTGCAGGCCCGAGAGGTGGCGGAAACCTTCGAGGTCCCCCTGGACTTCCTGCTCGATTCGACCAACCACCAGAAGCACGAGCGCATCCTTGCCGGCCGCGATCGCCATTTTTATGCGATGCCTTACGAGGGGCACTTCATTTGGGGGGCCACCGCCGGTATGCTGATCAATCTTCATCAACGGCTGGGCGCGCGATGACCCGTATCCTTTTGCAGTACCTGTTTCCGTTGATCCTGCCGATCGCCGTCTACCTGGTGTGGACGTGGATTGCCGGCAAGCGGCGGCGCACGGCAGAGGAGGCGCCGCTCTGGTACGAGGGACCGTGGTTCTGGCTGATCGTCGCCGGCTTCTTTCTGATGGTGACGGTCCTGGGAATTTCCGCGCTGACCGGCGGCGGTTCGCCCGAGGGCACCTATGTGCCGCCCCGCAGCGAGGGCGGCCGCATCATTCCCGGCTACATCAAGTAGATGTCATTTCGGTTCTATCGCCACGAACGAAACCCTATAATGGCCTGAGGCCCAACAAAAATCGCCCCGGGACGGAAGGCGCCCTGACTGGCATGCCCAAGATGTTTCACGGCCGGCGGGTCCTGATCGCCGAGGATGACGATCTGGTTGCCGATCTCATCGCACACAAGCTGCGCCTCAGGGGAATCGACGTCGAGGTGATCGCCGATGGCGCCGATGCGTGGGAGAGCATCCAGGCCAAGCCGCCGCATTTGATCATTCTGGACGGCATGCTGCCGGGTCTGGATGGCTTGGAGGTGTTGCGCCGCATCCGGGAAGATCCGGGTCTCGAAGGCGTTCCTGTCGTCATGCTGACCGCCCGTCGGCGCGAGCAGGACATCGTCGGCGCCCTCGAACTTGGGGCTTCCGACTATTTGGTGAAGCCGTTCATGCCCGAGGAACTGCTGGCGCGGGTCGAACGACTGATGGCCGGAGTAGCCCCTTCGTGATCGGCTCGCACGGTCTTGGTGCGGTCTGCGGGACGTTGGCTTTGCTTCTTTTTTCGGGGTGGGGGACGCTCGCGGCCGACTTCGAGGCGCTG
>JAVEYE010000434.1:0-3079 GCA_034003665.1 Rhodospirillales bacterium | reverse complement strand
CGTCGGCAAGGACGATGTTGGCCATGATCGGACCGGCCAGGAATTGGAAGGCCTCGGTCTTGCGGTTGTAGGTGTTGATGCCGGTGACATCCGACGGCAAAAGGTCGGGGGTGAACTGGATGCGTCGAAAGTTTCCGTCGAGCGAACGTGCGATCGCCTTGGCCAGCAGGGTTTTTCCCACGCCGGGCACGTCCTCGATCAGAACGTGTCCTTCGATGAACAAGGCAACCGCCACCAATTCGATGGTTTCGCGCTTGCCGATGATCACCCGCCCGACGTTGTCGATCAGGATATCGGCCGCCTTTCTGATGATTTCGGCACAGGCGTCCGCCGAAATCTCTGCGTTATCGTCTTTGGCAGCGGTCATGTGGGAAGCGGACGGTGGACGCATGAGGGGTCTTCCTTTACCTTTTGGGTCTTGGCCGGGATCGTCTTGGCCCGGCGGATGCGGCGCCAGCCGATGCGAACGGCGGCAAGTTGGTGGGGCAGGGGCATCGTGTCGCCGTATCGTACCCCAACATAGGCCTCGGTTATCAAGGCAAGATCGGCCTGGAGATGGGGTGCGACGGCGGTCAGGGTTTTCAGATACTCGTTGGGGGTCTGTCCGATCGCCCGTGGCCATCCGCGGCTTGCCATTCGGGCGGCCAACCGGGCGTAGATGTGGCGTACCGCTCGTATCTCGGCCATCTCCGCCGCGCCGTTCCGTCGCCAGAAGGCGAGCCATCCCGCCAAGCGGCGAGCCGCCCGACCGAGGATGCTCAGGATGTCCCTGAGATCGTCCCACAATCCGAACGACGACGGGTCGTGTTCGATGCCACGGGCTGGGCGCGGCCGGCGGCTCAGCCAGCGCATCAGGTCGCTCAGGTTGCGCACGACGAGCAGGACGGCAAGGAGGCTGACCGAAATGGTCAGGAGAATCTGACCGATCAGTCTGGTCCATTCGCTGAATCGGTTGAAGTTCCCGCCTCCGGGGGGCATTTGGCGCACGGGCGGCGGCGGGGGGGGCATGTCAAGCGGCCGATGTTCCGGGACGAACTGGCTGAGAAAGAGAAGCAGACGGTTAAGCGCGTCGCCGAGCCAGAACACCGGCGTCAGCAGCCAATCGATCAGGCCCCGATCCACCTCTGTCCACCACAGGCCGCCGACGACAAGTATTCCGGCGACGATCATTGCGGCCAGGATGGGCCAGCCAACGCCGCCGGGGGCGCGGTCGGCCATTTCGGAATCGAGCCAGCGGCAAAGCCACAGCCCATAGAGACCCGCGCCGAGGAAGGCAAGCGTGCCGGCGATGGCGATGGCGGCGGGAAGGCCCGCCAGCGGATGCAGGAAGGCTATGGCAAGCAGGATGACGGCACCGAGTTGCAGTCCGGCGAGGAAGCCGTCGCCGTCTAACTGTCGGGGGCCGAGCAGCCACCCGCGAGCCGCAATGAAGACACTGGCCGAAGCAACCATGATCACCGGAGCCGCCCCGGCTTCGGTGAGGCCCGCCAGGACCGCGGACACTTGCGGCGAGGCGTCGCCGGCAAACGCTCTCGCAGCCGTCTGCCAGAAGATGGCTGTCAGGGTGGCCAGTCCGGTGCCGCCGCCCAGCAGGATGCGAAGGGCAAGACGCGCGAGGGGGCGCATCCGTATTCGCGTCTCGATGCGGACGCAAGCATAGGCGGCCGGATAGAGCCATAGGGCCCATGCCGCCGGAGGTCTTTCCGCGGCGCCGACCACGGCATCGAGAAATGCCAGCAGGGTGAAGAGCCACGAGGCCTCCATGGCCATGAAGAAGGCGTGGCGAAGGTCTCGGCGGGCGATAGGCATTCCCACCCCTCCCGTCACGCCAGCGTCAGGTCGGCTGGACGCCGAACGCGCCGGCAGGGCAGGGCGGTATCGTCGGTGGGGGCGTCGCCGATGAGGAAGACAGTCACCGGAAACGCCTGCGCGTGGAGGTCTCCGAGAATGGCGTCGACGTCACCGCGTAACCTGCCGGTGACCACGGCCAGCGTGGTGCCCGCCGCGATTGTCGGGCGGATGGCTTCGAGCAGGGCCGCGAACGGGACGGTCTGTGGCCTTGCCCTGGCGAGCGATTCGAGGATATCGGCCAAATGATCGAGGCCAGAGGCGGGCTGGAGCAGAGCCGATGGACCATTGCCGGCCAACCGGGTATTGGCGCAAAGACCGGCGGAACAGCGTTGTTGGACGACATCCCAGGCCAGGGAGGCGGCGACGCTGACGGCCAGTTCGAAGCCGACCTCGTCGAGCGTTCCATCGCCACCCGTGAACGCCGCCCCGTCAAGCAGAATCATCACCTGGGTGGTCGACGTCGGTTCGAAGACCTTGGCCTGCAATTGCCCGGTGCGGGCGCTGGCCTTCCAATGGATGTGACGGAACGGTACCTCGGGGGTGTAGTCGCGCAGGCCACGGATCCGAACGGGGTCATGGAACAGTGGGTTGGAGGCGCGCATCTCGCCCAGCGGCGACATCGATGGCAGGCCCAGTTCGGCCAGCGGGTGGATGCGCGGGAAGACGGCCAAGTGCTCGATCCCCGGTGCCCGCCGCGACCGGGCGAATAGGCCGAAAATGTCGGCCGACGTCACCGTCGCGGGGCCGACCGCGTAGTATCCGCGCCGTCGGCAGCGCAGGGCGTAACGCCACGACGCCCGCTGATACCACAGCAGCGATGTCTCAACCGAGAGATGCCCGTTCGACCAAGAAAGCCCTGGCGGTAAGTCCTGGGGATCGGGGGCGAGGGCGGCCGGCAGCCGTTCCGACGCATGAACCCACACCAGCGGCAGAATTTTGCGGTTGTCGAGGTGAACCGTGCAGTCGACGGTTTCGTCCGGAAAGGCCCGGCGCGCCGACAATCGGCGGGCGTAGACCAAGCGGGCCAATGCGGCCCGGCTCCAGGCACGGGCCAAGACGCTGAGCGTCAGAACCGTTCCGGCAAGGAAGACGGCGACATGGAAACCATGCCAGGCGGCCAACCCGGCCAGCCCCAGCATGGTCAGCATGCCTCCTCTGCCGAAAAGGATGCCGCCCCATTCCTTAGGGGGTGCATTGGTCGTCGTGGCGTCCATGTCCTGTCCGAAAC
>JAVEYE010000433.1:0-3122 GCA_034003665.1 Rhodospirillales bacterium | reverse complement strand
GAAATCAGCCGGCGCATGCAGGAAGGGCCGCTGGTCGTCCACGCCCGCCTGCCCAATCTGGACCTGCCGCCGGCCACGGGCACGCTGGCCTTCATCAACAACGCCGTCAACGTGGCGACCGGCACTATCGACCTCAAGGCCACCTTCGAGAATGCCGACGAGCGGCTGGTCCCGGGCCAGTTCGTCGACGTGGTGCTGACCGTTTCGGTGCTGACCGACGCCCTGGTGGTGCCGGCCCAGGCGGTGCAGACCGGACAGAACGGCACCTACGCCTTCGTCGTGCGCCCCGACCAGACCGTCGAAATGCGTCCGCTTTCCGTGCGCACGCTGGACGACGGGCGGATGATCGCCGAAACGGGCCTTGCGGCCGGCGAAACGGTGGTTACCGAGGGACAAATGCGCCTGACGCCGGGCGCCAAGGTTTCGGTCAAGGTGGCCTCGTCGCGGTGACGGGCTGACACAAGGCGCGCCCTGCCATGAACATTTCCGAGGTCTGCATCCGCCGTCCGGTGATGACGTCGCTTCTGATGCTGGCTCTGCTGGTGTTTGGCTCCATCGCCTATGTGGCGCTGCCGGTCAGCGAGCTGCCGACCGTCGATTTTCCGACCATCTCGGTCAACGCCTCGCTGCCGGGGGCCGATCCGGAAACCATGGCGTCCGCCGTCGCCACACCCCTCGAAAACGAGTTCTCGACCATCCAGGGGCTGGATTCCATCACCTCGACCAACACCCTTGGCAGGACGCGGATCACGCTGCAGTTCGCGCTCGATCGCGACATCGACGCGGCCGCCCAGGACGTGCAGGTCGCCATCTCCTCGACGCTGCGCAAGCTGCCCGACGAAATGACCGACCCGCCGACCTTCCGAAAGGTCAACCCGGCCGACGCCTCGATCCTCTACCTGGCGCTCAGTTCCTCGACCCTGCCGCTGACCACCGTCAACGAATACGCCGAAACCATCCTCGCCCGCCGGCTGTCCACGGTCAGCGGCGTCGCGCAGGTCAACGTCTTCGGCTCGCAAAAGTTCGCGGTGCGCATCCAGGTCGACCCCGACGCCCTGGCGACCCGCGGCATCGGCATCGACGAAGTGGCCGCCGCCGCCCGGGCGGGCAACGTCAACCAGCCGACCGGCAGCCTGAGCGGCCCCCACCAGACACTGACCATCCGCGCCTCGGGCAAGCTGATGGACGCCGACGCCTTCGCCCAGCAGATCGTCGCCTACCGCGAGGGTGCGCCGGTCCGCCTGGGCGACGTCGCCACCGTCATCGGCAGCGTCGAGAACAACAAGAACGCCGGATGGTACAACAATGCGCGGGCGGTGGTGCTGGCCGTCCAGCGACAGCCCGGCACCAACACGGTCCGCGTCGTCGACGCGCTGATGCGCGAGCTGCCGGCCTTTCGCGCCCAGCTTCCCGGTTCGGTCGAACTCGACGTCCTTTACGATCGCAGCGAAACCATCCGCGAGTCGGTCGCCGACGTGCAGTTCACCCTGATGCTGGCCGCCGGCCTCGTGGTCCTCGTCATCTTCCTGTTCCTGCGCAACCTGCCGGCAACGATCATTCCGAGCCTGGCCCTGCCCATTTCGGTAGTCGGCGCCTTCGGCGGCATGCACCTGTTCGGCTTCAGCCTCGACAACCTGTCGCTGATGGCGCTGACCCTCTCGGTCGGCTTCGTGGTCGACGACGCCATCGTCATGCTGGAAAACATCGTCCGGCACGCCGAGCGCGGCGAGACGCGGCGCGAGGCCGCCTTCAAGGGGGCGCGGGAAATCTCCTTCACCATCATTTCCATGACGCTGTCCTTGGCCGCCGTCTTCATCCCGGTGCTGTTCATGGGGGGCATCCTGGGGCGCCTGCTCAACGAGTTCGCCATCACCATCGTGCTGGCCATTTTCGTTTCCGGATTCGTCTCCCTCACCCTCACCCCGATGCTGTGCAGCCGCATGATCGGCACCTCCAAGACGGCGCACCACAGCCGCGCCTACTGGGTCACCCAGAAGGGCTTCGACCTCATGCTCGCCGCCTATGCGGCCAGCCTGCGGTGGTGCCTGGGGCACCGGCGCACCGTGTTCGTCACCTTTCTTTTGACCATCGTCGGGGCCGGCTATCTCTACGTCATCATCCCCAAGGGGTTTCTGCCTTCCGAGGACACCGGGCGCATCATCGCGTACACCGAGGCGGCCACCGACATTTCCTTCGACGCCATGGTCCGCAACCAGCAGCAGGCGGCGGCGATCGTCGCCAACAACCCCAACGTCGCGGCGTTCATGTCCTCGGTCGGCGCCGGCGGGCCGCGGTCCGGCAATTCCGGCACCATGTTCCTGACGCTGAAGCCGCGCGAGGAGCGCGATCGCTCGGCCGACGAGATCATCCAGGACCTGAGGCGTCAACTGGCTGGACTGCCGGGCATCAACCTCTTCCTGCAGAACCCGCCGTCGATCCGCATCGGCGGGCGGCTCAGCAAGTCGCAATATCAGTACACGCTCCAGGACCTGGACCAGGATCAGCTTTACCAGTCGGCCGCCCGCCTGCTCGAGGCGCTCTCCCGCGAGCCGCGCTTCCAGGGCGTGACCAGCGACATGGACATCACCACGCCCAGCCTCGACGTCCACATCGACCGCAACAAGGCCGCCGTCCTGGGCGTCACCCCGGCCCAGATCGAGACCGCGCTCGGCAGCGCCTATGGGGCGCGCCAGGTCTCGACCATCTACACCGCCTCCAACCAGTACGCAGTCATCATCGAGGTGCAACCCGCCTATCAGACCGACGCCAGCGCGCTGTCGCGCCTCCACATCCGATCCGGCAATGGCGTTCTGGTGCCGCTGACGGCGGTGACCACCGTTCGGCACGGTTCCGGACCCCTGGCCGTCAACCATCAGGGCCAGTTGCCGTCGGTCACGGTGTCCTTCGATCTTGCGCCTGGCACCTCGCTGGGCGAAGCGGTGGATCGCATCGTCGAGGTGACCCGCGAACTCAAGCTGCCGGCGACGCTGAGCGGCAGCTTCCAGGGCACCGCCCAGGCCTTTCAGGATTCCTTCCGCGGCCTCGGCATCCTGGTGGTGATGGCCATTCTCGTGGTCTACATCGTGCTGGGCGTACTTAACGAAAGCTACGTCCATCCACTC
>JAVEYE010000432.1:0-3132 GCA_034003665.1 Rhodospirillales bacterium | reverse complement strand
ATCGACGTCCTTGTAGCCGGGATCGAGCGGGCCGAAATACCGGCGTCCCGCCTTGGGTGACGTGACGGCCTTGATCACGCAGGGATCGCGGCGGGTGATCGGCTCGGGCAGGACCTGCAGCCCGGCAATCCGCCAGGGGAATTCGGTATCCGCCTTCGCCGCCTGCATGGCCTGCACCTCCAACGGCAGACGCTTTCCCTGCCGCCAGGCTGCTGGGCTGACGAACCCGCCTTTCCATATGCCGATGGGCACGCTGCGGGCACGCCGTTCGGCGAGTTTGTAATGCGCGGGGGCATCCGGCAGCGCGGTGGCGAGTCCGGTGGTCAGCATGGCCTCGGCAAGGTCGGTGCCGCCGATCCAGCATGTCGAGGCATCCTCGCCGGCAATCGCCTCGCAGGTGGGGGCGGCGTTCGCCAGATCGATCAGCTTCCTCAGCGCGAAGGCGGCATCGCGCCCGCATGTCGTCAGGTGCCCGCTGTGATCGCAAAGCTGTCCGAGTTCGGGTGCGTCGACGTTGGCGAGGCGAACCGTTTCACCGCGGATTTCCACCGTGTCGCCGTCGATGACGGCAACCGAAGGCCGGGCGACGTCGCCGGAGCCGAGGGGCGGCGTGTGCGGCTGCGAGGCCGTTCCCATGGCGAACGCGCCGCCGGCCACAACGGCCGCAGCAAAAGCCACCAACATGTCGAAGCGCATGGGGCTTCTCCTTCATCAACGGGATGCCGCGCCCGGAAAGGGGCATTGCGCAGCATCTCCGACAGGGAAATCCAACCACGATGCGGCGTAAAAAATCGCTGTCGATCCGGCCTCCCGGTCGTCAAAACCGCGAAAAATCGTTACGGCATTTTTACAGGCGCGTAAGTGCGGGAAGGGCTAAACTCCGGGCAAAATGCTCCCGAGGGTATAAAAGACATGGCGGAAGAGCCGAAGCTGGATCGTTCCGAGGATTCGACGCCGTCGGCGCAACGGCGTGGTCGCTTCAAGGTCTTCCTCGGTTCGGCACCGGGCGTGGGCAAGACTTACGCGATGCTGCAATCGGCGCTGCGCAAGCGCAGGGATGGCCTCGACATCGCCATCCTGTGCATCGAAACCCACGGCCGCCCCGAAACCGAGCGCATGGCCGCCCAGTTTGAAACCCTCTCCCATCCCGAGAGCCGCGGCGGGCGGCCGATGCCGTGCGTCGATCTAGCCGCCCTGATCGGCAGACGCCCGCAACGGGTGCTCCTCGACGACCTCGGGCGCGGTGCCATCGTCGATGGCAAGCCGGTCCGCCGTTACGCTCTGGTCGAGCCGATCCTCGAAGCGGGGATCGATGTCGATACCACGTTCGACGTCCAGTACCTGGAAAGCGTCAACGACAGCATTGTTCGCCAATCGGGGGTGCGGCTGCGGGACACCATTCCCGACGGCATGATCGGCATGGCCGATGAAATCGAACTGGTGGATCAACCGCCGGAGGTGCTGATCCGGCGGCTCCGAGACGGAATGATCCACATTGACGATACCCTCAACCGGTCGATGCGCCGCTTCTTCAGCCGCCGGAATCTTACGGCCCTGCGGGAAATGGCGATGCGCGTCGCGGCCGACCGGCTGGATGCCCTGGTGTCCGGCGATGACGGCCAGCCGGCGACGGCGCATGACCATCTGCTCGTCTGCATCAACGATTCGCCGGTCTGGCGACGGCTTCTGCGGGCGGCCCGGCGTGTTGCCCAGACACAGCGCATCCCGTGGACGATCGTGTACGCGCAAACGCCGAAATACGAACATCTTGACGATGCGACCCGCGACCGCCTGGTTCACGCCATGCGGCTGGGCGAACGGTGGGGCGCTGAAATCGTCACGCTGACCGCCCAGGGCGACGTTGCCGACGAAATCCTTGGCTTCGCGGAGCGCCGCAGGGCGACGCGGATTCTTGTGGGCAGGTCACGTTCCCGATACCTGTCGCGAATCTTCGGTCACACCGTCGACAGCAAGCTGTTGCGCAAGGCCAAGAACATTGAAGTGACGGTGGTCATTCCCGAGGAAACGGCGATGGCGCGGCGCTGGAACGTGCCGGCGGGCAGCCAGCTGCGGCAGCTGTTGTCCGCGGGCCTGGCGGCAACGGCGGCCGTGGTTGGCGCGCTCGGCCTGGCGCTCGCTCTTTCGTCCTTCATGCCGCTTCACAACGTGTCTCTGATCTTACTCGCCGGCGTCGTTCTGGTGGCCATCCGGGTCGGATTGTGGCCGTCGATCTACGCAAGCATTCTCAGCTTCCTCGTCTACAATTTCTTCTTTACTGAGCCGAATTACTCGCTTTCCGTCAAACACGAAGAAGACATCATCACGATTTCGTTCTTTCTGGTGATGGCCACCCTGACCGGCAATCTGGCCGCCCGCGTCAGGCGTCAGGTCGAAGAAATCCGCCAATCCGCCAAACGGATCGAAAGTCTTTACGATTTCAGCCGCCGCGTCGCCGCGTCGGTATCCCTGGACGACACGCTTTGGGCGGTCGTCAGCCACGTCGCCGCGGCGCTCCGCTGTCGCGCGTTGGTCTTGCTGCCCGGGGGCGGCGATCGGCTGGACATCGTCTCGGGATTTCCGCCCGAGGATCATCTCGAGCCCGAGGACTGGGCCGCCGCCGAGCGGGCCTGGGCGGTGCGTCGAGCCGCCGGATGGGCCGAGCCCGACAACGAGGCTGGCGGATGGATGTTCATTCCTATGCGCACGGCCTCCGGGGTTTTGGGGCTGCTCGGCGTCCTTTTCGAGGATCAGCGCACGCAACTCTCCCCCGAACACAGGCGCCTGCTCGACGCCGTCGTCGATCAGGCCGCCGTCGCCATCGAACGCACCAAGCTGACGGTCGATTTCGAGGAGGCGCGCATCCTCGGCGAGACCGAGCAACTGCGCTCCGCCCTGCTGTCCTCGGTATCCCACGACTTGCGGACGCCGTTGGTTTCGATCCTCGGCTCGGCGACCAGCCTGGCCAATCTCGGCGATGCCATCCCACCCCAGGATCGGGCCGAACTGGCGCAAACCATCCTCGACGAGAGCGAACGGCTGAACCGTTTCGTGCAAAATCTGCTCGACATGACACGGCTCGGGTATGGGGCCCTGGAACCCAAACGGGACTGGGTGGACGCGCGCGACGTGCTG
>JAVEYE010000431.1:0-3138 GCA_034003665.1 Rhodospirillales bacterium | reverse complement strand
AGGGCGAAATTTTTTCGGGTCGTCCCGGCGGTCGGTCGGCCCCAACGACGAAGGGTTGGACGAATGTTCACGGTCATGCATGATTTTAATGAACACCGTCCGGCCTACGTGCGTTTGATCGGCCGCAAGAACCCGCGGTCCAGTACGTCCTCGGCGTAAAACATACGCCGAGCAGCGGCGGAGCGGTCGCAGACCGCGGACAGCCGCATCCCCACAAGAAATTTCGTGACGTACCCTGTATGAAGGGGGGATCCCGCACATGACCCCGAAGATCGCGCATTTCCTGAACGAAAAGCGTCCGGCGACGCCCTGCTTGGTGATCGACCTCGACGTTGTGGCCGAGCGCTACCGACGCCTTCGCGACAGCCTGCCCGGCGTCGTCATTTCCTATGCCGTCAAGGCCAACCCGGCCAAGCCCGTTCTCGAAATTCTCAACGCCGACGGCTCGCACTTCGATGCCGCCAGCATTTACGAGATCGAGGATTGCCTGGCGCTGGGCGTCACGCCCGACCGCATCGTTTACGGCAACACCATCAAGAAGGAAGGCGACATCGCCGCCGCCTTTGCTCACGGTGTGCGCCTGTTCGCCTTCGACAGCGAGGCCGAAGTCGAGAAGCTGGCTCGTTCGGCCCCCGGCGCCGGTGTCTATTGCCGCATCATCACGACCTGCGAAGGGGCCGACTGGCCGCTGTCGCGCAAGTTCGGCTGCGAGTTGGACATGGCCCATGACCTGCTGCTCAAGGCCCGCGACCTCGGGCTCGACGCGCAGGGCCTGTCGTTCCACGTCGGCTCTCAGCAGACCAACCCCCGGCAGTGGGGCGCCGCCATCAAGCGGGCGGCCCAGGTCTTCCATTCCCTGGCCGAGCAGGGCCTCGAGCTCAGGATGTTGAACCTGGGCGGCGGCTTTCCGGTGCGCTACCGCAAGGATGTACCCGAGATCGAGGAAGTGGCGGCCGCCATCATGGAGTCGATGAGGCGCGAGTTCGGCGACAAGCTTCCGCGCATGTTCATCGAGCCCGGCCGCATCATCACCGCCGACGCCGGCATCATCCAGACCGAGGTGGTGTTGATCTCCACCAAGGATTACGCCAACGGCGTGCGCTGGGTTTACCTTGATGTCGGCAAGTTCGGGGGATTGGCCGAAACCATGGACGAGGCGATCCAGTATCCGCTGGCCACCCACTATAACGGCGCCGCCAGCGGTCCGGTGGTGATCGCCGGCCCGACCTGCGACGGCGCCGACATCCTTTACGAGAATGCCGGCTATTCGCTGCCGTTGGATCTCAAGGTCGGCGACAAGATCCAGATCGGTGGGGCGGGTGCCTATACGACGACCTACGCCTCAATCTGCTTCAACGGCTTTCCGCCGCTTCAGGCCCACTACATCTGAGCGGGATCGCCATGAACGGAAGACTTGGTGCCGCTTTCACCGCCTTGGCCATCGGCGCCACCCTTGTGGCGCCGGGGGCATGGGCGGATTCCGGTGAAGTCACCGTCTACAAATCGCCGTCCTGCGGCTGTTGCGGCGGATGGGTCGACCATATGCGGCAGAACGGCTTCTCGGTGACGGTGAAGGAGATGGACGACGTCGAGCCGATCAAGGATTTTCTGCGCATCGACGACGACCTGCGTTCGTGCCACACGGCGACGCTGGATGGCTACGCGCTGGAGGGCCACGTAACGCTGGCGGCGATCCGTAAGCTGTTGGCGGAACGACCGAAGGTTCGGGGCATCGCGTTGCCCGGCATGCCGGAAGGCAGCCCTGGAATGGGTGGCGAAAAAAGCGGGCCCTTCACGACGATGACGATCTCGGACTCGGCCCCGACAGTGTTCCTGACGGAATGACCCGATCCAGCGCCTCGGGGCCGACGGTGATATGAGGGCGGTGTCCCCCGGTTTGGGGATACCGCCCTTTTGCCGTCAGCTGAAGGCCTTGAGGCCGATGATGGTGTAGGTGTCCTTGACGCCGGGCAGGGCGTGAATTTTCTGGTTGACGAAATGTCCGATGTCCACGCCGTTCTCAAGGTAGCAGGTCAGCATCAGGTCATAATGGCCGGAGGTCGAGTGGACCTCGGAAACTTCGTCGACGGTTTCTGCGGCGGCTGCCGCCACCTCGTACGACTTTCCCAACTCGCATTTCACCTGGATAAAGAGAGTCTGCACGGTCAGCCCTCCGTCGTTTCGCCTTTCGGCGTCGGCTTCTTCGCAGGCTTCCTGCTGCGGGTCCGCGGTTTCGCAGCGGCTCTTTTCCGCGGCTGCGGTTTCGTCGGAGCCTCGGTCACGTCCTCGTTTCCGATTTCGTCAGCGTCATCGCCCTTCTCGTCGGGGGCCGACGGTCGAGGCGTGACCGCACGCAACAGGAAAGCCGGAACATGGTCTCCGAGGCCGCGCACCGGTTTGTCGTCTTCGCGGGAGTCGGCATCGGACCGGCGGCCGCGTTGAGCCGGCAGTTTCTCGGGCTTGGTGGGAGCTTCCGCCTTGATTCGGGGCTCAACCGGCTCGATCGGGCTCGCCTCGACCTCAGGCGGCAGTTCTGGCTGGCGGGGCTTGGAACGGTCGTCGGGACGGCGCCGACGACGGCGGCCTTTCGATTCGGCGGCCCGTTCGGCCGGCACGTCCGCGGATGCCTCGGGCGGAGTTTCTTCGGCCGCGCGAGGCTGAGCAGCGGGCGGCGCCCCTATCGCGGCGAGGTCGATGCGCGGAATGTCGCGCCCGAGCATTCGCGTTATCGCCGCCAAGTATTTTCGCTCCTCGGGAAGGGCGATGGTGAAGGCCTTGCCCTCGCGGCCGGCCCTGCCGGTCCGGCCGATCCGGTGAATGTAGTCCTCGGCGTGGGTGGGGACGTCGAAATTGAAGACGTGGCTCATGTCCTGGACATCGAGGCCGCGTGCGGCAACGTCGCTGCACACGAGGAGGCGGATTTCGCCGCGCTTGAACGCGGCCAACGTTTCGGTACGGGCCGGCTGCGACATGTCGCCGTGCAGTTGGCCGGCCGAGTAGCCATGACGGACCAGCGAACGCCACACCACGCTGACTTCACGCTTGCGGTTGCAGAAAACCAACGCGCTGCGGACCTCTACTCTATCGATGAGGCGCCGCAGGGCGGCGCGCTTTGCCTTGGTGCCGCTGCCCACAGCC
>JAVEYE010000430.1:0-3153 GCA_034003665.1 Rhodospirillales bacterium | reverse complement strand
CTGGGCCCGCCTGTTCCCGGCCAAGGACGTCGGCGGCCCGGTGCGCCGCGCCGAGTTCATCATGAGCGAACTCAAACAGGGAATCGAAAACATCCAGAAAATCGAAGACTCCGCACCAATGCTGTCCCAACTGGACTAGGGGCGGTGGCTCCTTTCGAAGAGATCCGATGACGATTCACGACGTCAAACTGCGCTGGAAGCAATCAATTCTCACGGTGGCCGCGGCCCTTGGCATCCTGGCGGTCGGGGCGGCCGGCATCGGCGACCTCGCCCGTTCCATCACCGATGAACGCCGCAACCAAGCCCGCGAAATGGTCGAGGTGGCCATCCACCTCATCCGCCACATCGAGTCCGAAGCGGCGGCCGGTCGCCTTTCCCGCTTGGACGCCCAGGAATGGGCCAAGCGGGAACTTCGCAATCTCGGTTTCGGTGGGTCGGGGTATTTCTGGGTCATCGACACTCGATCTCGAATGGTCGTCCACCCGATCCTGCCCCACCTGGAAGATACTGACTTGGCGACGGGGACCGACCCCCACGGCCAGATTGTAGCCGCGGCGGCCCTGCAAACCACGACCGAAAGCGGAAGCGGTTTCATCAGGTACCGGTGGCCGAAACCCGGTTCGGATTCCGCCGTTCACAAAGTCTCCTTCGTCTCCTTGTACGCGCCGTGGGGCTGGATCGTCGGCACCGGAATTTACCTCGAAGATGTCCGCGAAATGCTCTGGACCCGAACGGCCTTCGTCGGCGGCATCGCGCTGGCCGTTCTTGCCGTCCTGCTCGCCGGATCGATGTGGATCGCCCGCGGCATCACCGGTCCCCTGGCGGCCATCACCCGCAATCTGGTGCTCCTGACGGAAGGCAAGTTTTCCGGGCCCCTCCATGAGCCGGAAAGGCGCGACGAAATCGGCGACCTGGCAAGAGCCTTCAACTTCTTCCGCCGGAAAACGCAGGAAATGGAAAGGCTGCGCATCGAGAAGGAAATCGCCCAGGACCGCGAACGCCAGACATTGCGGGAAGGCGAAGGCCGCTATCGAATGCTCCTCGAACAGTCGCCGGACGCGATGCTGATCTACCGGAACGATCAGATCATCTACGCCAACAACGTCGCCGTCTCGCTGTTCAATGCGACAGGCCCCGAGCAATTGGTCGGCCTGGCCATCGACAGCTTGTTCGCCCCCTCCGACCAGGAGAAGGCCCGGAGCTTGCGACAAAACGTCCTGGTTTCGGGATGGGCAATGCCGCTGACCGAAGGGAACTATCGCAGGCTCAACGGCGAGGAATTCATCGCCGAGGCGACGGCCTCCCGCGTGCACGTCGATAATGCCTACGCCGTGCATACGGTGATACGCGATGTCACCGAACGCAAGCGATCGGAAGAAACCTTCCGTAAGCTCTCCAAGGTCGTCGAGCAAAGCCCGTCGCTGGTCATCATCACCGACGCCGCAGCCAACATCGAGTACGTCAACCCAAAATTCGAGGACGTATCCGGCTATGCCCTGGCCGACGTCTTTGGCAAAAATCCGGGCTTTCTCAAATCCGGGAACACTGCCGACGCCGTTTACCAGAACCTTTGGCATACGCTCAAGCAGGGCCGCGAATGGCGGGGCGAATTCTGTAACAAGAAGAAGGACGGCTCTCTCTTCTGGGAATACGCTATCATCTCCCCGATCAAGGCCGAGGATGGACAGATCACCCACTACGTGGCCGTCAAGGAAGACATCACGGTCCGCAAGGCCTACGAGGAATGCCTGACGCACCAGGCCCATCACGACGCACTTACCGATCTTCCCAACCGCACATTGGCGATGGACCGTCTTTCCCAGGCCCTGAAACGGGCCCGCCATGACCAGCGGCTCGTCGCCTTGATGTGCGTGGGCATCGACGACTTCAAACGGATCAATGGGACGTTCGGCCACGCCGCCGGCGATGACGTGCTGATCGAGGTTGCCAACCGCCTGCGCTCCGTGGTCGAAGACGGCGTCACGGTCGCCCGTCTGGAAGGGGACGTCTTCGCCATCATTCTCCCGTCCATCGAGGCCAGCATCTACGCCGAGGTCGCCGGCCGGCGCGTCATCGGCGCATTGACGGAACCCTTCTTCATCGACAACCAGGAGATCGTCCTGACAGCCAGCGTCGGCCAAACCCTTTTCCCGTCCGACGGCACCGACGCCCAGGTGCTCCTACGCAATGCGCAGTCGGCCTTGCAGCGGGCCAAGACCGCCGGACGCAATACCTTTCGCTATTTCACGCCGCACATGAACGTGGACGCAAGACGGCGGATCCAAATGCAGTCGCTGTTGCGCCGGGCGATCGAGAACGACGAGTTGTCGGTGCTCTACCAACCGGTCGTAGAGGCCTCAACACGTCGGTGGATCGGAGCCGAGGCCCTGATGCGTTGGAACAATCCTCAACTGGGCCCAATTCCGCCCACCGAGTTCATTCCGCTTGCCGAAGAAAGCGACCTGATCGTGCACCTCGGCGAATGGATCCTGGCAAAGGCCTGCCGGCAGGCCGTTGAATGGAACCGCTCGGCCGGCACGGAGCTGCACATGGCGGTCAATGTTTCAGCCCGCCAACTGCGGGATGTGTCGTTCGCCGAAACCGTCGCCCGCATACTGCAGGAAACCAGCCTTCCCCCGAACCTCCTCGAACTCGAACTGACCGAGCGCCTCCTGGTCGGGCGCGGCACGGAAAACGGGCGGATCATCGATGTTCTCGACGGCATGGGGATCCGTTTTTCCATCGACGATTTCGGCACCGGCTATTCGGCGCTCACCTACCTCAAGCAGTTCCCGACAAAAATCCTCAAGATCGACCGCAGCTTCATCCGCAATCTGGGGTCGAGCGAGAAGGACGCCGCCCTCGTCAGGGCCATGATCGCGATGGCCCATTGTCTGGGCATCAACGTGATCGGCGAAGGGGTGGAAACGCCCGGCCAAGCCATGATCCTCCATGCCGCCGGATGCAACTTCTTCCAGGGATATCTTTACGGGAAGCCGATGCCGGCCGACGATTTTGCAGCTGGCCTAGTCCGCGAGCGAGGGACCACTGCGATCGGCTGACCACCGAACGCGAAGCGGCCGGCCCGTCGCCGGCCGTTCCTCGATCGACCCCCTTGTCGGCGCGCCGATCAATTGAAACCGGCAAGAAGCC
>JAVEYE010000429.1:0-3196 GCA_034003665.1 Rhodospirillales bacterium | reverse complement strand
GACTCCGGCGTCGCCCAGAAGCCCATTCAGAACATGGACGCCTACCGGCTCGAACTGCGGGCCCGGCTGGATTCCGTGCGCAAACCGCATAGTGTCTAAGATGGGCGGCAATCCGCGCATTCTGGTATTCGACTGACTTCGGGATGGGACCCCGGTGGCGCGCGGCGTCGCCGGGGTCTCGCTTTCTTGGGAGGTATCGGCAGTCCATCTGCCCCAATCGTGAACCGCACGCAACGACGTGCACCACTGGTTTCGGGAGACGAACATCATGGACTCAAAAGCCAGACAGGACCTGCAGCGGGAAGCCCTCGTCGTTCACGCGACCGGCCGACCGGGAAAAATCGAAATCCACGCCACCAAGCCGCTAACCACCCAGCGCGACCTCTCGCTCCTTTATTCCCCCGGCGTCGCCGCGCCCTGCCTGGAAATCCAGAAGGACCCCGCGCTCGCCTACGACTACACGGCCAAGGGCAACTTCGTGGCGGTGGTTTCCAACGGCACGGCCGTGTTGGGCCTCGGCAACCTGGGGGCGCTCGCCGGCAAGCCGGTGATGGAAGGCAAGGGCGTGCTGTTCAAGCGCTTCGCCGACGTCGACGGCATCGACCTCGAGGTCGACACCGAGAACGTCGACGAGTTCGTCAACTGCGTCCGCTTCCTCGGCCCCGCCTTCGGCGGCATCAACCTCGAGGACATCAAGGCGCCCGAGTGCTTCATCATCGAGGAGCGCCTGCGCGAGCTGATGGACATTCCCGTCTTCCACGACGACCAGCACGGCACCGCCATCATCTCGTCGGCCGGCCTCATCAACGCGCTTCATCTCACCGGCAAGGACATCACCAAGATCCGCCTGGTGGTCAACGGCGCCGGCGCCTCGGCGGTGGCCTGCACGAATCTGTTCAAGACGCTCGGCGTGCGCCACGAGAACGTCATCATGTGCGACACCAAGGGCGTCATCTATCAGGGCCGCACCGAGGGCATGAACCAGTGGAAATCGGCCCATGCCTGCCAAACCGAGGCGCGCACGCTGGCCGAGGCGCTGGAAGGCGCCGACGTCTTCGTCGGGCTGTCGGCCAAGGGCGCGGTGACCCAGGACATGGTCAAGAAGATGGCCGACAAGCCGATCATCTTCGCGATGGCCAACCCCGACCCCGAGATCACGCCCGAGGACGCCAAGGCGGTGCGGCCCGACTGCATCATGGCGACCGGCCGCTCGGACTATCCCAACCAGGTCAACAACGTGCTGGGCTTCCCCTACATCTTCCGCGGCGCGCTGGACGTCAGGGCCAGCACCATCAACGACGCCATGAAGCTGGCCGCCGCCCACGCCTTGGCCGAACTGGCCCGCGAGGACGTGCCCGACGAGGTGAGCGCCGCCTATTCGCGCGAGCTGCGCTACGGGCCGGAATACATCATCCCGTCGCCGTTCGACCCCCGGCTCATCGAATACGTGCCGGCGGCGGTGGCCAAGGCGGCGATGGATTCCGGCGTGGCCCGGCGGCCGATCATCGACATGGACGCGTACCGCACCGAGCTGCGCTCGCGCCTCGATCCGACGGTGGCCAGCCTCAACCTCATCTTCGAGCAGGTGCGCGCGAAGCCGCGCCGCGTGGTGTTCGCCGAGGGCGAGGAGGAGAAGAGCGTGCGCGCCGCGCTGGCCTTCCGATCCGCCGGCTATGGCACGCCGGTGCTGATCGGCCGCGAGGAACGGATCAAGCAGACCATGGAGCGCATGGGGCTGAGCTCCGACGAGGCCCTGGAAACCCACAACGCGCGCGTCAGCTCGGCGAACACGACCTATACGGAGTTCCTGTACAACCGTCTCCAGCGGCGCGGCGCCCTCTACCGCGACTGCCAGCGGATGGTCAATCAGGACCGCAACATCTTCGGCGCCTGCATGGTGGCGATGGGCGACGCCGACGCCATGGTCACCGGCCTGACCCGCAACTACTACGGGGCGCTGGCCGACATCCGCAGTGTCCTCGACCCCCAGGAAGGCAGCCAGGTTCTGGGGCTTACCCTTCTCCTGGCCAAGAACCGCACGCTGTTCCTGTCCGACACCGCGGTCCACGAACTGCCGACTTCCGAACAACTGGCCGACTTCGCCGTGCAGGCGGCGGCGACGGCCCGGCGCTTCGGGCACGAACCGCGCGTCGCCCTCATCTCGTTCTCCAACTTCGGCAATCCCGACATCGAACGCTCCCACATCGTGCGCGACGCCGTGGCTGTGCTCGATTCGCGCAAGGTCGATTTCGAGTATGACGGCGAGATGGGCGCCGACGTCGCGCTGAGCGCCGAACTGATGCGGCTCTACCCGTTCTGCCGCCTGTCGGGCCCGGCCAACGTGCTGATCATGCCGGGCCTGCATTCGGCCCACGTGTCGACCCGCCTGATGCACGAACTGGGCGGCGGCACCGTGATCGGCCCGATCCTCATCGGCCTGTCGAAGCCGGTGCAGATCCTGCCGCAGGGAGCCACCGTCAACGACATCGTCAACATGGCGGCGATGGCGGCGCACGACGCCTGAGGCGGCGCGGGTCCCCAAGCCACACCCCGGCGCCTCGGCGCCGGGGTTTTTCTTAAACCGTCACGAAACCGTCATTAAACTGTTGTCTTCACCCCTCTGTCCGCTTACTCAGGGCGCCCAGGAAACACCAAAACCAAGAGGCAGCGCCATCCCGCCAACTCCTCCTTGCGACGCCGGGAAGGCCTCGTTCCGGGCGACATGGCCCCCGGTTGAAAGCGCCATCCGCCACGTCTCGCGGCTGCGGCACGCGGCCGGCAGCGAGGGGCACGTTGCGGTGCGCCTCGGCCTGGCCGCCGCCTTCCTGCTGGCCGTCGTCGCCTTCACCGCCATGGTGGCCGGCGGCTTCGGCGGCACCGCGGCCGTCATCGTCGCCGCCGGCGTCATCGGCGGCTACATGGCCTTGAACATCGGCGCCAACGACGTCGCCAACAACATGGGGCCGGCCGTCGGCTCCCGGGCCATCACCATGGCCGGCGCGCTCGTCCTTGCCGCCGTTTTCGAGACGGCGGGGGCGACACTGGCCGGCGGCGACGTGGTGGCGACCATCGCCAAGGGCATCGTCGATCCCCAAACGATGGCCGACGCCGGCGTCTTTGTGACGGCGATGATGGCGGCCCTGCTGGCCGCCGCCCTCTGGCTCAACCTCGCCACCTGGATCGTCGCCCCGATATC
>JAVEYE010000428.1:0-3198 GCA_034003665.1 Rhodospirillales bacterium | reverse complement strand
GAGATCAGGGCCGTACGACCAGCGGTTGGCGAGCGGGTTGTAGATCATTCCGCGAAGGTCGGCGATGGCGACGCCAGCCGACCTCAGGCCGTCGGCCAATTGCGACGGCCGCACGAACTTGCGCCAGTCATGGGTGCCGACCGGCAGCCAGCGCAACACGTATTCGGCCGCCACCTTGGCCAGCGCCAGCGATTTCAGCGTGCGGTTGACGGTCGAAATCACCATGCAGCCGCCCGGCCGCAACAGTCCGGCCGCCGCCGCCAGGAAGGCGTCGAGGTCGGCGACGTGTTCGACCACGTCCATGGCCAGCACGACGTCGTAGCGGCGCTCGGCGGCGGCCGCGAAGTCCTCGGGCACGGCGTGGCGATAGTCGATGGTCAGGCCCGACTGCGCGGCGTGGAGACGGGCGACGCTGATCGACTTTTCTCCTGCGTCGATACCGGTGACGACGGCCCCGAGACGGGCCATCGGCTCGCTCAGGAGGCCGCCGCCGCATCCGATGTCGACGAGGCGCAGGCCGTCCAGCGGACGGTCGCCCAACGGATCGCGCCCGAAGTGGGCGGCGACGGAGTCGCGGATGTAGGCAAGCCGCGTCGGATTGAGGTGGTGCAGCGGCTTGAACTCGCCGTCCGGGTCCCACCAGGCGTCCGAGAGCCCTGAAAACCGAGCGATTTCCTCGGGTGAGGCGGTTGATGCGGCGGAAGGTCGGGATTGGCGGACCACGGAAATCTCCCGGTCTGGGGAAAGAGGCGCCCTTGCCTCTTCAATCCATTATGAATATAAAATCGCGCGCTGCGCCGCAAACGGCTCTGTTGAAAACTTTGTCCGATGGGCTTTTGGGGGGCGCGCAAGAAACACTTCTATGCGGCAGGGAGCGTCGTTCATGGCCCGTATCGTCAAGAAGTTCGGCGGCACATCGGTCGCCGACGTCGAAAAGATCCAGTCGGTGGCCCGCCGCATCAAGAAAGAGGTCGATGCCGGCAACCAGGTTGCCGTCGTCGTGTCGGCCATGGCCGGCGTGACCAACCAATTGGTCAAGTATGTCGACGACATCAATCGTCTGCATGATGCCCGCGAATACGACGTGGTGGTCGCCTCGGGCGAGCAGGTGACGTCGGGATTGACCGCGCTGGCCCTCCAGAAGCTGGGCGTTCCGGCCCGTTCCTGGCAGGGTTGGCAGATTCCCGTGCGGACCGACGGGGTGCACGGCAAGGCCCGCATCGACGAGATCGCGGCCGACGAAATCATCCGCCGCATGGAACAGGGCGAGGTGGCGGTGATGGCCGGCTTCCAGGGCATCGGCCCGGACGGCCGCATCACCACGCTGGGCCGCGGCGGCTCCGACACCAGCGCGGTGGCGCTGGCGGCGGCCATCAAGGCTGACCGCTGCGACATTCATACCGACGTCGACGGCGTTTACACCACCGACCCGCGCATCGTCCCCAAGGCCAGAAAGCTCGACAAGATCACCTACGAGGAGATGCTCGAGATGGCTTCCCTCGGCGCCAAGGTGTTGCAGACCCGCTCGGTCGAGCTGGCCATGAAGTACAATGTGCGCACGCAGGTCGTTTCGAGTTTTACCGATGAACCAGGCACGCTGGTCGTGAATGAGGACGAGATCGTGGAAAAAGAAATCATCAGCGGGATCGCTTACAGCCGGGACGAGGCCAAGGTCACCTTGACGGGTGTGGCGGACAAGCCCGGTGTCGCCGCCGGCATTTTCGGCCCGCTCGCCGATGCCAGCATCAACGTCGACATGATCGTCCAGAACGTGTCGAGCGACGGCAAGAAGACGGACATCACCTTTACGGTCGGCAAGACCGATCTGGAACGCGCGCTCGTCACCGTCGAGGCCCGCAAGGACCAACTGGGCTACTCGCAGGTGACTTCGGATCCCAAGGTGGTCAAGGTCTCGGTGATCGGCGTCGGCATGCGCAGCCACGCCGGCATCGCCCAGACCATGTTCACGGCGCTGGCCGAGAAGGGCATCAACATCCAGGTCATTTCGACGTCGGAAATCAAGGTCAGCGTGCTGATCGCCGAGGAATACCTGGAGTTGGCGCTCCGCTCGCTCCACGACGCCTATGGCCTGAACGCCGAGTGATCCGACGCGGATGATGTTGCGCCCGCCCCGTTCAAGACTGGATGCACTCTGGCGGCGGGGGTGCGACTTTCTGGGTTGCGACGTCGCCATCCTTGGCGGCGCCATGTCGTGGGTGTCCGAGCGCAATTTGGTGGCCGCGCTGTCCAATGCCGGCGCCTTCGGCGTGATCGCCTGCGGGGCGATGCCGCCGGCCCTGCTCGCCGCTGAGATCGCCGCCACGCAGGCGCTGACCAAGAAGTCCTTCGGCGTCAATCTGATCACCCTTCATCCCGAGCTCGATGCCCTGATCGGGGTGTGTATCGACCTCGAGGTCGGGCACGTGGTGTTGGCCGGCGGCCTCCCTCCGGCAAGCGCCATTCGCCGCCTCAAGGATTCCGGGATCAAGGTCATCTGTTTCTCGCCGGCGTTGTCTTTGGCCAAGCGGTTGATTCGCAACGGCGTCGATGCCCTGGTCATCGAGGGATCGGAGGGCGGCGGCCACATCGGACCGGTGGTGACCAGCGTGCTTGCCCAGGAAATCCTGCCCCACGTGACCGAGGTGCCGGTCTTCGTGGCCGGAGGGATCGGACGCGGCGAGGCGATCGTCTCCTACCTCGAGATGGGAGCGGCCGGCTGCCAGTTGGGGACGCGCTTCGTCTGCGCCACCGAATCGATCGCCCATCCCAACTTCAAGCAGGCGTTCATCCGGGCCTCGGCCCGAGATGCGTTGCCGACCGTTCAACTGGACCCCCGGTTTCCGGTCATTCCGGTGCGCGCCCTGGTCAACGCCGGTACCCAGAAGTTCATGGACACCCAACGCGAGCTGATCGGCAAGGTCGACCGCGGCGAGATGGAACCCAAGGAGGCGCAGCTCGCCATCGAACACTTCTGGGCAGGCGCCTTGCGTCGGGCGGTGATCGACGGCGACGTCGAGAACGGGTCACTGATGGCCGGCCAGAGCGTCGGCATGGTGACCAAGGAGCAACCGGTCGCAGAGATCCTTGCCGAATTGATTGCCCAGGCCGAAGCGGTTCTGGAGGTCCGGGAAAAAGCCGGAGCGGCATAGCATGGCAGGCGCTCGCTCGAGGATCACCCCGCGCCAGTTGCTGGCCCGG
>JAVEYE010000427.1:0-3203 GCA_034003665.1 Rhodospirillales bacterium | reverse complement strand
CGCCGGCGGCGAGCCAGCGCGCCTCGAACGCGGCGTCCGGCACCGAAACGTCGGGGATCGGCAGGTGGAACCACTCCATCTGATGGCGCCTCACCCGCTCGCCCATCCGTGGGACGTTGAGCCGTTCGAGTTCGTGCGCCTCCATCAGGGTCACCACGGCGGCGGCGCCCCAATCGGCGACTGCCGCGAGGTCGACCTCGAGGTCGCGCGCCCAGGCGCCGGTCAGCGCCGTCGCGTCGGTCTTGCCCGGGCACAGGGTAAGCCCGACGGCCCCCATATCCGGCCCGGCCGGCACCTCGGCGATCTCGAGCGGATGAGTGAGGCTGGTCCTGACCGTCATGGCGATCGTTCCTCCTGATCCTTCCCGCCGCTCCCGATATCCATCGCGCGGGCTTCCTGCCATCACAGGCGCCTTCCGAATCGGTCGGTCAAGAAGAATTGGGCCTCAGCGCGCTGTTCGTCATGGACCGCCACCATGGCCGCTTGGGTGCGGTTCTTGACGCCCAACTGTTGGAAGATGGATCTCAGGTGGACCTTCACGGTGTCTTCCCGGATGCTCAGCTTCCGGCCGATTTCCTTGTTCGAAGCGCCGCTCCTCAGCGCCATCAGAACCTCGCGTTGACGCGCGGTGAGCTGCCGCCGGTGTGCGGCGAGCCCCTGGGTCGCGGGCGCGTCCCCCTCCGCCCGATCGCGAGAGCCGATAGCCCGCGGACTGAAGCATTCTTCCCCGCCGGTCCCAATTGATGGATGGCCAACAGGCGCATTCGCGGATGAAATTACGGGCATGCAGTCCTCCCTGCCTAAAAGACAAACTCGTTTTGGCACCCTGAACGGCGACAAACTCGAAACGGCCGCTCATCCACGGCAACGAAGGCTCGATGTCGCGCCGGAAGCGATGACGACGCAGCGGGCGGTCGTCTCACCCGTTGAAAATCGTTCAAGGCGTCGTCGGCGGATGCCAGTCCCCCATAATGCAAACGTGGAGGAGCAGAGTGTCCGAAACGGTCATATAAAACGGCGATACTGGATCTTACGCTGGATTCGACGAGGGGAAGAGCCGCTGTGGATCACGATGACGAAGGTCGCATGAGAGAGGCCAGGGCGATGGCCGGACGGCTGCTGGATGACCCGCAGGATCCGGACGACCGGACTCGCGCCTTGGTGATCCTGGGCAGCGTTCACGAGCGCGAGGGTGACTGGCAGGCCGCCGTCGATTGCTATGCCGAGGCCGTGGCGGCAGCACCGCAAGACCCGAGGGTCGCCTACTTTGCCCACAACAACCTTGGCTATTCCCTGGCCCAACAAGGGCGCTTCGACGAGGCCGCGTTGCACTGTCTGGACGCGATCGACGTCAATCCCCATCAGCACAACGCCCACAAGAACCTTGGGTTGGCCCGCCAGGGTCAAGGGCGCTGGCTCGACGCCGCTCTGTGCTTCGTGACGGCCACCCGGATCTGCCCCGCCGACCCCCGGGCCCGCCATCTGCTTGACGGCCTGCTGGCGAGCCGCCCGGAGTTGGCCGTCGGCTCGGAACATCTGCGCGAGGAGATGATGCGGATGGCGCATTCAGGTTCAGAGAGCCAACAGCCCGCCTAAAGACCTCATGCTCCGTCGTTGTTTTTCTTCCTTGGCCGAGAGTGACCGTTCTGGACACGCTTGGATGGCAGGGTGCCGAGCCTGCCGCATGTCGTTGGCAGATGAAGAGTTCCTGGGAGGAAATGCACGATGAGAAAAATTCTCGCCCTGCTGGCGTCCGCCATCCTGGTCGCCTGCGCCTCGGCACCCGAAAAGCTCCAGACCCAGTACGTGTCCGAACTGCAGTACCGCAATCACGACTGCGACCAGTTGGCCATGGAGGAGAGCCGCATCTCGCGCCGGGTTTCCGAGCTCTATGGGACCCTCGACAAGAAGGCTGGCGACGACGCGGCCCAGATGGGTATCGGTTTGGTGCTCTTCTGGCCGGCCCTTTTCTTCCTTGAGGGCGGTGACGGGCCGGAAGCCCAGGAATACTCGCGTCTCAAGGGTGAGCACGAGGCCATCGAGCGGGTAGCCATCCAGCGGAAGTGTACGCTGGATATCAAGCCGATCGGCGACCAGATTCGGGCATTCCAGGAGGCCAAGAGGGCCGAGGAGATGGCCCATCAAACCCCGACCGACAACTAAGGGTTCGACGCGGCGGGCCGCTGTCCTCCCTAGGCTCCGTAGCCTTAGGCTGCCGCCGACAGGGCGGCGTGGCCCTAACCGCCGAACCATCCGCCAGCCGTGTTCGTCAATACGGCGACGTTTGGGTTCCATTCGTCAAGCAGGGGCTCGATGACCCTTCCCTTGGTTGTGCCGGGCCATCCCCATTCGAGATAGAAGATGGAAAACGCATGGGCCCGTCGATCTCCAGTCGACTATCCATCCATTCGTTGGTGGAGCGGAGACACAGTTAATATGGCCGGCTGCCTCGATGAGCCATTACCAAAAGTTCCCGCCACTGCCCCGGGCCATGCTGTGCCGCCCGCAGGCGGACGCGCACGGGGATGAGCGAGAAATAGGCGGCGTAGGCGGCGCGGGCCTCGAACGTCCAGGCTGGGTCAGCGGGATATCCGGCCGGGCCGCGGATGGCCGCCGGCGGCAGCCAGACGCCGCGGGCGTCCAGCATCCGCCAGTCGGGCACCAGGTCGCGCCACGGGCCGGCCGCGTCGCCCTCCCAGCAGCCGAAGCACCAGTCCCAGCGGCCATAGAACCGCGTCCGCCCCGCGATCTCCTCGATCAGCGCTTCGGGTGTCAGGCGGTACTGCCAGGTCGGCTGCGTCATGGTCTGGCCGGTTCATGCTGGAGGCCGTTTCCACCAGCAGAGCACGCCAGCGAGTCACAATCGGTCACATTTGATCCCTTTTTGTTCTCATTCGCCCGCTTTTCCGTTTGGCCCGACCGGCGCTGACATGACAGGATTGGTCACCCTCGTGGGATAAGAGGGAGTAAATGCGGGGAGGCACCATGCGTTACGAGAAGGCGGACAACCTGTTGCAGCTCGCCCTCGAGATGCAGGCGGCGCGGGGGGGCCTGACGCTCGCCGACATCGAGCACCGGTTCGGCTGCGGGCGGCGCACCGCCATGCGCATGCGCGACGCCGTGCTGCGCAACTTCCCGCAGGCCGAGGAGGTGGCCACCGACGAGCGGACCAAGCGCTGGCGCATCCCGCCCGGCGTGCTCGA
>JAVEYE010000426.1:0-3204 GCA_034003665.1 Rhodospirillales bacterium | reverse complement strand
GAACTGCCGGAGCATGTCCGTCCAGGCTTTGGCGCCGATCTGGTAGCCCTCGACGGGCGCGCCGCCCCGCATGAGGTTAAACAGGGTGTTGGCGAAGTGGTGCGCCGACACCGTCGTGTCCGCCACCGATTGAAGCCCGTCCGCAGCGGCGACCCGGACGGCGAGTTTCCGCTCGGTTTCCTCGGCGTCTCGGCGGCAGGCATCCCCCAGCGCGTCGGCCTCGGCACCAAGCTGGTTCGAAAGCCGCACCACGTCGCAGGCATCGGCGTTGACGTCGATGACCGTGAGCCACTGCCGATTGCCCCGAGGCGGCAGTTCAATCGTCGCATGGGACAGGAACGCGCCCCGTTGTCCGCAAACGTCGTCTTCCCCCGTGATCGCCTCGCCTTTGCGGAAGGCGGCAACCTGCCGGGTCGAGAGCAGGTAGTCTGCGGACGGCAGCCCCACCTGCCAGGCGGTCGTCGCCTTCTGCGACTCGCAGGGAACAGGCTGGTCGGTCAGCCCCGCCGTCATGGCATAGAGGGCAAGGCCCTTTTCGGAAACGATCTCCGATCGCTTGTACGCATCGAGCAGGTTGCTGTATCCCTCGTAGGATGCCGTGGTCACGCCGTAGGGGAGGATGTTCTGCACGCCGTCCAGGATTTCAACGGCGACCGGATCATCCCCGGTGTTGACGAGTTCAGCTTCGCGGACGACGCCGAACGTGTCGCTGAAGCGCCACCCGTACCGATAGACGATCCCCAGATCGATGTTGGTCTCTTCAAAAAGAAGGCGGGTTCCCTCCAGACTTTTGCAGAGCCGCCGTTCGACCCGCCAGGATTCCGCGTCCGCTTCCGAGAAGGGCTCCCACCGTTGGCGGTTTTCTCCCGTGCCGACGAGGAGGACGCAGACACTGCCCGACGCGCGCCGCGTGTCGACCAGTTTGTCCTCGGTCTGATAGGGGAAGATCGCCGCGTCGGGATCGCCGCGACCCGCGGTCAGCGCACCTGTGCTGGACGCAAAGAGCCAGTGGTCCGAGCTGCTGACGAGCGAAATGAAGAAAGGGGCCATGCGATCATAGTTTCGAATCGCGTAGAAGCGCGTTCCCGCGAGCTCGATCCAGGCTCCGGTCGGTGTTGAGTCTTGAGGGCATGCCGTGTGATCTGTCATTCGAACCTCTTTCTTTTGTGCGTCAACCGCCGTGTGGAGTCCAACCCAACAATCCGTGCTAGATATACCCCAGCTCGATAACGCATGTCAAGCCTGAGGCACCCCTCGATATTACAGCTTGGCATTTGGACTTGTGAAGGGGATTAGCGGGTGCTAAACTCATTCAAATCAATTCAGTGTCCATTATTGCGGAGCCTGGCTTGCGCTAGGTGAAAGGGAGCGTTGAATGGCGAGGGAAAAGGAAAAGAACTCGGGAGGCAATTTGGGTTTTGAGGCCAAGCTTTGGCTCGCCGCCGATAAACTGCGCAACAACATGGATGCGGCTGAGTACAAGCACATCGTGCTCGGGCTCATCTTTCTGAAGTACATTTCCGACGCCTTCGAAGAGCTTTATGCCAAGTTGCTTGAAGGCAAGGGCGACTACAAAGGCGCAAACGCCGAAGACCCAGACGAGTATCGCGCCGAAAATGTCTTTTGGGTTCCGCCCGCCGCCCGCTGGGAATACCTACAAGGCAGTGCCAAGCAACCGACCATCGGTAAAATTCTCGACGACGCCATGACCGCCATTGAGCGCGACAACCCGCGCCTCAAAGGCGTCCTCCCGAAAGAATACGCCCGGCCCGCCCTTGACAAGCAGCGCCTCGGCGAACTGATTGATTTGATTGCGACGATTCAACTCGTCGCATCAAATCAACCCTCAACCCCAGCCCTTCTCCCAAAGGGCGAAGGGAGCAGGAAACCGGATCACCCCTCTACCTCTGGAAGAGAGGGCGTGGGAGATGGGAGCAGGAAGCCGTATCCCCCCTCTACCTCTGGGTGAGGGGCCGGGGGTGAGGGTAGACCGACCCACAGATCGGTAGATCTGTTGGGGAGAGTCTATGAATACTTTCTCACGCAGTTTGCCTCGGCCGAAGGCAAGAATGGCGGTCAGTTCTACACACCCGCCTGCATTGTGCGCACGCTCGTGGGCATGCTGTCTCCGTACAAAGGCCGCGTCTATGATCCCTGCTGCGGATCGGGCGGCATGCTCATCTACTCCCGGCTCCATCTGGAGGAAACCGGGCAGGACCCCACAAACCTCGCGCTCCACGGCCAGGACGCCAGCGGACAGGCCTGGGTCATCTGCAAGATGAACCTCTTTTTGCATGGCGTCACGCAGAAGGTGTTCATCGACAACGAGGATACCCTCCGCAATCCGCCCTCCGAAGCCGGGCAGCGCCGTTACTTTGACCGCATCGTCACCAATCCGCCCTTCAGCATGAACTACGAGAAGGCGGAAATGCCCGCGCCGGAGCGCTTCCGGTATGGATGGGCGCCCGAGACCGGCAAGAAGGCCGACCTCATGTTCGCCCAGCACATGCTGTCCTCCCTCACGGATACCGGCGTGTGCGCCACGGTCATGCCGCACGGCGTGCTTTTCCGTGGCGGCAAGGAACTCGATATCCGCAAAGGCATGCTGGAGGACGACACGCTGGAGGCTGTCATCGGCCTGCCGCCGAACCTGTTTTACGGCACCGGCATTCCGGCCTGTATTCTCATCATGCGCCGCCCCCGCAGGAAGGACCGGTCGCGTCAGGGCAGCGTCCTTTTCATCAATGCGGACCGTGAATTCGAGACCGGCCGCGCCCAAAACTACCTGCGCGCCGAACACGCCGAGAAAATCATCTCCGCTTTCCGCAATTGGCAGACCATCGACGGCTACGCCCGCGTGGTCCCGCTCGCCGAGATCCGCGACAACGACTACAACCTCAATATCCGCCGCTATGTGGACAACGCGCCACCGCCGGAACCGCAGGATATCCGCGCCCATCTTGCGGGCGGTGTTCCGCGCGCCGAGATTGAAACGCACCGCGCCTTGTTCGGCGCGCACGGCCTCGACACCCGCCGCATCTTTACCGTCCGCGATGCGGACTATTATCTGTTCGCCGACAAAATCACCGATAAGTCTCAGCTCCCCGACATCGTCAAATCGTCCCCCACGGTCCAAAGGCAGGAGCAGGCGCTCCTTGACGCCTTGAACACCTGGTGGTCGGACACCGCCGCCAAACGATTGGC
>JAVEYE010000425.1:0-3208 GCA_034003665.1 Rhodospirillales bacterium | reverse complement strand
TCCTGCTCGGCCAGCACCTCGTCGAGCATCTGGTTGA
This sequence comes from Rhodospirillales bacterium, assembly GCA_034003665.1. GTDB lineage: Bacteria > Pseudomonadota > Alphaproteobacteria > Rhodospirillales > Shumkoniaceae > Shumkonia. The sequence continues at coordinate 3,171 of JAVEYE010000425.1, read as the reverse complement.
TCAGAGCCAGGGCTGTGCGCACGGTCATGGGGTTGCCGCTCGACTCCACAACCTTCGCATAACGGGAAAAAACAGCCATACCGGGGCCGATCGCTGCCTGGGCCAGATCCACAGGTAAGATATTGCCTTGCTGTAAATGTTTAAGTGCAGCAGGAAGTTCCTTTTTTAGTTCATTCAGAAAATCGCGGCGACTACATTGCGGTGCGCTCTTTGAACGTGCGCGGCAAGCAAGGACAATGTAGGAAGCCAGCGCATTAGTTCCTTTGGCCACCATGCGCCACTTCTGCGAAGCACGTACCGGCCATGTTGCCGTGATCTGGAAGCCGCTGCCAAGCAGAGCATCGAGCAAGGTCTCCCATCCCGTCGTCAAGTCAACACCGTTACTTGAATTTTCGCCATCACCGTTATCATCCTCGTCAATACCCGCTTTCTCGTCCTCCTGCTTGAAGGCGTAGTAGACGGTGAGTGGAAAGCGCGGGTCCATCTTTTCGCGCAGGGTGGTGAATGCCTTGCGGAAGCCGGACTCGAAATGTTCCTTGGCCCTCTCCTTGTCGCCGTCGAACCGATCCGGGGCAGCCGTCAATTCCGGGGTCTTGGGCACGAGGATGGTCTTAAAGAGATTCGGGTAAAGGTCGCCGATGGTCCGCCGCAGCCAGACATAGAAGAAGTCGGAGAGCGCCGCGTAGCCAATGTTATCGTAATAGGGTGGATCGGTGCTGACCAGAAGACCACGGGTGTCATTCCACGCACCAGCAGCATCAACCTGACTGCCTTCACCACCACTACACGCTGATTTACCGAGGACTTCGATGCATTCTGCTACATAATCTTTACATGTGCTCCAAGCACCAACCGACTCACCCAACATATTCGCTTCGGCGAAGTCCCAGACCATCGGAATGGCCTGCCTCCCAAAAAGATTCATCACCTTTTGGTTGCCAGCGGTCCACCTGCAAAGCCCATTATTGAAATCGGCACACCGGTCGAGTGCAAGAGCCAAAAATGATGTAACCGTTTTGGCGTATTCGTCTGAGTCGGGGTCTGAAAGTCCTGCCTTGCGGGCATCAGCCACCACTACCAACCTTGCCTCCTTCACCAGATCGCTCAAAGTCACCATCGCCGTGAGCTGCCGTGGGGTAAACAACTCAGAAAATCGTTTGAAGCCCCAAGACATCACAGCCCCACCAGTAAGTTTTTTGGGGAGTTCGTATTCGTCAATACATGTGGGGCGTTCCACCTTCGGAATCATATCTTCGGTGACGTCACATACGACACGACCTTTTCCGGTATCAACAATGGCACAAAGAGGAATTATGCCTATCGCAGACATTGGCCCCTGAGATTTCACTGTTTCTCGAAACAGGTTCATTTTGCGCGACTCTTTGCATATCGGGCACGACACTCCTTTTTTGCTGGTCGTACCCTTTTCTGCTTGCCCCACATTTACAGTGAATCGAATGCGTTGGCCTTTGATTACTGGGGAGACTCTAACGGCATTTTCCTTCTTATTGGTGATTTGAAATGAACGAACGAAGGGAATCTCTGCACCACAGGCAGGATTGAGACATTTCACAGTTCTTGCCCACAACCACGCGATTACATTTGCCTCGCGCCCACCGTATTCCTTGGGCAGCTTGACCTTGGGATAGAGGTGGCCGATCTTCTCAATGGCGCGCTCACGGATCACATTCCCGTAGTAGCGGACATCCTCGGCAAGCCCGCCTGCCCCTGTCCAGCCGCTCCTGCGCAGGACATTCCCCCGTACCTCCGGGTTGACCGGCGGGCGGTCAAGCCATTCCGGTACCAGTTCCAGATTGCATTTGTTCAGCAGCACCGCCACCGGGTTGAGGTCGGCCGCATGGGCTTCGAAGCCCAGCCGGGCCGCTTCCAGCGGAATCGATCCGCCACCAGAGAAGGGATCGAGCACCGGCGGCAGCTTTCCATCGGCGTGCTTCAGCATCTCCTCGCGGGCCTTTGCGTACACGTCGGGTCGTTCGTGCAGTTTTTTCTGCATCAGTTCGCGAACGATGCCGAACAGGCGCTCGCGCTCGGCGTTTTGCGCCTCCTCGGTCGGAAATTTCTCGGGGTGCGACGAGGGATCGTCCACTACGGAGGCAAACAGCACCGCACGCGCCGTCGGCAAGGGCAGCCGCGCCCACCAGTGGTGAATGCCCTTGGGATGCGGTCCGATGCCGGGCATCTTGTCATAGGCCGACGCGTCGTTTATCTCGGGCAACGGCAGCGCGACCTCTATCAGTTTCTTGGGTTGGGTAGTCACTCTACTTTCGTCTCCATTCATGCCAAAAGTCTCTTGACCCAGTCCACAAAGGCGGTCGCCTGCGGATGATTCGGATCAAGGTACTTCTTCTTAAAGGTTTCACCCATCCGGGTTCCTGGTTGTTCCTGCCACGCCAGCCAAGTATGGACGTGGGCCTTGGTCAAATACGTTTCTTTGAATCGCCTGTCTTCTACGGGGATGCCATTCACGTCGGCCTGGGCCTTGGGCCACAGGGTGTCATCCTCGGCGATGAGCTTGCCGACAAAATCTTCCAATGCTCCGACGCTTCTGTTATCTGGCATCACCCAGATACCAATCTTCTTCCCCTCGTTCGTCTCGACAATCGTACCCCCCGCGCTCGGTGCTGCCGGAACTGAACGGCATCCATGCTCGTCCAGCACTCTCGTCACGCGCGCCCATTGTCTGGCAACGTCCGTGTCGGCATCGAGGATAATACCGAGGCGGCCGAGATCGGTCGCTTTCAATTCCTCGCTTAATGTATCGATCAGGTTTTCAATGCCTTCCTTGACCTTGCAATCATTTTTCCCGAACTGATCGCATAAAGGTTCACCTTCATACTCGTGATTGAACAAGAGATTCATCACGACATGTTTATCGTCCGGGCCTTCGAATAGGAGTCGATTGACCATCATCGGATTTCGATCCCCTCCTTGGCGATGACCGCCAATCGCTTCTCGTCGAAGATCTCGGCGTTGAATTCTCCATTCTTCTTTTCGACCCTGACGGCGACGCCGTCCATGTCCAGATCGCTCTTCGTGCCCACCTGGAAGGCCTTCAGACAATCGTTGCTGTGCGTTGTGGCGAAAACCTGGACATTCAAGCGCTTGGCGACCTTGACGATGAACTTCCACACCTCCGGAAGCACGGACCAA
>JAVEYE010000424.1:0-3215 GCA_034003665.1 Rhodospirillales bacterium | reverse complement strand
CGATCGTTTCGACCTGACCGTCACCGATCTCGGCCAACTGGCCATGGCACTGGTCGAGGCCGGAACCATCGTCATCGCCACCCCCACCGTTCTCGAGGGGCCGCATCCGCTGGCCGCCTCCGCCGCCTATACCGTCAACATGCTGAATCCGAAGGCGCGTTTCCTCGGTGCCGTCGGATCGTTCGCCTGGAACTCCAAGGCCATCCTGAAGCTCAAGGCCCTGCTGGCGGACATGGAGGCGGAATGGCTGCCGCCGGTGGTCGGGCGCGGCCATCCCAGCGCCGAAGCCGCGCAGGGGCTGGATGGACTGGCCGACGCCATCGTGGAGCGCCACCGCCAAAGCGGATTCGCCTGAAGCGGCCGCACGGGGACTGGACAAACGGGGGAAAAACACAGACATCTTGGCATCATGAATGCCTCCCCCACCCGTCCCGCCGATCGCGATGCCGACGTGCTGATCGTCGGCGGCGGCCTGGTCGGCGGCGTGCTGGCCTGCGCGCTGGCCTCGGCCGGCATCACCTCGGCCGTCATCGAGCGGGACGATCCGGCCCGCCACCTGGAGGCCGCCTTCGACGGCCGGGCCTTCGCCACCGCCCACGCCACGCGGCGCATGCTCGAGGCGCTCGGCCTGTGGCGGCGCATCGCGGACGAGGCTTCGCCCATCCTCGACATCCGGGTGTCGGAGGGCGGCTCGCCGTTCTTCCTGCACTTCGCCCACGGCGAGGGCGGCGACCAACCGTTCGGCCACATGGTCGAGGCCCGCCACATGCGCCGCGCCATTCATGCCGGCATGGCCGAGCGGCCGACCATCCGCCTGCTGGCCCCGGCCCGACTGGTTTCGCTGGCCCGCCATGCCGGCGGCGTCGAGGCCGAGCTGGCCGACGGCCGCCGCGTCCGCGCCGCCCTGGCGGTGGCCGCCGACGGCCGTGGCTCGCGCCTGCGCGGCGAGGCCGGCATCCGGGTCACCGGCTGGCCCTACGGTCAGCACGGCATCGTCTGCACGGTGGCCCACGAACGGCCCCACGGCAACGTCGCGCACGAACATTTCCTCCCCTCCGGGCCGTTCGCCATCCTGCCCTTGACCGGCAACCGCTGTTCCCTGGTATGGACCGAGCGCAGCGACCTGGCGCCCCACCTGATGGGCCTTTCCGAGGCCGACTTCACCGCCGAGGTGGCGCGGCGCATCGGCGGCTTCCTGGGCGATCTCGAGGTGGTGGGGCCGCGCTGGTCGCACCCCCTCGGCCTCCAGTTCGCCGAGCGTGCCCACGACCGCCGCCTGGTGCTGGTCGGCGATGCCCTGCACGCCATGCACCCGATCGCCGGCCAGGGGCTCAACATGGGCCTGCGCGACGCCGCCACACTGGCCGAGGTGCTGGTCGATTCGCGCCGGCTCGGCCTCGACCTGGGCGACGGCGTGGCGCTGGCCCGCTACGATCGTTGGCGGCGCTTCGACAATTTCATGATGCTGGTCGCCACCGACGGGCTGACCCGCGTCTTCGCCAACGACATTCGGCCGCTGAAATTCGCCCGCGACCTCGGGTTGGCGGCGATCGGGCGCGTGCCGCCCCTCAAGCGCCTGATCATGCGCCATCACATGGGCACGCTGGGCGACCTGCCCCGCCTGCTGCGCGGCGAGGCGCTGTAGGGCGGGCGGCCGGCCGCCGTGAGGACGGGGAGGAAGCGATGACGAACGAACAGGGCCAGGTGTGGTTCATCACCGGGACATCGACCGGATTCGGGCGGTCTCTGGCGCTGGAGGCGCTGGCCCGCGGCGGGCGGGTGGCGGCGACGGCGCGCGACCCCGAACGCCTCGATCCGGCCCTGAAGCGAAGCGACCGGGTGCTGCGCCTGCCCCTCGACGTGACCGACGCCGATCGGTGCCGCCGGGCGGTGGCGGAAACGCTCGCCGCCTGGGGGGGAATCGACCTCCTGGTCAACAACGCCGGCTACGGCCAGCTCGGCGCCGTCGAGGAGGTGTCCGACGCCGAGGCCAGGGCCGTCTTCGACACCAACGTCTTCGGCCTGCTCAACGTGCTGCGCGCCGCGCTGCCGGCCATGCGCCGGGCTGGTCGCGGCCATGTCGTCAACATCGGCTCGGTCGGCGGCCTGCTGGCCCGCTCGGGCATCGGCATCTACGCGGCCACCAAGTTCGCGGTGGAAGGCATCAGCGAGGCCCTGCACCAGGAACTGAAGCCGCTCGGCATCGGCGTGACGGTGGTTGAGCCGGGCCCCTTCCGCACCGATTTCTCGGGCCGCTCGCTCGTCGATTCCGCCGTCACGCTCGACGCCTATGCCAAGACGGCCGGCGAACGGCGGGCCGAGCTGCGCGGCAAGCACGGCACCCAGCAGGGCGACCCCGACAAGGCCGCCCGCGTGATCATCGACGCCATCGAGGCGGCCGAGCCGCCGTTCCACCTGGTGCTGGGCGGCCCGGCCATGGCGCGCGCCACCGAGAAGCTGACCGCGCTGCTCGAGGAGATCGAGCGCTGGCGCGGCCCCAGCGCGGCCACCGACTTCGACTGACGGTAGGGACGCTCTTCGTCTTGCGGGCCCGCCAAAGGTCGATGTGTTTTTTTCGTCATGCCCGCAGTTGTTGCGGGCATCCACGTCTTCACAACGCCAAAAGAAAGGCGTGGATGGCCGTGACAAGCACGGCCATGACGGCGTTTGGAGGATTTCCGAAACCTGGGAGCCCGCCGTGGCGGCGGGAAGGGCCGCCTACGGGTCGCGGCTGAGGCCGTGGGCGGCCAGGGCGTCGAGATAGGCCTGCCAGATCTCGTCGTGGCGCTCCCCCAGGTCGTAGAGGGTGTCCCATGAATAGATGCCGGTGTCGTGCAGGTCGTCGAAGGCGATGCGGATGGCGTAGTTGCCGACCGGCTCGACGCGGGTGATCGCCACCTGGCTGCGGCCCGGCACGATGCGCTTGTCCTGGCCGTGACCCTGGACTTCGGCCGACGGGCTTTCGACCCGAAGATACTCGGCCGGATAACGGAAGCGCCTGCCGTTCTCGAAATCAACCTCGAGCACCCGCTCCTCTTTTTTGAGTCGGATCTCGGCGGGCCGGTGGCGCGTGCCGAACTCGTTCATGGAATCTTCGTCCTTACACCGATGGGATTGCCTTCAAGCGGCCGGGCTTCGTCGACCAGCATGATCGGAATCCCGTCGCGGATGGGATAGGCGAGCTGAGCCTGATCGCTGATCAGTTCCTGGGCCTC
>JAVEYE010000423.1:0-3233 GCA_034003665.1 Rhodospirillales bacterium | reverse complement strand
CGCTGCGAGCGGATGCTGTCGAGGGCCTGGCCGATGAAACGGCCCGTATTGAAGCTTGGAGTGATGACGGAGATACGCATGTCGACTGCCGAAAGGAGGGCGTCCGCGACGGTCAGGTGTCCGGCCGTCCGACCACCAGCCAGCGCCCCGGGCGCTCCCGGTGCTGCGTGCCATCGAACGCGACCTGTCCGTTGACCAGCGTGCAGCAGACGCCGGCGGGATAGCGGTGCGGCGTGTCGAAACTCGACCCTTCCTCCAGGGCCGAGGCATCGAGGACGACCAGATCGGCCCAGGCCCCCACGGCGATCCGCCCGCGCCCCGCGAGGCGGAACGCCGATGCCGGCAGGTCCGTCAGGCGTCGCACGGCCTCCTCCAGGCCAAACCCCCAGTCGCCCGCCAGGGCGCGCCGTAAAAACCGGATGCACGTGGCATAGGTTCGCGGATGGGGATGGTCGAGCGACAAGGGCCCTTGCACGGCCCGGATCGACGCGTCGGAGCCGACCATCACCCAGGGCTCCGCATAGATGCGGCGCAGATTGTCGTCCGACATGCTGCTGAAGAACGCCTCGGTCTGCAGCTTGTCCATGCGCAGGATCTGCAGCAGTGCCTCGGCCGGCCGGCACTGCCACTCGCGCGCCACGTCACCCACGGTCGCCCCGCGGAACCGGGTGAGGGCGGGATTCGCCGTGCCGCCGATCCGGGTCTCCTCCCAGCCGGCGGGGGGGGTCTGTTCGTCGAGCTCGTCGGCCAGACGCCGGGCGGTAACGGGATCGCCCAGACGGCCGAGGATGGCCTCGTTGCCGCCGCCCTGCGCCCACCCAGGCAGCCGGCTGTCGAGCGATGTCGCGCTCACGCAGTACGGATAGCGGTCGGCATGGACGGGCATCCCTGCCTGGCGCGCCTGCCGGATCGTGTCGAGCACGGCGTCGAGCTTGGGCCAATTGGCACGGCCCGCCGTCTTGAGGTGGGAAATCTCGGTGCGGATGCCGGTCTCGCGCACCAGTTGGAGGACTTCGTCGAGGGCGGCCTCGATCCGATCGCCCTCCGATCGCATGTGCGTCGCGTAGCAGGCGTCCTTCGCGGCGGCGGCCCGGGCGAGCGCCAGGATTTCGTCGGGCTGTGAAAAGCGCCCCGGGGTGTAGATCAGCCCGGTGGAGAAACCCGATGCCCCCTCGTCGAGGGCCTGTTCCAGCCGCTGCACGATCGCGCGCGTCTCCTCGGACGTGGCCGCCCGGCCGGCATAACCCATCACACCGGCCCGCAGGGTGTTGTGCCCGACCAGCGCGACAACGTTCGGAGCATGTTTACGGTCGGCCAGCCGCCCGCGATAGGCCGCCACCGATCGCCAGAAGAACCCGCCCTCCTGATCGACCGCCCGCTCCGTTCGACTGAGCACGGCCTGCCAGTCGGATGGGTGCCGGGCTTCGCCCAGCACCGGTGCGGCGGAGCACCCGCACTGTCCGACGATCTCGGTGGTGATGCCCTGCCGGATTTTGCCGGGCGCGTCGGGCTCGACCAGCAGATAGGCGTCGGAATGCGAATGCACATCGATGAAGCCCGGCGTCACCAGGCGCTTGGCGGCATCGATACAGCAAGCCGCCGTCGCCCGCGGGTCGAGCGCGCCGATCACGGCAATTCGTCCGTCTCGGACGGCCACGTCGGCCAGCCGCGCGGGCTGCCCCGTCCCGTCGACCACCGTCCCGCCGCGGATGATGACATCGAAAGCGGCGCGTCCCCCCGAGACCGCCGGCGCAGCGGGGTCTGCCGACGCCCCGGCCTCGCCGCCGGAGGCGACCCCGCCCAGCATCGCGATGACCTGCCGCTGCACCTCGTCGATCGCCTCGAGGCGCAACTGGGGATCGAGCACCACAAACGTGTCGCCCGAGGGCCGGTGCTCGTAGATCCGGAGGAGCCCGCCCGACTCGTGGGGCCGGGTGTCGCGCTCGATCAACTGCCGTTTGCGCTCAAGCATGACGGCCAGGATGTAGATCACGTTCGCGTGGGTGGGATCCTCGAGGGCCATCAGACGCCGCAGCAGGGTTTCGGCTGTCTCCCGCTCGACGGGATCGACGCGCACCGGCCCCTCCGCGGGGGCGGCAAACGCTCCCTGCCACAGGCTGAAGGGGGTCCGGTCGTCGGTCCGCTGCCGCCAGCAGGCGAGACAGAAATCGCAACGGTCGTATCCCGATTCGGTTTCGAACAGCGCCGACACACACTCCTCGGCGTCACGGAACCGCGCGTCGCAGCCCGTGCACCCGCGCCCGCGCGGACGGATATTCCATTCATGTGCCATGGCCAGCAGGATACCACAGGCATGCGCGGGGACGCGAAGTCAAAAACGGAAAATCGTCATGGGAAAATCGCCATGGGTCAGTGAAAGGGGAGCGAAGGGAGGGGGTTCAGCCCCGGCGTCCACAGGCCGAAACGTCGATTTCGTCAGGCCCGCTTCGTCATGCGCGTTCCTTCGCTCACGCCCCTACGTCACGGAACCATTACGTTTTGTGCCGATTTTATGTGCCGATGTTTTGTTGACAGGGGTGCTCAAGTCGCCTACTGTTGACTTGCCAACCAACCTGTTTTTTTTGCTGCGTCTCGGACGACCACGGTCGCGTGCCTCAGCGGCTGGGGAGCATAGGCGCTGGGCGGATGGCCGCAGACCCACACAGGAGAGACAACCATGAAGGATGCCAGGGGTATTGTCGGGCTAAGTGCCGCGCTTCTTTTGCACTGCGTGTGTCCGGTGTGGAGCGCCGACCGCTATGTCGCGGCGGGCAATCCGGGCGAGGCCGACGGCGCCAATTGGGAGACGGCCTTTCCCACCATCCAGCAGGCGCTGGATGTCGCCGGGAGCAACGACGTGATTCACGTCAAAGGCGGCGTCTACGCGCTGACGTCGGAGCTCGTCTGCGGCGCCTCGTTCATCCGGATCGAGGGCGGCCACGAGGGTGTCGGAACGCCCGGCAGCAACAACCCGGCCTTGTGGCCCACCTGGATCGAGCCCGCCGAGGGTGCTTCAACCCGTCTGATGCGCCTGGCCGCCGTCACCAACGTCACCCTGCGGCAGCTTGGCTTCCACGGCGGTCAAACAGACGCCGATACCCGCGGCGGCGCTCTGCTGGTGACGGATGCCGTGGATCTGCGACTGGACGGCTGCCGGATCGTCAGCAACCTGGCGTTCCACGTCTCCGCCCAGCTCGCCCATGGTGGTGGCCTGTACGCGACCAACAGCAGCC
>JAVEYE010000422.1:0-3234 GCA_034003665.1 Rhodospirillales bacterium | reverse complement strand
TTAGGTTGTCTGCTGGCGTCCCTGGGACGCGAGCCCCGGCGGCACTAAAAGCCGCCCGCGGGGCTCAACCTAGACAGGTTTGCGGCGTATTCCAACCTTTTTTTTCAACATTCAGCGGAATGCCGCCGGATCGCCACCAGGCAACGCTGGTTTCCGCCGAGATCGGTCACGCCATCAACGACATGCAAGCCGGCATCGGCCAGGATCGCCGTCACCGCGGCCCCCTGTCCCTGGCCAATCTCAAGGAAGGCCGCACCGTCGTCGAGAAGCAGGCGAAACACCTGCGGCGCCAAGCTCCGGTAGGCGGCGAGGCCGTCGACACCGCCCGCCAATGCCTGGCGCGGTTCGTAGCGCGCGACCTCGGGATCGAGCGTTTCCAGCACGCCTTCCGCGATATAGGGCGGGTTGGCGACGATCACGTTGAAGCGCTCGTCGACCTCGCCGCCCCAGTCGCCCGCCATGAAGCGGGCCCGCCCCGCCAGGCCCAGGGCGACCGCGTTATCGCGGGCGACGGCGAGTGCGGCCGGGCTGATGTCGATTCCGGTTCCGCTTGCCGCCGGCCACTCACTGAGCAGGGCCAGCAGGATGCAGCCGGTGCCGGTGCCAAGATCGAGCACGCGCAAACCGGCGCCACCAGAATGGCCGCGTTCGGCCGCCCAAGCCAGGGCCGCATCGACCAGCGTCTCGGTGTCGGGGCGCGGCGTCAGGGTCGCCGCGGTGACGCGGAAGGGCAGGCTCCAGAACTCGCGCTCGCCCAGGATGTGGGACATCGGCTCGCGCCGTTCGCGGCGTGCAAGCAGTTCGGCGACGCGGTCGGCGGCCAGCCCATCCACCGGCTCGTCCCGACGCGACAGCAGGGCGGCGGCATCGAGGCTAAGCACGGCGCCGACGATCAGGCGGGCATCGAGGCGGGCCGTTTCCACGCCGGCGCCGGCCAGCCGACCGGCTGCCGAGGCGAGGACGGCCCCGACGGTCAGGGCGGACGAACCGGCGGCGGGGGTCCTCAATCGACCTCCGACAAGCGGGCGGCCTGATCCTCGGCGGTCAGCGCGTCGATGATCTCGTCGAGTTCGCCGTCCATCACCCGGTCCAGTTTGTGCAGCGTCAGGTTGATGCGGTGATCGGTAACCCGCCCCTGCGGAAAGTTGTAGGTGCGGATGCGCTCGGAGCGGTCTCCGGACCCCACCTGGGTCCGCCGGTTGGCCGACCGTTCGGCGTCCGCCTTCTGGCGCTCGTGTTCGTAAAGCCGGGCCCGGAGCACGCGCAGCGCCTTGGCCTTGTTCTTGTGCTGCGATTTCTCGTCTTGCTGGGACACCACGATGCCGGTCGGCAGATGGGTGACGCGCACCGCGCTGTCCGTGGTGTTGACCGATTGACCGCCCGGCCCGCTGGAGCGGAAGACGTCGATGCGCAGGTCCTTCTCGTCGATATGGATGTCGACTTCCTCGGCCTCGGGCAGCACGGCGACGGTGGCGGCCGACGTGTGGATGCGCCCACCGGATTCCGTTTCCGGCACCCGCTGCACCCGGTGCACGCCCGATTCGTACTTGAGGCGGGCGAAGACGTCGCGCCCCGACACCGACACGATGGCCTCCTTGTACCCGCCGATGCCGGTCTCGTTGAGATGCATCAGCTCGAACTTCCAGCGGCGATTCTCGGCATAGCGCTGATACATGCGGAACAGGGCGGCGGCAAACAACGCCGCCTCCTCGCCGCCGGTACCGGCACGCATTTCAAGGATGGCGTTCTTGGCGTCGGCCTCGTCCTTGGGCAACAGCAGCAGCTTGACCCGGTGTTCCAGCTCGGGCAACCGCTCCTTCAGGGCCTCGCACTCGGCTTCGGCCAGGGCCCGCATGTCGGTATCGGCCGCCGGATCGGCGCTGAGCGTCTCGATATCGGCCAGTTCGGCCTCGGCCCGGCGCAGGTCGCGCACGCCCTCGACCACAGGCCTCAATTCGGCATACTCGCGCGACAGGCGGGCGAACTCGGACCCTCCCGCCGCGCCCGGATCGGCCAGCAGGTGTCCCAGTTCCTCGTACCTCGCAACCACGCGATCGAGCTTTTCTTCGAGACTCACGGCTTCCTACCTTTCGTTGGTATCGTCAGCATCGTCCGCCGCCCCCGACGGCTCCGCGGCCGAGCCGTCCGCGGCTTCAAGGCCGAACAGAAGATCGAGCGTCCGTTCGGCCCCGGCAAGATCAAACGCCGCGCCCCCCCCTGCCCCGTGGCCGGCGGCCAGCGCGCGCAGGGCCCGCGACGGCCCGTGCAGCAGGCGGTTGGCGAACAGTCGCGTGGCCCGCTCGGCGTCGCCGCCGGCGTCGGCCAGCGCGCCGTCCCGCACCGCCTCGAAATGGGCCCGCAAGCGGGTCAGCGTCGGCGTCGCCTGGCGCTCGGCCCGGCCGTGCAGGAACGCGGCCACCTCGGCATCGACGATCTTCCAGGCGGCCTGGGCCTCGGCTTCGCGATTGCTGCGCCCCTCCATGGCCACCCGCTCGAGATCGCCCAAATCATAAAGAAACGCCTCGTCGATGCGGTTGACCGCCGGCTCGACGTCCCCGGGAACGGCGGCGTCGACGATGAACACCGGCCGGCGGCGGCGTTGACGCAGGGCGGCTGTCAGCATGTCGGCGGAAAGCATGCGCTGGCGCCGGCCGAGCGCCGACACCACGACATCGGCCGCCGCCAATCGCGCCACCAGGTTGTCGTAAGGCGCGAAGTGGCAATTCAGCGCGCGGGCCGACGCCTGGGCGCGGGACTCGGTCGGATGGATCGCGGTCAGTTCGCCAAGACCACCGACCAGCAATTCGCCCGCCACCAGTTCGCCCATTTCGCCGGCCCCGATCAGAAGGCCGGCGCACCGGCCGAGATCGCCGTGAAGGTCACGCGCCAACTGCACGGCTGCGGCGGCGATTGACACCGGGCGCTCGCCGATGGCGGTCTCGCTGCGCACCCGCTTGGCGGCGGCATAGGCGGCCTGCAGAAGGCCCTCGAGAACGGCCCCGGTCATCGCCGCCTGCCTGGCGATGCGATGGCCCGCCTTGACCTGGCCCAGCACCTGGGGTTCGCCGATCACTTGGCTGTCGAGAGAGGCGGTCACCGTGAAGACATGGCGCACGGCCTCGGCATCCCAATGGACGTAAAGCTGCCCGGCCAACTCGGCGGGATCCATGCCCGCCCGCTCGGACAACGCGGCCCGCACCGATCGGGCCGCCGCTTCGCGGTCGGAATGGCTGG
>JAVEYE010000421.1:0-3241 GCA_034003665.1 Rhodospirillales bacterium | reverse complement strand
CTGCTTCGTGCGCGGCAACTATGTTGACGCGAACCTCGGCTGTGGCAACCGTACATCTATTAGTAATCGGTCGCCGGGGCTGGTCCGAGGCGCTCGACGGGACGTTACTACAACAACCCCGGCGACTGACAGATTACCATCTATTACTTGATTTTTGATGATCGAATCACTAATATTCCGGCATGAAGTACAAAGAAAGGCTTGTCTCATCGAGAATCGACACCCTCCTTGCCCATTTTCCAGTTCTCGTCGTGTCTGGCGCCAGGCAGGTCGGAAAGAGTACGCTCCTCGCGCATCATCTGCCCAATTGGGAGACCATTGTGTTCGATCCCGTTGTCGACGTCGGCAATGCGCGAACCGATCCCGAGCTTTTCCTCAGGAACCATCCGCCGCCGCTGGTTCTGGACGAGATCCAGTACTGTCCGGAATTGGTTCCGAGCATCAAGCGGAGGGTTGACAAGGATGGGCGAGCCGGCATGTTCGTGCTGACCGGTTCGCAACAGTGGTCCGTGCTTCGATCCGTCGGGGAATCGCTTGCGGGGCGCGCGGTTTTTCTGGATCTGGAAGGGTTCTCCCTGGGCGAAATGGCCGAACGGATACTTCCGCGATCCTGGTTGGAGCGCTATTTGGACAACCCGGAAGCGTTCATCTCTGAGCAACCCGAAAGACTCCCGGCATCGCTGACCGTTCACGATTTTCTGTGGCGCGGGACGCTGCCGGCCATGGATGCGCTTCCCGCTTCAGTGGCGTCCGATTTCTTCGCCGGTTACTTGAGAACCTATGTTGAGCGGGATGTCCGCACGATGCTCGATGCGGCGGACTGGCAGCAGTTCGGTCGTTTTGTGCAGCTTGCCGCGGCGCTCACGGGGCAGGAAGTCAACTTCAGCCAGCTTGGGCGGGAGATCGGGATCACGCCGCAGACATCGAAGCGCTGGTTGGCGGTTCTTGCGGCAACCTTCCAATGGTATGAGCTTCCGGCCTATCAGGGAAATGCGATCAAGCGGATCTCCGCGAAACCCAAGGGCTACCTTTCCGACACCGGTCTGGCCTGCCATCTGTCGCGGATCACGTCCCCGAGCGCTTTGGGTGGGCATCCGATGGCCGGAGCGCTGTTCGAGACGGCCGTCGTTTCCGAGATTCGAAAACTGCAATCCGCCATGTCGCGCAAAGCGGCGCTCTACCATTGGAGGGCGCAAAGCGGCGGCGAGGTAGACCTTCTTCTGGAGCGCGACGGCACGCTCTATCCGGTTGAGATCAAGCTTGCCAGCCGGCCGACCCGGAACGACGCACGCGGATTCGCCTCTCTGCGGGCGACCTATCCCCGCCTGCGGATTGCGCCGGGGCTGGTGATCGCTCCGGCCGAACGCGTCGAGCGACTCACCGACACCGACGTTGTCGCACCTTACGACATGGTGTGAACGCGGGTCTCCGCGACACGCCGCGGTCGGGCTGCAGCATCGCCACTTCGCCGTAGCCGCGCGCCACGTGTCCGATCGTTCCGTTCGGGCTCCGACGGAATGGGAGACGATCCGAGTTGCTGCTTTGCTTGGGGGCACGACAAATGGATTCTGTCTTATGAATTCCTGATCCCGCCTCGACAAAGGTCGAGTAAACGGAAAAATCCAACAGGGCCTGGCGTGTCCCCTGCCCCAACGACTCTCTCGCCTATTGCGTCAATGGAAGACGAGTGTGCGGTTCTTGATGTTCGGATTCATTACGTCAAAGGCCAGATAATCCCGAGCTTTTTTTCCAAGGTCTTCTTCGCGTTCCTTCCAATCGGGCAGGGCCCGTTCCAGCGCCGCCTTGAACGCCGTTCCATGGCTGCGCTCGCGCAGATGAACGAGCTCATGCAGGACGACGTAGTCCACCAGGCGCACCGGAAGCTGGAAAATCTTCCAGTTGAAGAACAAGACGCCATTGCGTCCGCAGGACCCCCAGCGGAATCCCAAGTCGCGAACCGCCACTTCCGAGGGCTTGCTTGCGGTCAGCCGCGAAAGCCTTTCGATGCGTCGGCGCAGCCATTCGGATCCCGTCTCGGCGTACCACTGCTGAAAAAGCTTTTCAGGAGACTTGGAACCCCTTCGCAACAAGAACCGCGTGCCATCGAAAACCAGCGGCTGATCCTGGTTTTGGACGATCTTGACGCGATACCGCCTTCCGAGATAGCAGAACGATTCCCCCGATACGAATTCAGGCTCAACCGACTTCGGGGCGGTTTCCTTCTTCAGCGCCAGCTTTCCATGCGCCCAGAGCAGCTTTGTCGAGATCCAGGAGGAGAGAGCTTCCGTGGACGTTTCCATGGGCGCGTAGGCCGCCAACTCTCCCGTGCGCCCCACCATCAAAGCCAACGTCTTGCGCCGCGCGCTGCGCCGCACGTCGAAGTCCATTCCGCCGACCTGGATCGTCTTGTTCATCCGCGTGTCAGAGCCACATGGTTTTCCTTGGCCAAGGCGACGAGGCGCTGGGCCAAGTCGCGCTCGCCGCCCGGAGGACAGAACCCCGCGCCATCGAGATCGCGAACGAGCGTCTTGACGAGAAGTTCGCGGATGGCGTTGTTTTTCCAGAAGCCGACCTTGCGAATCTCCTGCCGAATGCGCGCCACCATTTCCAAGGTCGTCAGAATGGCCTTGGCGCGTTGCGCGTCCGTGGATTCGCGGTTTTGGCCGCAGGCCTCCAAGACCAATCGCACAAATGGCACTTGAACCTCCGGATCGAGATCCGGAAACTCGTTCCGGTCTCCTCGCTTCAAGTCGTCGATGAGCTTCCGCAATTCACGTTCCAGCGCGGCCGCGTCGTCCTTGAACTTCTGGAGGATCTCCTCGAGCCGGTCGCTCATTTTCCTGGCATACGATGGATTCTGGTTCGCGAAGCCGATGATGTGGTAGCGCGCGGCGTGCTGCATCTGCGCGGCGCGCGCGCGGCTGCCGTCCAGCGCTTTCAGCACGTTCTCGAACTCCGCGTCGGTGATCGCGACGGGCGGGATCTTGGGATCGATGCCGCGCGCGGAGACGTGCGCGTTGATGAGCGCCTTCACCTTTTCCGCCACGCCGAACAGGTTCAACGCCGGATCGCGGTAGAGATTGGCCGCGACCTTGTTGATGAACCCCAGCAGCTTGGCGTCCCGGAAGACGTCCCCGGGCACCTCGGGCCTGTGCTCCAGGAGTCCCAGCAGTTCGTAGAAGGCGCGCAGCTTGTTGATGAAATCCGCGCGGATCGTCAAGTCGGCCAGCAAGTCCACGCT
>JAVEYE010000420.1:0-3242 GCA_034003665.1 Rhodospirillales bacterium | reverse complement strand
GCTGTGAAGACGTGGAGCTTTACAATGCCCGCTGGCTGCGCGGCGAGGACAAGATCAGCGTTCCGAAGCGCAGGGTGGATTGAGCAGAGGAATGAATTCCTACGGTTCCGACGGCGCCCTGGCGGGCAGCGCGTACTGGGATCCGGAAGGGTCCGGCGACGTCTTCAGCATCCCGGGCGCCGGCGGCGGGGTCTGGCGCGTGGAGCGTTCCATGTTCAGCAACGCCAGCCGAATCTGGATCGAGAGCGTTCCCGACGTCATCGGAGCCTCCGCAGAAGCCTTCGAGCCGGCGGACTAGCGGCGGAATCAGGCCTCCGGGGCGGGGCCCAGCTCGATCCCGGCCCAAGCTCCGCCGTAGGGAATGTACCAGGCCTGGCCGAGATGCCGCTCGGCATGCAGCGGCCATTGCAGCGCAGTCTCGAGGCCCGTTCCGTCGTTGTCGAAAAGGACCAGGTAGAGCCCGAAGCGATAGCCTGGAACCGGCTGCATGGGCGGAATGAGATGGAAGGGCAGGAAGAGCAAGCCCTCGAAGTGCGATTCCGTTTTGCCGCGTCGTTCCCGATCGCCACGTGGAACGGTGTTGGACGGGCGGGCTCCGGCACGGTCCAGGTGTGGACCCGGCGCATCACGCCGTTGGGCGCGAGGGGCGGCAGGCGCTCCTCGACGCGGATGCCGCAGCCCGAAAGGGTCAGGACCAGATCCTCGATCGTCTCGCTGCCGACATTGGCGACGTCCGTCACGGTCTGATAGCGTCCGTTCGCGAGGCGGGGGGCGGCTTGCACCTGCAAGGGGTGGAAGACTTTCAACGCCGCCACGGACACCGCATCGGCGTCGCGCCCCACGAGGGTGACGTACTGCGTGTCGCGCGGCGTCTTGAGCGGCACCGGGAGTGCGACGCGTCCGGAGGCGGGGACCGCCTGCTCGCGGCCGTCGATTCCGACGAGTCCCGTGAATCCAGCGCAATCGAGGGAGACGGTCGAGCCGCCGATGAACCGCCGTTGCGACCGGGGGGTGAAACGGCAGCGGCGCCCCTGCTCCGCCTCGACCTCGGCCCAGTAGTCGTTTCGTTCGAGCCAGGCGACGATGTCCGGCGGGCCGACGAGCATCCGCTCGGACGGAATTTCGATGAAGGTCCTCCCGTCGGCGATGGCTGCGCGGACGGCATTCACGTCGCAGCGGTCGGCGATCACGCCCGTGCGATTGGCGCCCAGCAGCGGGATGTCCAGCGAAGTCGGGTAGGCGTCGTCGTAGAGGACGTCTGGCCGCCGGTCGCCGACGGGGACGTGGATGTCGAGCCCGCTGACGATCGGGACGCGCTTGCCGCGGTTCAGCAGCGAGGCGTACCAGTCGATCAGCTTCCGGTTGTTGTTGGAGTCAAGGGGGCCGTTGACGAGTTCTACGGCGTCGAGGAGCCCGGCGTCCAGCAGCGACTCCAGCCGGTCGATCATGAATGCGTAGGGATGCGCCAGGACCACCCACTCGCTGTTGGCCTTGAACCAGCGCAGCACGGACTCGACGTCCGGGTCGTTGATCGGCGGGGCGTCGCCGGTCGTCCCGACGGTCGTGAGGTGCCCCCAGTCGTACATGTATTCCCTGCCGGGGAAAATTCGAAGGGGGATGCGGTTGCGTTCGACGGTTGCGCGCAGCGCCTCTTGTCGATCCGGGGACAGAAAGGCCGTAAAATCGTAGCCATGCCGCCACAGTCCAGCCACCAGCAGGGCCAATTCATCCTCCGCGGCGTTCCACTGGCCGTGGAAGTCCCCGAAATGGATTGATCGACCCTCCCGTGCGATCATGGCGCGTCGGTTCCGGCTCCCGCTCTCCGGCCTCTGCGAGGACCGACGGGTCTGGCTCGCGCCTTCGGCGGTCCGCACGTCTCGCCGTCAAGCCGCCGTGGGAGCAGTTTCACCGGCGGGAGGCGAAGGGCGCGGTCGTCGATGATCTGCAGCAGCATGTTCACGGAGCGGGAGCCCATCTCGGCGACGGGCAGCGCCATCGTGTCGATCGGGATGCCGCAGTCGTCGAACGGCGCGTCGCTGAACGTGATCAGAGAAAGATCGGCCGCCGGCGCAAGCTGGAGCCGTGCCGCCGCGAGCATGACGATGCGGGCGGTGGTCTCGTTCTCGGCGACGACCGCGGTGGGGCGCTCGCGTCCGCCCAGCCGCTCGAGAATGGCCTCCAGCCGCGCGCGTCGCTCGAAGGCCTCGCCGGGAGGGCCGTCCAGCCAGGACGGGGTCAGGCCGGCTCGGCGCATGGCATCGCAATAGCCCTCGAAGCGATCCTGGATGCTGTAGTGGGCGTCGCGCCGGTCGGTATGGGTGTAGTAGGCGATCCGGCGATGTCCCAGGCCGATCAGATGCTCCGTCGCGACGGCGCCCGAGCGGAATTCATCGAAGTAGATGCAGTTCCCCTTGTGCTTGGAATTCAGCCAGAGGGCGGGGATGCGGATCCGGTGCCGTTCGATCAGCTCCACCATCGCGTCGGGGATGTTGACGTCGTGCTTGATCAGCAGCCCGTCGGCCATCGACTCGCGGAGGATCTGGGGCATGTAGTCCTGGTCGACGAGCTTCTCGTCGGGCAGGCAGCTCAGAAGCAGATGGAGGTTCTTCGCGCGCATCGCGTCCTCCATGCCGGCGAGAAGCGGCGTCGTGACGGGCGTCGGATGCTCGCGGCTGACGAGCAGCGCCAGGCAGCCGAACCGTCCGGAGCGGATGGAGCGGGCCGCCGCGTTCGGTCGGTAGCCGAGCTTGTCCGCCATCTCGATGATCTGGCGGCGCATCGCCGCGCTGATCCGCCCCGTGTTGCGCAGCGCCGCCGAGACGGTCATTTCCGTCACGCCCACGCGCTGCGCGATGTCCTTGAGCGTCGTCTTGCCCATGCCATTCTCCTCGCGGTCCCGATCCGACGGGCCTGCACAAGGATGAAATGATAGGGTGTCGCGGGTTTACAAGCAAGGAAAATGAATCGGGATAATGGGTTACGGTTGGCGCTTGCGGGCCACGGCGCCGTCCATGTCGGTCCGCCAGGCGTGAATCGCCGACCACTCGTCGTGGTCGGCATGCAGCGGATCGAACCGGCTTGGATCGACGTCCACGTACAGTCTGCGAAAAGCCTCTTCGCGGCAGTCGGGATTGGGGGCGTTCTCCTGCGCCCCGATCTCGCGCCGCCAGGCGGCCAGCGCGGCGCGCATAGCGCGCACCCGCTCCGGCTGTTCGGCGGCCCTGTCGTTTTGCTGCCCGATG
>JAVEYE010000419.1:0-3242 GCA_034003665.1 Rhodospirillales bacterium | reverse complement strand
CGTCAACCGCGAATGGCTTCCCGAGATTGCGGCGCGGCGCGTGGTCTGTGCCGAGCTCGCCCAGGCGTTCGACGCGACGCTGGTCACATTCCAGGAGATGTTCGACGCGGCCGTGAAGGAGGCGCCCGAGACCTACTGGCTAGGCGACGGCGTGCATCCGACCCTGGCGGGCCACTTGCGCATGGCGGAGCGCTGGCTTCAGTCGGCGAAGGGACTTCTGGGGACACCCTGATTTCCCGCTATAAAAAATGAGGGTCACTCCGTATCGGAACTCAGCACCCGAAGGTACGCCTGGTAGGCGTAAACACGATCCCGGCGCTTGCCCGTAATCTCGCGTAGGACGCCTGACGCCTGCAACGCGGCGAGGGCCTTCACGGCCGTCGGCTTGCTGACGCCGAGCAACTTGATCGCCTGCGACAAGGTCACCATCGGATGCGACGGCAACCGTTCATAGAGCCGGATGGCGGGAACTGTGGTCTTGGCGTGCGCAGCCACTCTGGTGCGGTCGGCGGCGGTTACGGCGTGGAGCCGCTGTGCGCTGGCCACGGCATCATCGGCGGCTTCCGTCACGCAATCGAGGAAGAACCGCGTCCAGCCTTCCCAGTCGCCGTCTGCGCGCACGCCGTTGAGGCGGTCGTAGTAGGCCTGGCGATGCCGCTTGAATGCGACGCTGAGGTAGAGCAGCGGCGCTTTGAGAAGCCCCCAGTGCTCGACCAGCAGGGCGATCAGCAGACGCCCGATACGGCCGTTCCCGTCCAGAAAAGGATGGATGGTCTCGAATTGAACATGCGCCAGCCCGATGCGGACGAGCGGCGGCAGCGGATCGTCGCCATGAATCCACTTTTCCAGCGCCGACATAGCCTCAGGCACAACATCCGGCGGCGGCGGCACGAAACGGGCGTTGCCGGGTCGGCTCCCTCCGATCCAGTTCTGACTGCGCCGGACCTCGCCCGGTTGCTTCTCGCTCCCACGCGTGCCCTTCATCAGCCGCTTGTGGACGTTGCAGAACAGCCTGGTTGCCAGCGGAAGGCCGTCGGGTCGCGCCAACTTCCTTCGTGCGAACGTCAGCGCCTCCACGTAATTGCAGACCTCGCGTACGTCGTCGGGCCGCTTGGCCTTTTCGCCCGCCTCGAAGGCGAGCACATCCTGGAGCGTGGCCTGCGTGCCTTCGATCTGGGAGGTGATCAGCGCCTCCTTGCGCACGAAGCCGTAGAGGAACCAGTCCGCGTTCGGGACCAATTCGGCGGCGACGGCGAGTTTGCCGAGCGCGGAAGTGGCGGCCGACAGCGCTTGGCGCGTCTCAGCATCCAGAATCAGCGGCGGATTGGCGGGAGGCAACGGCGCGGGGATGAACGCCCGGACGTGCTCCTGCTCCCATCTCGTTGCCCGGTAGGTGCCTGTTTGTCTATTCATGACTCGTCAGCGTTTCGTTACCAACGTTGGGCGCCAGTCAAGGAATCGTTACCAACGCCGGAGCTAGTAAAGCAAACTTTACTAGAGAAAGCAAGCGAAGAATCCGTCGCACCCGTTCAATCGGTGCGATCCACAATAGTGGATGCGCACCTAGAATTCAGAAGCTAGAATCCAGAATGTTCTGCTTAAAACAAGCGCTATTTTCATGTCCGCAAAACAGTGGCACGAATGACGTGCAAAATATGACACGCAAATCGTTGCCCCGCAACTACCGGATTCTAAATTCTGGAGTCTGAATTCCTTGTGATTCAACCAAGTTGAATCGCACCCTCTGACACGTGTCAGGTCTTACACGCCACGACACAGGTCTTACACGCCCTTGTGAAAATGCGCGGAAAACGTTAGAATACTCCGTGATGATACCTATCGGAGTGGCGGATGGAAACGAACCGTAGCTTGCACGGGACGATGATGGCGCGGCAGGCGGCGCATGTGTTGAACATCGGGTCGGTCAACATTGACCATGTCTACCAGGTGGACCATTTTGTGCGTCCGGGCGAGACCCTTTCCAGCACGGGCTACCATGCCTTTGCCGGGGGCAAGGGCTTCAACCAGTCGGTCGCGCTGGCGCGGGCCGGCGTGCCGGTACGGCATGCCGGATGCATCGGCCGGGATGGCGCCTGGTTGCTTGAACGTCTGGCCGGCGAAGGCGTGGACATCGCCCGGATACGAACGATTGAGGCGCCGACGGGCCACGCCATGATACAGGTGAGTTCCGCCGGCGAGAACGCGATCGTGCTCCATCGCGGGGCCAACGCCTCGGTCACCGCCGAGGACGTCGCGCGGGCGCTGGAGTCGTGTTGCGCGGACGACATCCTGCTGGTCCAGAACGAGACCAGTTCCGTGGCCGAGGCCATCCGGGCCGCCAAGCGGCGCGGTCTCCAGGTGGTCTTCAATCCGGCCCCGATGTCGGCGGCGGTCCTGGAATATCCGTTGCGGGATGTGGATTGCTTCGTCCTCAACGAGACCGAGGCCGAGGATTTGACGGGCGAGCGCACTCCGGAAGCGGTGCTGGCGGCCATGCGGGGCCGATATCCCGGCGCGGCCGCGGTGCTAACGATGGGTGCCCGGGGCGCGGCCTATCTCGATTCGGCCGGCATCATGCGGCATCCCGGTCGCCCCGTGCAGGCGGTGGATACCACCGGGGCCGGCGACACCTTCATCGGCTTCTTCCTCTCCGAGATGATGCGCTCCGGAAGTCCGGCCCGGGCGCTGGCCCGCGGCTGCGATGCGGCCGCGGTCTGCATCACGCGCCCGGGCGCCGCCGACTCGATCCCGTTCTGGAGCGAAGTCGCGAGTGGCGAGGTGTGATTGCTGGGCGACATCCACGGAGAGAGCCTTTTTGACACCCCCGGCTCGGTTTGCTACGTTCCTATAACTACTTGGAAAATCACTATGAAATTCGGTCCTCTTTTTGGTCTTTCCACCACCCCCACGACTCCCGAAGAGACCATCGCCGATATCCGCCAGTATGAAGCAGAAGGGGCACATGGCATCTGTCTGCATATGTCGAAACTGGCCCCGGAACACTGGAACGAAGACACGTTCCGCAAGATGATCTCCGCGGCCCACACGGTGGAAATCTACGCCAGCTTCTACCGCAACGACGACAGCAAGTCGCTAACTGAGGGGGACCGCGCCGAGATGATGCGCATGATGGCGCGCGCCGGTGCCAGCATCGTCGATGTCATGGGCGATTTGTACGACCCCACCCCCGGCGAACTCACCGAAAACAACGCGGCCATTGAAAAGCAGAAAGCGCTGATTGC
>JAVEYE010000418.1:0-3254 GCA_034003665.1 Rhodospirillales bacterium | reverse complement strand
AGGGCGATGCCGCCACGCGCCGACGGCCGTGTGAGCAGCCGGACCAGCAGGCCGTAGAACAGCGGCAGGGCGAAGACCAGTTGCATCTGGAATTCGTTGGCGTAGCTCATCCGGTACGGGAGGATGCAGAACAGGACGCCCCCCGTGAAGGCGGCCGTCCGGTTCAGCCCCAGGCCGCGCAGGAAGTGCTGCATGCAGGGGGCGGCGAGGGACCAGCCCGCGATCAGGATCACATGGTAGATGAACTCGGGCGACCAGGAGGTCCAGGCAGTGAGGGTGGCGGCGGCGAGGGCTACCGGCCAGGTCAGGGCCTCGTAGTACAACGTGCCGCTATAGGGGTAGAACAGGGGCGTGTCGGCGTTGCGAAGCAACAGGTCGCCCGACAGGATTTTGCGGGCCAGGACCTCCAGCTTCCAGGCGTGGAACGGGGGGTCCCAATGGTTCAGGAAAGATCCGTCGAAGTGCAGGCACCAGGGCCAGGTCATCGCCAGAATGCAGGCGGCCGCGACCAGCAGGCAGGCGAGCGCCGGGCCGGCCTCGCGGCAAAGCCGGCGGACGACGGGCAGGAGAGTGCGCGCAAAGGTGGACATGGCGGACGCACAGTTGAAAGCGACGCTAGAACGACAAGGGAACCAGGTCGATGCCGATGAAGACGGCCAGCCAGGGCACCTTGATCACCAGCGAGAGGGCCAGCACGGCGACAAAGGCGGCGCACCAGGCCATCAGACCCTTTTCACGGTACAGCTTCTCCGGCTTCTGCGCCGCCGAGTCCTCCTTGTAGGCGATGGCCAGGTATTTGCAGAACAGGGCGATCAACAGGGGGACAGCCAGCAGCAGCTCGATCTTGTACTTGAGCAGGAAGATGCCGACAAAGAAGAGCGAGCACATCGCATAGCAGACAGCCGAGATCAGCAGCGACGCCTCGCTGTAGGCCTTGAACGAGCGGCGGTAGCTGCCCGCCCGCTCGTGGTCGCCGATCATCCGGTACTCGGCGAACCGCTTGGCAGCCATCAGGAACGCGCCGCCCATCCAGTAGCCGAACAGGATGCTGCTGGGCGGCAGGTGGTCCGGGGCGACGACGAACCAGCCGAGCAGCAGCCGGATCATGTTGTTGACCGATTCGGAGAGGACATCGAGAAACGGAATATCCTTCGTCCGCACCGGTTCGACGTTGTAGACGAGCCCCATCAGGAGCAGCCAGCCGATGGCGGCGGCGAACGGGTGGTTGACCAGCAGCGCGAGCGCCAGGCTCAGCACGACCAGGAGGACGTATTCGACCATGACCCAGCGAAATTGGATCTGGGCCACGACGACGGGGCGGTGTTTCTTGGTCGGATGGAACTGGTCGAAGCGGGCGTCCAGCCACTCGTTGATGACGTAGTTGGCTGATGCCGCCAGGCTGGTCGACAGGAACGCAACCAGCAGGGAGAGCACGAGCGCGGGGCAGGGCATGACCTTCAGAATCAATGCCGCCACGACCACGCCGGGCAGGATGAAGAGATTCTTGATCCAGTGGTCCACGCGAGCCATCCGCACGTAGTCAAAAATTGACGATTTTTCTTGCATGATGCAGCCAGCGACTCCATTAAAGGGCGAGAATGCCAGAACCGCCCTGTGCCGTCCACCGAAATCTTGTTGCCGATGACCAGCCGACCGGAATGCGGTGCCTTGCCTTCGGCGTCATGGAAGCTATAATAGTATTTACAAGAGTCAGCAGCTATCGATTTCTGGAAGGAACAGTGGCCCTACGAGTTCGCCTACTGGCAGAAGATGGGCTGGGTGTAGCGCCGGGGTGTGATCACATCCAGAGCTTCTCGCCAAGGGCGAGACCATACTCCTCCAACATGGCAAAAAAGGGGGGGGGGAATGTACTATTGCAAAGCGCTTTTTGATGAACTGGACCGCCTGGCGGTCGACCGGGCCGGCGAAATCGCGCTCGTCCGGGAACTGGCCGCCCGCACGGTCGCACTGGCGCGCAGCGAAAACATGGACCGCATCCGGCGGCGCTGGCGTGATGTGCTGGCCATGCGCAAGCCGGACCGGCCGCCGGTCTGGTGCCATGGCAACGCCAGTTGGAACGAGATCATGCCGGAGAGCGAGCTGGTCTGCCGCGATCGGCTTTGCCGGGAACTGGAAGGTTATTTCAAACGTATCCTGGTCAAGGACGCCATCGGCGACGATACGCCGGTCAACGACTACTTCATGCTCAATACGGTGCTTGACGTCACCCCGGCAAACGTCTGGGGCCTGGATATCGAGCATGAGACGCTCGCGGCGGAGGGATCGGCCTGGCGATACCGGCCGACACTGGCGACAGACGCGGACTTCGACCGGCTGGTCGTGCCCGCCTACCGGGTCAACGCGGCGGCTACGGCCGAGCGGCAGGCGCGCCTCGCGGACATCCTGGGCGGGGTCATGCCGGTGCGGGTGAGCCCGGTCACCGGTTTCTTCTCCATCGCCACGCTCTGCTCGCCGGCCGCGCATCTGCGGGGGCTGGAGCCGATGATGATCGACTTGATCGAGGCGCCGGAACGGGTTCACCGGCTGATCGGCACCATCCTGCGGGGCGAGCAGGCGCGGCTGGATGCCATTGAGCGGTCCGGTGTGGAAATCCTGCCCAATACCGATACGCCGATGCTCTTCAGCGATCCCATCCGTCCGGAAAACCCGGGGCCGTTCTCCTTCCGGGACTGCTGGATTCACGGCAACTCGCAGGAGTTCGACCAGGTGAGCCCCGCCATGTTCGATGCCTTTCTGCTGAACTACCAGAAACCCCTTTTTGCCCGCTTCGGCGCCGTCTGCTACGGCTGCTGCGAGAATCTCACGCGCAAGCTCGACCAGGTGCTGACGATTCCGAACCTGCGCCTGCTGACGTGCAGCGCATGGACCGACCTGCCGACGCTGGTGGCGAAGGCCGGCGACCGCTGCTGCATCATGTGGCGGCACAAGGCATCGGAGGTCGCCTGCGCGGACGACCTCGGGCCGCTGGCCAAACGGATTCGCGAACAGGCCCGAATCCTGAACGGCTGCAGCTACCAGGTCGTGCTCCGCGAAATGCAGACCCTGATGGGACACCCCGACCGCTTGCGGGAATGGGCGCAACTCGCCATCGAGGCCGTCTCGTAAAGCGTTGAAGGAAGGCGGGACACCGATGAAAATGAACACACCCATGACGACACTGACACCAAGCGCACTGGCCGCCCGCGTGGGGCGGATGGAACAATTGGCTTCGATCCGGCGCCTCGTCGCTGACG
>JAVEYE010000417.1:0-3262 GCA_034003665.1 Rhodospirillales bacterium | reverse complement strand
TGCGGTCGGCCGCTACGAGGTGACTTTCGACGAGTGGATGGCCTGTACGGCCGACGGTGGCTGCGTCCGGAAACCGGACGATCACGAATGGGGGCGGGGTCGTCGGCCGGTCGTCAACGTCAGTTGGTCGGATGCGGTCGGGTTTGTCGAATGGCTGAGCCGCAAGACCGGACGCACCTATCGCCTGCCCAGCGAGGCGGAATGGGAGTACGTGGCCAGAGCCGGCACCACCACCGAATACTGGTGGGGCGATGACGCCGGTGAGGGCCAAGCCAACTGCCGCAACTGTGGAACCGACATCAGCCACCAGACCTTACCGGTCGGAAGCTTCGCGGCCAACCCACTTGGCTTGTTCGACGTGCACGGCAATGTTTGGGAGTGGGTCCAGGATTGCTGGCACGCCGACTACCGGGGGGCGCCCAGGGACGGTTCGGCGCGCATCGACGGAGCCTGCCGGGAACGGGTAACGCGCAGCGGTTCCTGGTATTACGTCGATACCAACGCCCGGGCCGCCTATCGATCGAAATTTCCGGCCGATGCCTTCAGCTATGGCATCGGCCTGCGCGTGGTCCGTGAATTGCCGTGACCCACGGCCGAGTCGCCTGTTACTTGCTGGCCAGCGCGCGAGCCAACTGACTCAGGGCCTCCTGGTGGCGCTGATTGGGAATCTGAGAGAAGTTGCGGGCCAGTTCCAGGCACATGCGTTGGCGTTCATCAAGCGGGCCACGGTCGTCGGGCCGGCTCAGCGTCTCGAAGAAGTACTCGACAGGCACCCGCAACACCTGCGCGATCTCGTACAGGCGGCCTGCGGAGATCCGGTTGATGCCGCGTTCGTACTTGTGGGCCTGTTGGTAGGTGACTCCGATCATGTCGGCCATCTGCTGCTGGCTGAGGCCCAGCATGATCCGACGTTCACGGATGCGGGCGCCGACGTGACGGTCGGTTTCGGTGGCGCGGCTGATCACGGCGCCGGCCTCCTTAAGCTGGGTGCATTCCTGCGGTTTCCGGAGCACTGGCGTACCCTCCTGAACGTGACATCCGGATCGCGCCAATGCGATTGCGCCTTGGCTGCGATCTCCTCCCGTCGCCGGATTTGTCGTGTACGCTGAAGTTGATAGCGAAGCCAGGAGTCGTTCCCGCACAGACTCTCGCAACGTTCCTGGCCTATCCGGTCGACGCCCAACTATAGCACTTTTCGATATGAACAGCAGCGCACTATTTGGGCGAGGCGTGCGCGTGAGGGTTGTTGGGGCCGCCGAATCTGCGGACGCGGCGGCCCCGACGGCCCGCGTCAGGTGGTGATGCGGACGGTCCGGCCGGTGCGGGCGCTTTCATAAATGGCGAGGATGATGGCCACCGCCTTTCGTCCTTCCTGGGCTCCGACCAGCAACTCGGTCTTGCCGTCGATGGCGTCCATGAGGTTCTTGAATTGCGCGGCGTGCAGCCGAAAATCGATGGCAGTGGGGTCGGCGGCGCCGCCGCCGCTGTCTCCCTTGTGGGCGAATTCGGCGCGCAGTTGCTCGTCGGCCGGGGATTCGTCGGCGAAGGTCCAGGTGGTGAGGCTTTCTTCCTCAAGCACCGCCGAGCCCCGGGTTCCCGAAATCTCGAGCTTCTTGAAAAAACCAGGGTAAACGGCGGTGGCCGCTTCGATCACGCCCAGGGCGCCATTGGCGAAACGCAGCGTCGCCACCGAGACGTCCTCGAACTCGAGCCGGTCGTGGCCCAAGGTGTCGGCAAACGCCGAAACCTCGACCACCGGCCCCATGAACCATTGCAGCAGGTCGACGGCATGAATGGCCTGGGTCATCAGCGCGCCGCCACCGTCGAGCGCCAGCGTGCCGCGCGCCGAGCGCCCGTCGTAGTAGTCCTGGCTGCGCCACCATTTGACATAGGCGTCGCCCAGGGTAAGCCGACCGAACCTACCGGCGTCTATGGCCTGCTTCAGCACCTGGGCGCCGGCGATGAAGCGGTTCTGGAAGACACAGGCGGCGATGACGCCGGCCTTCTCGGCGGCCTCGATGATGCGATCGCAGCGGTCCAGCGTCACGTCCAGCGGCTTTTCGATGATCACGTGCTTGCCGGCGGCGATTGCGGCCAACGCCGGCTCGACGTGCAGGGCCGACGGCGTGCCGATGGCGACGATGGAAATGTCGGGGTCGTCGGCCAGTGCCTTGGCGTCGGCGTACTGCTTTACCGGAAAGGTCTTGCCGAAGGCGGCAAGGCTTTGCGGATTGGTGTCGCAGGCGCCGACAAGGCGGGCACCTTCCAACGATTGGACGGCCCTGGCATGGAAGGCCCCAATCGTGCCCGTGCCGACGATCCCGAATCCAATGGTCATAATGGTTTCCTTTCTCCACTCGATCTGTTTGGGCCGATTCCATCGGCCGCGCCACCCGATTTCCGGCGCATAGAATAGGCCACGGAGGCCACCGAGATCACGTAAAAGAACAGCGCGATGGGTGATCGCACCAGGGTCGTCCAGTCGCCGTACGAGGTGATCAGGGCGCGGCCCAACACATCCTCGGCGATCGGCCCCAGGATGACGCCCAGCACCACCGGCGCGGCGGGAAAGCCGTGCTTGTGCATGAAATATCCGATGATCCCAAAGATCAGCGCGATGGTCATGTCATAGGTGCTGTTGGACAACGAGAACGAGCCGATGAAGCAAAGCGCCAGGACCAGCGGGAAGAGGGTGGCCGAGGGCACCCGCAGGACCATCGGGAACAGCCGCACGCTGAGAAAACCGAGAAGCAGGATCAGGACGTTCGCCATCAGAAGCCCGGCATAGACGGCGTTGATGATCTCGGGCGTGTCGGTGAACAGCAGCGGTCCGGGCCTGACGCCGATCAGCATCAGCGCGCCCAGCATCACCGCCGTCACGACGTCGCCGGGGATGCCCAGCGTTAGCAGCGGCACCATGGCGCCGCCGGTGGTGCCGTTGTTGGCTGCCTCGGGAGCGGCCACGCCCTCGATGCAGCCGGTGCCGAACCTTTCGGGGTGCTTGGAGAACCGGCGCGCCTCGTTGTAGGCAAGGAACGACGCGATGGCGCCGCCCGTTCCGGGGATGACGCCGATGAGGGTGCCGATCAGCGACGACGGTATGATCACTTTCACCAGACCGAGCAGTTCCCGGACCGTCGGCAGAAGGTTGCCGAGGACGGGGGCGGTTTCGCCACCCGCCTTGTGCACCTTTTCCAATTGGACGAACACCTGCGATATGGCGAACAAGCCGATCAGAACCGGCAGCAGCGGAAAACCGGTC
>JAVEYE010000416.1:0-3280 GCA_034003665.1 Rhodospirillales bacterium | reverse complement strand
GTGCGGCTGTCGCGATCCGGCGATATTGCAAAGGGTGCCCGAACTTCCGGTCATGATTTTCTGTTCATCGACCTTCAGCACGGTGTGATGTCGCTCGACACCGCCACCGAGATCTGCCTGGTCGCCTCCGGTTGCGGGGTGGCGCCGCTTGTCCGCGTCACCGGGTTCGACAATCCCGAGGCGGCGCGGCTGCTCGACTGCGGCGCCATGGGCATCATCGTGCCCGACGTTAACACCGCCGAGGATGCCCGCAAGGCCGTGGCCACCTGTAAGTTCCCGCCCATCGGCCGGCGTTCCGTCTTCGCCTCCTATCCCCACTTCGATTTTGCCGCCGTGCCCGTCGCCGAGGCGGCCCCGGCCATGAACGAGGGCCAACTCCTCGTCTGCATGGTCGAGAGTCCCGAAGGCATCGCCAATCTCGATGCCATCGCCGCGGTCGATGGCGTGGACGTCATCCACATGGGCTGCAACGATCTTCTCTACAACATGGGACTTCCCGGCCAGTTCGGGCATCCCGACGTGATCGCGGCCATCGACCGCCTGATCGCCTCCTGCGCCAAGCACGGCAAGTTTGCCGGCGTGGGCGGCGATCGCGACCCGGCGCGACAGGCGGATTATATCCGCAAGGGGGTCCGTTTCATGACGACCCAGTCTGACCTTGCAATGCTGATGGCGGAAGCCAGCCGCCGCACCAAGTTCCTGCGAGAGCTCCGCTGAACCCGGCCGCGGGATCCCGGTACGATTGGGTCAGTAAAACGGGGACATCGCCGCTGATCATTGCTGAGCAAATGGCTTCGCATCATCCTGCGACATCGGCCGGCCACGGTTATTTGAAGTAAATTGACCGTTTTTTTGTTGACCATTGAATGATGGGGATGTCTACTTTTTACATTGTTTTCGCAATATTAAATGATCAACGTTCAACTAAAGGGAGAGTGACGTCATGAACATGTTTTCTTCAAGTTGCACTTTCGGCGCAGCCCTTCTCGGGGCGTGCTCGTTGCTGATGGTCTCAACCGTCGGCGAGGCCGACGCCAAGCCCATTCAAATCAAAATGGGATCGGTGAACGCCGATACGCCGCGGGACAACTACGCGCTGGCCTACCGCTCCTTCGCGGCGGAAGTGGAAAAGCTCATTCCCGGTCAAGTCGAGTTCAAGTTCTTCCCGAGCACCCAATTGGGCGACGAGAAGGAAATGATCGAGGGGATGGCGTTCGGCACGATGGATATGGCGCCGATCACCAACGCCGTCGTGTCCAATCTGGTCAGCGCCTTCATGATCAACGACATGCCCTTCCTCTACAAGGACGCGGCCCAGGCCCACGAGATCCTGGACGGCCCGATCGGGCAGGAACTGCTCGACATGCTGCCGGCCAAGAAAATCAAGGGACTGGCCTTCTTCGAGGGCGGCTTCCGGAACATGATCAACAACAAACGGCCGGTCCTGAAGCCGGCGGACGTCGATGGCGTCAAGTTCCGGGTCATGCAGGCGCCGACGTTCATCAAGATGTTCGCAGCCCTCGGCGGCAACGCCGTCCCAATGCCCTACAGCGAGACGTTCACCGCCGTCCAGCAGGGCACCGTCGATGGTCTGGAAATCCCGATCGCTTCCATCTTCAGCTCGCGCTACTACGAAATCACCAAGTACCTGTCGCTCACCCAGCACACGTACTCGGCCATTCCGATGCTGATTTCGCTGAAGACGTGGGACAAGTTGTCCAAGGAACAACAGGACGCCTTCCAGAAGGCCGCGCGCCTCGGCAACAAGGTTCAGCGGGCGACGGTCGGCGGCAACAACGCCACCCTGATCAAGGAAATGGAAGCTAAGGGCGTAAAGGTCAACACGGTCGAGAACCCGGCCGAGTTCCGCGCGAAAGTTCTTCCAGTATACGAAGAATTCCGCGACAAGATCGGCTCGGACCTGCTTGACAAGATGCTCAAGGCTGTCAGCAAATAATTCAAGCTGCCTCTGCCGTCCGTCCGCCTCTTCAAGGGGCGGACGGACGGTTTGATTGGTACGTTTCCAAGACTATCGCCGCAGTATTGAGGATCTTCGAGGATGGGAACCGTCGATAGGGTTGGCGCCTGGGTGGCCCGCGTGACCGGCTGGGTCATCGTCGCGATGGCCTCCGTCATGATGATCAGCCTGATTCTGCAGATTGTCTTCAGATACCTGTTCAATGCATCGCTGTCTTGGAGCGAGGAACTGGCCCTGTTCCTGTTCACCTGGGTGGTGCTGCTGGCGGGTTCCGTCGGCGTGCGCGAACACATGCACGTTCGGTTGGTGCTGATCCGCGATCGTTTTCCACCGTTTGGGCGGAAATGTTTCGACTTCATGGCGGAATCGCTGACCATCGGGTTCGGTCTTCTGCTCGTGGTCAAGGGATGGGACTACATCGCGACCACCGCCGAGCAAGGCATGGTTTCAGCGGCGGTCCGCTATCCGCTGGAGTTCCTGTATCTCGCGGCGCCACTCGCCGGGGCGCTCATCGTCTTTCACGGGGCCATCAATCTGATGCATCTCTTTTTCGCCAAGGAGGCGCAGGCATGACGGAAGTCGGCGTCATCCTTCTGGCAGCGTTCGCGACCTTCCTTTTCGGCGGCGTTCCCATCGTCTTCGCGCTGGGTGTGGCGGCGGCCATCGGACTTTGGGTGTCCGACATCGACCTCGTCGTGGTCATCCAGCGAACGGTATCGGGAACCCAGTCCTTCAGCCTGCTCGCCGTGCCGGGCTTCATTCTGGCCGGCGAGCTGATGTTCCGGGGCGGACTGTCGAAGCGCCTGATCCGCATGTGCTATTCGCTGGTGGCGCGGTTCAGGGGCGGACTAGGCATGGTGCTTGTGCTGTCGGCCACCTTCTTCGCCGCCATTTCTGGGTCGGCGCCGGCAACCACGGCGGCCATCGGCAAGATCATGATTCCCGAGATG
The DNA here is from genome assembly GCA_034003665.1 of Rhodospirillales bacterium. Classification (GTDB taxonomy): domain Bacteria; phylum Pseudomonadota; class Alphaproteobacteria; order Rhodospirillales; family Shumkoniaceae; genus Shumkonia. The sequence goes on along the minus strand of JAVEYE010000416.1, from coordinate 352 downwards.
GAGAAGCGCCGCTACGAGCGGTCGTTCGCCACGGCGTTGGCCACGGCATCCGGACCGATCGGCCAGATGATCCCGCCTTCGATTCCGATGATCATCTGGGGCGTGATTTCCGAAACGTCGATCACGCGTTTGTTCCTGGCCGGCGTCATTCCGGGACTGCTGATCGCCCTCGGGTTGATGTTCCTTTGCTTCGTGACCGACGTTCACGCCCATCGCAAGTCGGACATCCACACGACTGATTTCGCCGAGGTCCGCGCCGCCTTCAAGGATGGTCTTTGGGCCCTGATGGCGCCGGTGATCATTCTGGGCGGCATCTACGGCGGCATCTTCACACCCACAGAAGCCTCGGCGA
>JAVEYE010000415.1:0-3301 GCA_034003665.1 Rhodospirillales bacterium | reverse complement strand
CCTGCTGGAGGTGACCATCCTGACGGGGCGGACGCACCAGATCCGGGTTCACATGGCAGCGCTCCGCACTCCGGTCCTTGGCGACACCACCTATGGCGGGCGGCAACCGCTCCACGTTCCCCGCCAACTCCTTCATGCGTGGAAACTCAGCCTGCGCCATCCGGCCACCGGACAGCCCTGCGCATGGGAATCACCGCTGCCCGCCGACTTCCGCGAAGTCCTCGCGCGGTTGCAAGCGGCATCTCCCCGGTAGGACACGGTTGCCGCAATCGAGTCGTGAGTCGCTTGCTCGCGAACTTACCAATCGTCTCATACCCCATCATCTTCTTTTTCACCCGCGACGCAAGGTCGCGGGGGGCGGGTCAATTATGAGACGATTCGTAAAAACAAAAACGCCGCGGGCGTCAGTTGCCCGCGGCGTGATATCGCGTCGGCTGTCCGGAACGGTCTGGATGCCCTTATTGGTTGATCAGGCCGAGCCAGGACTGGACGATCGGGGAGAACTTCACGACCACTGGCGTGAAGACGATGCTGACCATGCTCATGAGCTTGATCAGGATGTTGAGGGACGGGCCGGCGGTGTCCTTGCAGGGATCGCCGACGGTGTCGCCGATGACGGCCGCGCCGTGGGCGGGATTCTTGGCGTCGGCACGATCCTTGACGACGTTGCCCTTGCTGTCGACATATTCGCCCTTGTCGTTCTTCAGGTACTTGCCGCCGAGGTTGCCCTTCTCGATGTGCTTCTTGGCGTTGTCCCAGGCGCCGCCGGCGTTGTTGAGCAGGCAGGCGAGGGAGAAGCCGGCGGTGAGTCCACCGGCCAGCAGGCCCATGACGCCGGGCACGCCGAGGATCAGGCCGGTGACGACCGGCACGGTGATGGCGAGCAGTGAGGGCAGCATCATCTCGCGCTGGGCCCCGATCGTGGAGATCTGGACGCAGCGGGCGTAGTCCGGCTTTTCGGTGCCGGCCATGATGCCGGCCTTCTCGCGGAACTGGCGGCGGACTTCATCGACCATGGCGCCGGCGGCGCGGCCGACCGCCTTCATGGTCATGGCGCAGAAGACGAAGGCCATCATCGCGCCGATGAACATGCCGCACAGGAGCAGGGGGTTCATCAGGTTGATTTGGAAGATGTCGACGAAGTAGGAGAGCGTCTCGCCCTGCAGCCGGGCGGCCTCGTAGGCGATGAGGTCGAAGCCGGGGATGACGTCGATGTTCGGGTGGGCGGCTTCGAGCTTCTTGCTCCAGATCTCGACCTCCATGATCTCGGCGGCGAGCAGGGCCATGGCGGTCAGGGCGGCGGAGCCGATGGCAAAGCCCTTGCCGGTGGCGGCGGTGGTGTTGCCGAGCATGTCCAGGCTGTCGGTGCGATCACGGACCTCGGGGGGCAGGCCGGACATCTCGGCATTGCCGCCGGCGTTGTCAGCAATCGGCCCATAGGCGTCGGTGGCCAAGGTGATGCCGAGGGTGGCGAGCATGCCGACGGCGGCAAAGCCGATGCCGTAGAGGCCCGCGATGGGGTTGCTGAATCCGCCGGCGAAGCCATAGGCGGCGAGGATGCCGATGACGGTGGTGACGACCGGGATGCCGGCCGAATACATGCCGGTGGCGAGTCCGTCGATGATCACGGTGGCCGGTCCGGTGAGGGCGTTCTTGGCGATGCCCTTGGTGGGGGTGTATTCGTCGGAGGTGTAGTATTCAGTGGAGTAGCCGATGATGACGCCGGCGGTCAGTCCGGCGACGACGGCGCCGAAGATGCCCCAGGGGATGACCCCCATGCCGGCCAGGACGGCGCAGGCGACGACGATCAGGGCGGAACTGCCCCAGGTGCCAAGGCGCAGGGCCTTCAGCAAGGTCAGCATGCTGGCCTTGTCGTCGTTGCAACGGACGGCAAAGATGCCGAGGATGGAGAGGACGATGCCGATACCGGCGACGACCATCGGCGCGACGACGGCATTGATGCCGCTGAAGGCGATGGTGGCCGGGATGGCGGCGCCCAGGGCGGCGGTGGCCAGGATTGAGCCGCAGTAGGATTCATAGAGGTCCGCGCCCATGCCGGCGACGTCGCCGACGTTGTCGCCGACATTGTCCGCGATGGTCGCGGGATTGCGCGGATCATCCTCGGGAATGCCGGCTTCGACCTTGCCGACGAGGTCGGCTCCGACGTCGGCCGCCTTCGTGTAGATGCCGCCGCCGACGCGGGCGAAGAGCGCCTGGGTGGAGGCACCCATCCCGAAGGTCAGCATGGTGGTGGTGATTTCCATCCACTTGTGTCCGGCATCGAAGCCCTGGGGAATCAGGAACAGCCAACCGTTGGCCATGTGCTCGGCGGTGTAGACGACCTTGTCGAGGATCAGGAACCAAATGGAGATGTCGAGCAAGCCGAAGCCGACCACGACCAGGCCCATGACGGCACCGGAGCGGAAGGCAACCTGGAGGCCGCGGTTGAGGCTTTCGCTGGCGCCCTGGGCGGTCCGGCTGGAGGCCTGGGTGGCGGTTTTCATGCCGAGGTAGCCGCACAGGCCGGAAAAGAAACCGCCAGTCAGGAAGGCGACCGGGACGAAGGGGTTCTGGACGCCGAGGAAGGCGAGAACGGAGAAGACGACGAAGAGGATGGCGAAGACCAGGCCGACGCGGCTGTACTGCTGCCGCAGGTAGGCCATGGCACCTTCACGGACATAGCCGGCGATTTCCTCCATGCGCTCGTTGCCGCAAGGGGCCTTCATCATCAGGCGGTAGCAGACGTAGGCGAAGAAGAGGCCGATGATCGAGGCGATCGGGGCGACCCACCAGATCGCCGGCGTGACGCCGATGCTGCCGACAGCCTGGGTGGCGGTTTCCTGGGCTAGGGCTTCCACATCGTCCATCGCTGGGATGGCGTGGGCTGCGATGGCGGTCAACGACAGGGTGCCGCCGACGATCAGGGTGCTCGCTTTCATCCGGACTCATCTCCTGGTGACATGGGTGGTGGGTGGCAATTGGTCTGTGATGATGGATCGTCAAGATATGGCACGGCCATGGCCCCTGGTGTTGGGGCAACATTGCGGAGCCTCACATATACTCCGCAGTTTGGCAATGTCAATCCCCGGAAACAGGAAAATCGCCGTGATCTGCGTTGCCCGACGGGTTGGTTGCGTTGATCAGGGGGGGGATGACCTGGTCGACGTCGCCGGCACCGAGGATGGCGAGGGTTTCGGGCGGGGCGATGGCGGCGGCCAGTTCCCGGGCCAGTGCCGGCCAAGGCAATTCGGTGAACCCGGCATGTGGGCCGATGGCGGCAGCCAGGTCGGCGGAACTGGCG
>JAVEYE010000414.1:0-3303 GCA_034003665.1 Rhodospirillales bacterium | reverse complement strand
CTAGCCCGGATCTCTCATACTCTTTAGGTGCATCGGGGCTCTGAATCTGAGAAAATTGTTGTGCCGCAACAGTTTATCTCGAAACAGAGGAGTTCCCCGATGCCCACGGAGTGTACCCCGGACCTGTTCGGTTTTGCCAGCGTGGAACGCCGTGCGGTGGTGGCGGCGTTCGACGGCGGGGCGGTGACGTCGGATGCCGGGGCGCTGCTGCTGGGGGCGACGGATCGGGCGATCGGGCTGGTGGGGCGGTTCGCGGCGTGCTTTTCCGATGCGCGGCGGGCGGAGCTGATTGAGCACGAAGTGGCGACGCTGGTCGGCCAGCGGGTGTTCGGCATCGCGCTCGGCTACGAGGACCTCAACGACCACGACGAGCTGCGCCACGACCCAATGATGGCGATCCTGGCCGGCAAGCTGGCGGCGCGGCGCCGGGACTGCGCGCCGGTGGCCGGCAAGAGCACGCTCAACCGGCTCGAACTGAGCCGCCCGCGAGCGACGCGCTATCACAAGATCGCCCACGAACCGGCGGCGATCGAGCGGCTGTTCGTCAGTGTGTTCCTGGCGGCGCACCGCCAGGCGCCCCAGCAGATCACGCTCGATCTCGATGCCACCGACGATCCGCTGCACGGCCATCAGGAGGGACGGTTCTTCCATGGCTATTATGATTGCTACTGCTATCTGCCGCTCTACGTCTTCTGCGGTCGCCATCTCCTGGCGGCCAAGCTGCGGCGCTCCAACATCGACGCCGCCGCCGGATCGGTCGAGGAGATGGCCCGCATCGTCGAACAGATCCGTTGCCAGTGGCCGCGCACGCGCATCCTGCTGCGCGCCGATTCCGGCTTCTGCCGCGAGGCGCTGATGGCTTGGTGCGAAGCCAACCGCGTCGACTATGTGTTCGGCTTGGCCCGCAATGCCCGCCTGGAGGCGGAGATCGAGGCCGAGATGGCGTGGGCCGAAGAGGAGTCCCGTACCACGGCCAAGCCAGCCCGCCGCTTCAAGGACTTTCGCTGGGCGACCCTGGACAACTGGAGCCGGAGGCGCCGCGTCGTCGCCAAGGCGGAATGGACCGGCGGCGCCAATCCCCGCTTCATCGTCACCTCGCTGAAGACCAAGGAGATCGACGGCCGCCGCCTCTACGAACAGATCTATTGCGCCCGCGGCGAGATGGAAAACCGCATCAAGGAATGCCAGGGCGACCTCTTCGCCGACCGCACCTCAACCGCCACCATGGCCGCCAACCAGCTCCGCCTGTGGTTCGCCTCCATGGCCTACGTGCTGCTCTGCGCGCTGCGCCGCATCGGCCTCGCCCACACCCAGTTCGCCGACGCCACCTGCGGCACCATCCGCTTGAAGCTCCTCAAGATCGGCGCCCTGGTGAAAACCTCGGTCCGCCGCATCAAGCTCGCCATGGCCTCAGCCTATCCCTGGCAGCCCGAATGGGCGCTCGCCCACGCCCGACTATGCAACGTCGCCTGAGCCCGGCGCTCGCACCAACCCCTTCCCGAAACCACAAACAAGCCCCCGCCCCCGCAAACCGCCAAAGACCCGCGGCGCGCCGACGTTCGGCTTGCCAGTTCATTGTCCCTGCCGACTCCCTGCACCACCGTCGTAAGCGTGGCGGTGTGAGAAATGCGGGCTAGTCGACACCAGCGGCTTACTTCTCTTCGTTAATTGCGCCCCCCCACCTCGGGGGTATGCGGCCGCTGAATTCGGTTGACGACAGTGCGGCGGTGCTCAGGGACGTCGTGGTTGTAAATTTGGAGGCTTCGGGCATCCCGCCAGCCGCCCTGGTCCATGGTAGACCCCACATCACCCCCCAGCTTTAGCATGTGGGTTGCCATCGAATGCCTCAGCCAGTGGGGCGTTGCGCGTTTCAGCTTCTCCGCCCTTTCGAATTTCTCAGTCGTCTCGAGACACTCGGCGATACCAGCTTCGACCTCTTCTGCGGCCTGCTTGAGTAGAGATTCAGCTGCACGGCGGCGGGCCGAATTGAACCCCTTTTTGATTCGGCCACCCCATCGGCCGTGAGAGCTGGCATAGGGTTTTCCCTTGTCCGTCAGAAATGCGGGATCGCTCCGGCGCGCATTCTTCCGCTCCGTCTGGAAATACTCGAGCACGCACTCGACCGCCCAATCCTGTAGGGACGATACGACGTCGTCATCGTTCTTCGTGCCGCGAAAGATCACTTGGCCCCTTCCGAGATCGAGGGTGAAATCTCCGATCTTGACGGAGGCCAACTGTGGATCGCGGCACCCAGTCGCAAACTTGACCGCGAGTTGGGGGCGAAGATGAGGCGCTGCATGATCGATGATCAGAAAGCAATCCTCCATGGGGAGCCATTTGTCTGTCACCCGACGTCGACGCAGAGGATTCCGGGCATCTTCGTCACGGAACATGTCCGGGAGCATGTCGATCCATTTCATTCGTTTTGCATAGACAAGCACCGCCGAAAGCGCATTCTTGACCCGCTCAAGGGACGCCGGCTTGTTGCCAGCGTGATGCTTCTCGAAGTATGCGGCGATGGCGGTTTCGTCGATGCTGCGGAGCGTCATCAGCCCGAAATGCTTGTTCAACTGTTGGACACATCGGACCTGCGTGGCGCCGAGGGGCCGTTCCCGCGGCAGCTTCAAATAGGCAATGGCAGCTTCCGCAAAACTACGAGTGGGCGGGAGTCCATGGACGGCCGCGTTGATGATCTCGGTCTCAAGTCTGTTCTTCTCTGTTTGTGCTATTTCGAAGTGGTCGTCGTCGGCCGGAAAGCCTGTACTTCTGCGAATGCGGCAACTGCGGCCCCCGGCGCGGACGGTGCCTTCCACGTGCCAAAAGCCGCCGCGTTCCCGAACCGCGAGGCCACGCGAACGCCGCTTCTTCCGTTTCTGCTGCTTAGCCATTTCAATCCCTCCTTAAATTCCAGAAAGCCTGTCTCGGTCCAGAACAGTGTTCGACCGAGTCGGTAATAGGTATCCTCAAGTGCGCGTTCGCCCGGCGGGCGCCGTTCGTCTTCACGGACCTGGTCCTTCACCCAGCGGGCGGTCTTGCGCAGGCGTGCCGCCACCTCGTCGACGATGAGGTCGTCGAGACCACAGTCTTTATCGAAGGAGAGGTGCGGCACGCCGTGCATGATGACGGATCAGTCGTTCGAGTGGGCGTCCGGTGTCCCGCCGGACCGAGGGGCGGTGGCCTACGCGGAATGGCGAACGGCTCTCGCCACGAGAAACTTGTCCGTCACGAGGGCGTGACCCACGGCCCCTCCCTCTCGGCTCTCGGCAATTAAGAGAAACAAGCCGCGAGATGGCGTCGCGAAGT
>JAVEYE010000413.1:0-3306 GCA_034003665.1 Rhodospirillales bacterium | reverse complement strand
TCCTGGGCCTCGACCTCGGCGGGTCGGCCGCGCAGTCGGTGGTGCTGATGGTCATCGTCATCGCGTTGACCGTCATCCAGTTCCGCTACATCGAACGCCGGGTGCATTACTGATGGTCGAGAACCGCCGTTGGCTGACCCTGTTGACCCATGCGGTGCTTCTTCTGGGCGTCGCCATTCTGGCCTTTCCCATCTGGATTGCTTTCGTGGCCTCGACGCACCAGTTGCAGACGCTGTTGCAGCCGCCGATGCCGCTGCTGCCGGGCGGCGAGTTTTTCGAGAATTACTACAAGGCGCTGACCGAAGGCGCCCGGGCGGTCGGCGCGCCGGTGTGGCTGATGATGGCGAACAGCCTGGTGATGGCCTTGGGCATCACCTTCGGCAAGATCGTGATCTCCATGCTGGCGGCCTTCGCCATCGTCTATTTCCGCTTCCGATTCCGCATGTTCTTTTTCTGGATGATCTTCATCACCCTGATGCTGCCCGTCGAGGTTCGCATCCTGCCCACCTACAAGGTGGTTTCCGACCTCGGCATGCTGGACAATTATTTCGGCCTGACCATTCCGCTGATCGCGTCGGCGACCGCCACCTTCCTGTTCCGCCAGTTCTTCATGACGGTTCCCGATGAACTGTCGGAGGCGGCCCGGGTCGATGGCGCCGGCCCGATGCGCTTCTTCAAGGACATCCTGTTTCCGATGTCGCGCACCAACATTGCGGCCCTGTTCGTCATTCTTTTCATCTACGGCTGGAACCAGTACCTGTGGCCGCTGCTGATCACCACCGACGAAAGCATGTACACCATGCTCATCGGCATCAACCGCATGCTGGCCGTGGGCGATGACCAGGCGGAATGGCAGATCATCATGGCCACCACCATGCTGGCCATGCTGCCGCCGGTGGCGGTGGTGGTGCTGATGCAGAAGCTGTTCGTCCAGGGCATGACCGAAACCGAGAAATGAGCGAACGTCCAAGGAAGTGAACCATGGCTGAAGTCACCCTGCGCGGCGTGCGGAAATCCTACGGCGACATCGAAGTCATCCACGGGGTCGACTGCACCATCGCCGACGGCGAACTGATCGTCATCGTCGGTCCCAGCGGCTGCGGCAAGTCGACGCTGCTGCGCATGATCGCGGGGCTGGAGCGCATCACGGCGGGCGAGATTTCCATCGGCGGGCGGGTGGTCAACGACCTGGAGCCGGCGGAGCGCGACATCGCCATGGTGTTCCAGAACTACGCGCTCTACCCGCACATGAGCGTCTACAACAACATGGCCTACGGCCTGAAGATCCGCGGCATGGCCAAGGCCGACATCGAGCAGCGGGTGAAGAAGGCGGCCGATATCCTGGAACTGGGCGAACTCCTGAAGCGCAAGCCGCGCCAGCTTTCCGGCGGCCAGCGCCAGCGGGTCGCCATGGGCCGCGCCATCGTGCGCGAACCGGCCGTGTTCCTGTTCGACGAGCCGCTGTCCAACCTGGACGCCAAGCTGCGCGTCCAGATGCGCCTGGAGATCAAGAAGCTGCAACAGAGGCTCAGCATCACCAGCGTCTACGTCACCCACGACCAGGTCGAGGCGATGACCCTGGGCGATCGCCTGATGGTGCTGGCCGACGGCATCGTCGAGCAGGTGGGTACGCCGCTCGACCTCTATGACGCGCCGCAGACCGTCTTCGTCGCCGGCTTCATCGGATCGCCCGCGATGAACTTCTTCGACGGCCGCATTCGCGAGGAGGCGACCGGTATCGAGCTGGCCGGCGGCGACGTGCTGCCCCTGCCCAACCACGGCACCAGGGCGGCCGCCGGCCGGCCGGTGACGGTGGGCGTGCGCCCCGAACACTTCGAGATCGCTTCCGAGGGCGCGGGCCTTCTGCGGCCCACCATCGAGGTCATCGAGCAGCTGGGAGCCGACACCATCATCCACGGCCAGTTCGGCCGCGACCGTGCGCCGCTGGCCGTGCGCGTCCAGGGTTTCCGCGAGGCCCGCCGGCAGGCCACCCTTTCGCTGCGGGTAGACCCGGCCCACATCCACGTCTTCGACAAGGAAACCGGCAAGCGGCTGAACGCAACGAGGTGAAACGCCGGCCGGCGTATATCCGGATGGGATCGCAGCGGGGCGGAAGCATCGCGGCGGGTTGGCCTCCCACGGGGCAATGGGCTGATTAAGGGAAAACCCTCTGTCTGTTTCGCGCTGTCATATATTTGCAACAAAACGAAACCACCCCGTCCTTAAACGACATCATTACGCAACAAAGGCTCCGTACTTTGTCGGCAAAGTACGGAGCGCGCGCATTTTGCGGCGCATCATTTGCGCCTTCCTGCGTGCCGGGAGGGCAAGTAGGAGATGGTGGTGTCATGGTTTTGGACAAATTGAAGATCGGCTCCCGGCTTTGGCTGATCGTGCTGGGAACCGTCGTCGGTATTGCCGCCGCTGGCGGCTTTGCCCTTTATGAAATGAGGGGCAACCTGATCGAAGACCGCATGCTCAAGACGCGCGGTCTCGTCGAGAATGCTCACAGCCTGGTCGTTCATTACGCGAAAATGGCCGAGGCGGGGACCATTTCAATCGAGGAAGCGAAGGGCCGGGCCGAAAACGCGGTCAAGGATCTGCGCTATGACGGCAAAGAATACTTCTGGATAAACGACATGCATCCGCGTGTCGTCATGCATCCCTTCAAGAAGGATCTTGTCGGCAAGGATATGACCAACACGACGGACGCCGTCGGCAAGCATCATTGGCGGGAATTCGTCAACGTGGTCAAGGCCTCGGGCGAAGGTTTCGTGCCTTACGAATTCCAGACGCCGGACGGCAAGACGACTCGTTCCAAGATTTCATACGTCAAGGGATATGCCCCGTGGGGATGGGTTGTCGGGACCGGCATCTACATCGACGATGTCGACGAGATCTTCATGCGGGTGGCCGCCGTTGTCGGTGGCGTCGCTCTTGTCATTCTTTTCCTGGTCGGGGGCGGTTCGCTTTTCATTAGCCGTGGCATCACCAAACCGCTTACCCACATCGCCGCCAACATGCAGCGCCTGGCCGAAGGCGACAAGTCGATCGAAGTGAAGTTCACCGACCAGAAGAACGAGATCGGCGATTTGTCGCGCGCCATGAACGTCTTCCTGGAAAAGACCCTCGAGATGGAGCGTTTGCATGAGGCGCAAGCGGAAGTCGAACGCAAGGCAGAGGAAGCGAAGCGTCAGGCCGTGCTGAAATTGGCCGCCGATTTCGAGTCCTCGGTCGGGAGCGTGGTCAACCAGGTCTCGTCGGCGGCGACGGAGATGCAGTCGTCGTCCGAGGCGATGAGCGCGA
>JAVEYE010000412.1:0-3306 GCA_034003665.1 Rhodospirillales bacterium | reverse complement strand
GTCGGCTTCGTGGTCGACGATGCCATCGTCATGCTGGAAAACATCGTCCGCCACGCCGAGCGCGGCGAGACGCGGCGCGAGGCCGCCTTCAAGGGGGCGCGGGAAATCTCCTTCACCATCGTTTCCATGACGCTGTCCTTGGCCGCCGTCTTCATTCCGGTCCTGTTCATGGGGGGCATCCTGGGGCGCCTGCTCAACGAGTTCGCCATCACCATCGTGCTGGCCATCTTCGTTTCCGGATTCGTCTCCCTCACCCTCACCCCGATGCTGTGCAGCCGCATGATCGGCACCTCGAAGACGGCGCACCACGGCCGCGCCTACTGGGCCACCCAGAAGGGTTTCGACCTCATGCTCGCCGCCTATGCGGCCAGCCTGCGGTGGTGCCTGGGACACCGGCGCACCGTGTTCGCCACTTTTCTTTTGACCATCGTCGGGGCGGGCTATCTCTACGTCATCATCCCCAAGGGGTTTCTGCCTTCCGAGGACACCGGGCGCATCATCGCGTACACCGAGGCGGCCACCGACATTTCCTTCGACGCCATGGTCCGCAACCAGCGGCAGGCGGCGGTGATCATCGCCAATAACCCCGACGTCGCGGCGTTCATGTCGTCGGTCGGCGCCGGCGGGCCGCGGTCCGGCAATTCCGGCACCATGTTCCTGACGCTGAAGCCGCGCGAGGAGCGCGATCGTTCGGCAGACGAGATCATCCAGGACCTGCGGCGCCTATTGGCCGGACTGCCGGGCATCAACGTCTTCCTGCAAAACCCGCCGTCGATCCGCATCGGCGGGCGGCTCAGCAAGTCGCAATATCAGTACACGCTCCAGGACCTGGACCAGGAGCAACTCTACGCCTCGGCGGCCCGTCTGGTTGAGGCGCTCTCCAGCGAGCCGCGCTTCCAGGGCGTGACCAGCGACATGGACATCACCACGCCCAGCCTCGACGTCCACATCGACCGCAACAAGGCCGCCGTGCTTGGCGTCACCCCGGCCCAGATCGAAACCGCGCTCGGCAGCGCCTACGGGGCCCGCCAGGTATCGACCATCTACACCGCCTCCAACCAGTACGCAGTCATCATCGAGGTGCAACCCGCCTATCAGACCGACGCCAGCGCGCTGTCGCGCCTCCACATCCGATCCGGCAATGGCGTGCTGGTGCCGCTGACGGCGGTGACCACCGTTCGGCACGGTTCCGGACCCCTGGCCGTCAACCATCAGGGCCAGCTGCCGTCGGTCACGGTGTCCTTCGATCTTGCGCCCGGCACCTCGCTGGGCGAGGCGGTGGATCGCATCGTCGAGGTGACCCGCGAACTCAAGCTGCCGGCGACGCTGAGCGGCAGCTTCCAGGGCACCGCCCAGGCCTTTCAGGATTCCTTCCGCGGCCTCGGCATTCTGGTGGTGATGGCCATTCTCGTGGTCTACATCGTGCTGGGCGTGCTTTACGAAAGCTACGTCCATCCACTCACCATCCTGTCGGGGTTGCCGTCGGCTGGTCTCGGGGCACTGCTTACCCTGCTGCTGTTCGGCGAGGAACTCAACCTCTACGGCTTCGTCGGCATCATCATGCTGATCGGCATCGTCAAGAAGAACGCCATCATGATGATCGACTTCGCCCTGCAGGCCCAGCGGCGCGACGGCATGGCCGCCGCCGAGGCCATCTACGAGGCCTGCCTGGTCCGCTTCCGGCCGATCATGATGACGACCATGGCCGCCTTCGTCGGCACGCTGCCCATCGCCATCGGCTTCGGTCAGGGCGCCGAGGCCAGGAGGGCCTTAGGGCTGGCCGTGGTCGGCGGCCTGGTAGTGTCGCAGATGCTGACCCTTTACCTGACGCCGGTGATCTTCCTCTACTTTGACCGCCTGCACGCCGCCCGCCTACCGGGTCGCCGACGGCGCGGCACGGCCGCCGCGCCCTCGACTTGAGCGGACGTCGGTGTCGATCCGCTGCCGGCTCGCCCACGGCTCACGGATCCAAACGCCTCTCTCGACTGTTTTGCTCTCGCGCAGCCCGGCCAACCATCCCATCTGAAGGGGGAGGAAGCCCGCCGACCCAAGGGAGGACCGCCGTGAGCCGATTCATCCATCGCATGCCGTTCGGCGCCGAAACCGGCGCCGACGGAACCCGCTTCCGTCTGTGGGCGCCCGACGCCGAGGATGTGTGCCTGTTGCTCGAACGCGCCGAGGAGAACGCAACCATCGAGGCGCCGATGGCCGCCGTCGAGGGCGGCTGGCGCGAGGTCCGGATGGCCGAGGTCGGCCCCGGCAGTCACTACCGCTTCCGCATCAACGGCGAGTTGGCCGTTCCCGACCCGGCTTCGCGATTCCAGCCGGCCGACGTTCACGGCCCCAGCGAGGTCATCGACCCGCTGGGCTATACCTGGCGGCACCCCGAGTGGCGAGGCCGGCCGTGGGAGGAAACCGTCCTCTATGAGCTTCATGTCGGCGCCTTCACCGACGAGGGCACCTTCGCCGCCGCGGCCCGTCATCTCGGGGAACTGGCCGAACTCGGCATCACGGCCGTCGAGCTGATGCCGGTGGCCGACTGCCCGGGGCGGCGCAACTGGGGCTATGACGGCGTCGCCCCGTTCGCCCCCGATTCCGCCTACGGCCGGCCCGAGGACCTGAAGGCCCTCATCGACGCCGCTCACGGTCTCAACCTCATGGTCTTCCTCGACGACGTCTATAACCATTTCGGCCCCGAGGGAAACTATCTGCACGCCTACGCCGAGCGCTTCTTCGATGCCAGCCGCCGAACCCCGTGGGGCGCCGCCATCGCCTTCGATTCCCCCGAGGCCCGGCCGGTGCGCGACTTTTTCATCGAGAACGCGCTCTTCTGGTTGGAGGAATACCGCTTCGACGGTCTGCGGCTGGACGCCGTCCACGCCATCGAGGACCGCTCGCGCCCCCACATCCTGGAAGAAATGGCCGCCGTCGTGCAGGAACGCCTCGGCAACGAGCGCCACGTTCATTTGGTCCTGGAAAACGGCCTGAACGAGGCCCGTTACCTGGAGCGCCGGCCGGACGGCCGGCCGCGCCACTACGCCGCCCAGTGGAACGATGATATCCACCACGCCTTCCACGTGCTGCTGACCGGCGAAACGCACGGCTATTATACCGATTTCGGCAATGATGCCGCCGCCCACCTCGGCCGCTGCCTGGCCGAAGGCTTCGCCTACCAGGGCGACCCCAGCCCCTATTTCGGCAGCCGGCGGGGCGAGGCCAGCGCCCACCTGCCGCCGACCGCCTTCGTCGGCTTTATGCAAAACCACGACCAGATCGGCAACCGTGCCTTCGGCGAACGTCTCGGCC
>JAVEYE010000411.1:0-3309 GCA_034003665.1 Rhodospirillales bacterium | reverse complement strand
GACGGCCGCCCTGCTGGCCGAGGAGGGCTACGACGTCGTCGGCGTCACCATGCAGCTCTACGACCATGGCGAGGCGACCGGGCGGCCCGGCACCTGCTGCGCCGGCAAGGACATCCACGACGCCCGCCGGGTCGCCGACGCCATCGGCATCCCGCATTACGTGGTCAATTTCGAGGACCGATTCCGGGCCTCGGTGATCGACGATTTCGCCGACACCTATCTGCGCGGCGAAACGCCCATCCCCTGCGTGCGCTGCAATCAGACCGTCAAGTTCCGCGACCTCCTGGGCGCGGCGCGCGACCTCGAGGCCGACGCCTTGGTCACCGGTCATTACGTGCGCTGGCAACGGGGCGCCGCCGGGCCCGAGCTTTTTCGCGGCGCCGACCATGGCCGCGACCAGAGCTATTTCCTGTTCGCCACCACCCGCGACCAGCTTTCCTTCCTGCGCTTCCCGTTGGGCGACATGGACAAGGCGACGACCCGCGAGCATGCCCGGCGCCTTGGCCTGGCGGTGGCGGCCAAGCCCGACAGTCAGGACATCTGCTTCGTGCCGGCCGGCCGTTATTCCACCGTCGTCGAAAAGCTGCGGCCGGGGGCGACCGAGCCGGGCGACATCGTCGATCTTGAAGGCAACGTGCTGGCCCGCCACGACGGCATCATCCATTACACCGTCGGCCAGCGGCGCGGCCTCGGCATCGGCGGCGGGCCGCCGCTCTACGTGGTGCGATTGGAGCCCGAAATGAGGCGCGTCGTCGTCGGCCCGGCCGAGACGCTGCTGACCGAAAGCCTATCCGTGCGCGAGGTCAACTGGCTGGGCGACGGCGATGGCCCGCCGCAGACGGGAATAAAGGTCGCGGTCAAGCTTCGCTCGACCCAACCGCTCGTCGCGGCCACCGTATCGGGTCGCGGCGACGGCATGGCCGGGGTGGTGCTGGATACGCCCCAGGTCGGCGTCGCCCCCGGCCAGGCCTGCGTCTTCTACGATGGCGACCGCGTCCTCGGCGGCGGCTGGATCAGCCGATATTGAATCGTCATACCCCGGTCAATGCGAGAAGCAGCGTCCTCACTTACTCCGGTGTCGCTCTATTTCGGTGCTGTTTCGGTGACATGATGCTTAATTCCCGTCAGGCGCCGGGCTTCGGCCCCGGTTTGCGTTTGGCCAGCGACCGGCCCAGGGCGTGTTCCACCTGCGGCAATCGGGTCATGGCCCGACGCTACCAGGGATCGTCCGGTTGCGGCGATTAAGTATCATGTCACCGGAACTCCCGCACCGGAACTCACCGGAACTCAACCGGAACTATCCAACCATCGGAACTATCACCCGGAACTGCGGTCAGATGTCACCGGAACTGCGGTCAGATGTCACCGGAACTACGGAACTACCGGAACTATGTCACCAGAACTCACACCAGAACTCCTTCTAAAGTCCTTTCTTCTCGAACCAGACGAATAGAGCAATCGTGCCCGCCCATAACGCGGGTATGATGATCCAAGGAGAAACGCCCAGAGTGTCTGGCAGTCCGATTTTCCCCAGGTCCTTCCACGCCAACACGGTCGCATCGAAGGCCGGATACAGTTCCGCGTATACGGCCGCGCCGACGATCATTCCGAAAACAGCGAAAGCCGCGTGCCAGCGCCCTTCGCCGAGAGCGCCGATTGATGTGCCGGGACAAAAGCCCATGACGGCCCATCCTGTTCCAAAAAGCGCCCCGCCGATCACCAAGGCACCGACATTCATCGCCTTGTGGCTGATGGCAATGACACCGGTTTGCGAAAGGATCGCGATTCCGACCATTCCGACAAGGATCGCCGAGAGCATAAACTTGAATATGGTCATGTCTTTCAGCAACATGGCGCCGACCTGTTTGTCAAACCGGAGAACGCGGCCCTTCTGAAGAAGAAATCCGAACGCAATGCCCGTAACCAGTCCCAACCATTGCTCGGCACTCATGATGATCTCCTTCCATACACAAAGGCCGCGACCAGCACGCCGAAGGCAAAGAAAAAGGCCAGGGCAACAAACGCGCTGACGGACAACTGCATCATACCGCTGAGGCCGTGCCCGCTTGGGCAACCATCCGCCATGCGGGCGCCGATCATAGCAATGATTCCCCCGCCAAAGGCACCTGCCGCGCGTTTCAGGGGCGATGGCCCAAATCGCGCCTCCCAGGTGGGAGGAACGGCCTCCAACTTGAAGCTCTTATCCGTGACCGAAGAGATCAACGCCCCGACGAAAATGCCGAGGACCAGCATGAACTGCCAATCGATCCGCACTTTCTCCTTTGCGAAATAGGCGTTGGCTGCGACGTGGTCCGGCGCCACGGCCCGTTCGATGAGACCCGCAGCACGGACAAAGGTTGTCGAGGCTCCCAGGTAACTCGTTTTTCCCAGCACTTCGGTCGTCGCATAAACGGATATAATGGCGAGCAGCCCCAACAAGGCGCCAGCCACATATGGACTCCACCCACCATCTTCGGTTTTCCACTTCATAGGTTTCCTCCACATAACGTTGTCGAACGCTTCGACGGACTATTGATCTGTTCCGGAGACATTCTGTTCCGGAGACATGATACTGAATTTGCGTTCCGTCCTGCTAGCGACGGTAGAGCGTTCCAGTCGTGGTTGTCCGGTATTCAGGTCGTATTCAGGTGCTATTCAGGTGAGGCTATTCAGGTGACGCGATACTCAATTTCCGCCGGGCGCCACCACTCACGCCAACCGGGCCATGGCCGGCGGCTACCATGGATCATCAGGCCGCGAAAGTTATGTATCATGTCACCGGAAATCGCGCCGCCGAGGTGACGCCAGACGGCCCCCAGGCCGGCGTCGCCCCCGGCCAGGCCTGCGTCTTCAACGACGGCGAGCGGATGCTGGGCGGCGGCCGGATCGTCCGTTCCTAGGCACGGTATGTCCCGGGCCAACCTGGGGCAACTCCGTCTTTTTCACATGGCCGGACTGGAATTGGTGGTTTGCCTCGTGCTATCAGCGCCAACGGTTGCGTGCGGCCGTTCGGGTGGCGGCGGCTGTGAGAAGGGGAAGTGGAATGGACGTTTTCGACCGCGCCGAATGCCTGGACCGCCATGCCATCGAGGCTTTGCAGCTTGAGCGCCTGCGCGACACTCTGGACCGTGTCGCCGCCGTTCCCCTTTACGCCGAGCGACTGGCCGCTGCGAACCTTTCGTCCGCCAATCTCCACTCCCTCGACGATTTCCGGCGCCTGCCGTTCACCACCAAGGAAGACCTGCGCGCCGCCTACCCCAGCGGCATGCTGGCGCGGCCATTGTCCGAGATGGTGCGGGTCCACACGTC
>JAVEYE010000410.1:0-3309 GCA_034003665.1 Rhodospirillales bacterium | reverse complement strand
AAGAAGAACGTCCATCCCGGCAAGATCGTCTCGACCAGCCAGGAGGTCGAGGTCATGGTGCTGGACGCCGATCCCGAGAAGCGGCGCATCAGCCTGGGCCTCAAGCAGTGCCTGGTCAACCCGTGGGACGATTTCGCCAACGCCCATCCGGTCGGCTCGCTCGTCGAGGGCGAGGTCAAGAACATCACCGAGTTCGGCCTGTTCATCGGCCTGCCCGGCGAGATCGACGGCATGGCCCACCTTTCCGACCTGTCGTGGGACAAGCCGGGCGAGAAGGCCCTGGCCGATTACGCGAAGGGCGACAAGGTGCAGGCCAAGGTGCTTGACGTCGATGTCGAGAAGGAGCGGATCAGCCTGGGCGTCAAGCAGTTGACCGACGATCCGTTCGAGTCGGGCGTCGTCGGGCTCAAGCGGGGCGACATCGTCACCTGTACGGTGATCGGCGTCCAGGACGCCGGCATCGAGGTCAAGGTCGGCGATTCCGGGATGACCGGCTTCATCCGCAAGGCCGACCTGTCGCGCGACCGCAGCGAGCAGCGGCCCGACCGCTTCGCGGCGGACGAAAAGGTCGACGCCAAGATCACCCAGATCGATCACAGCGGCCGACGCGTTGGTCTGTCGATCAAGGCGCTGGAGATCCAGGAAGAGAAGAAGGCGATGGCCGAATACGGCTCGTCGGACGCCGGGGCCAGCCTCGGCGATATTCTCGGGGCGGCGATCCAGCAGAAGCGCGAGGAGGCCGAGCGCAAGCAGAAGGCCGAGGCCGAGCGCAAGAGCAGCGCCAAGAAGAAGGCGGCTGCCAAGGCCGAGGAAGCCGAGAAGGCCGCCGAGGCGCCGGTCGAGGTGGAGGCGGAAGCCGAGACCGAAGCCGAGCCCGAGGCCAAGCCGAAGAAGGCCAAGGCCAAGGCCAAGGCCAAGGCGGATTCGGACGAATCCGAGGCCGAAGCCGAAGAGTAACGGGAACGCGCGGACGGCGGCTTCTCGTCGCCGTCCGCCGATTCCCGAGACGGTTCGACGGCGGTTCCCAGCCGGGCCCGCCCAGGTGGCAACGGAGGTCGAATGTCCCTGGATGCCGACCGTTTGATCGACAGGCGTCGCCTTAAGCGACGCCTGACGTTTTGGCGGCTGGCGGCGATTGTCGCCGTCGTCGGGCTGATCGCCGTCGCGGTCGGCCGTTACGCCGACGGGGTGTCGGGCGCGTATGTGGCCAAGTTGACGGTCGAGGGCATCATCCTCGACGACGCCGAGCGTACCGCCGCGTTGGAGGCGGTTGGCCGGGATGATCGCGCCAAAGCCCTCGTCGTCTATATCGACAGCCCGGGGGGCAGCGTTGTCGGCGGCGAATCGTTGTTTCGCGGCCTGCGTGCCGTGGCCGCCGCCAAGCCGGTGGTGGCGGTGATGGGCGATCTCGCCACCTCGGCCGGATACATGGCGGCGATCGGGGCGGATCGCGTCTTCGCCCGGGCCGGCTCGGTCACGGGATCCATCGGCGTCATCATGCAGTCGGCCGACGTCACCGGGCTGCTCGACAAGCTGGGCATCAAGCCGGAGATCATCAAAAGCGGGCCTCTCAAGGCCCAGCCCAATCCCTTGGAGCCGTTCAGCGCCGAAGCCCGCGAGGCGACGCGGGTGGTCGTGGCCGACATCTTCGATCTGTTCGTCGAGATGGTTGTCGAACGGCGCGACATGGCGCGCGAGGACGTTCTTGCCCTGGCCGACGGCCGTGTCTTCACCGGCCGCCAGGCCAAGGCCAACGGCCTGGTTGACGATCTCGGAGGCGAGGCCGAGGCCCGCCGATGGCTGGCCGAAATCCATGACGTGCCCGAAGGGTTGCCGGCGCATGCGGTGGAAATCGCCCGCGAGGATGGGTGGTGGCGGGCGTTCCTGGGGTCGGTTGTTGGAAAAAGCGTGTTTTCTGAAAGACTTAGACTTGACGGTTTGGTTTCCGTTTGGCACCCTGATGGGCGCTAAGGGGGGCGGAGGCGATCCGCCGGGGAACGCACCAGGAAAGGATTTGCGGCATGACGAAGTCGGAGCTGATCGCGCGCCTTGCCGAGGCCAACCAGCACCTGTACCACCGGGACATCGAGCGGATCGTCACCACCATCTTTGACGAGATCACGGCGGCGCTGGCCGACGGCGACCGGGTGGAGCTGCGCGGGTTCGGAGCGTTTTCGGTGAAGGAACGAGGGTCCCGCCTGGGCCGCAACCCGCGCACGGGCGATTCCGTCGACGTGCCGGCCAAATACATCCCCTATTTCAAAACCGGCAAGCAGCTGCGCCAGATCTTGAACACCTGACCGCCCCTTTCGGACGGAAGCCCGTCCGCCGCCCGTCCGGCGAAACATGAAAGGACCTGCCGTGTGGAGGCTGCTCTCCTGGATCATCATGGTGCCGGTGGCGCTGGCGGTGATCAGTTTCGCGGTCAACAACCGGGCCGGCGTCAGGGTTGACCTGTGGCCGGCGCCCTTCGCCGTCGAAGCGCCGCTGTTCGCCGTGGTGCTGGCCAGTCTGGTCGGCGGCGTGGTGATCGGCGCCCTCATCGCTTGGCTGTCGGGCGGCCGGTCCCGCCACCGGGCGCGGACGAATGCCAAGCGCGCCGCCGCCGCCGAACAGGAACTGTCCGGCCTGCGCCAGCGCCTCGGCGACATCGCCGGCGACGGACCGGAGACCGAGCCGCAGGCGCTGCCGGCGCACCGCGACGGCGTCTGAGCCGGGAGGCCGACATGTTCCGCCCAACCAACCGCATCTTCGTGGCTGTCGACACCACCGACCCCCGACGCGCGACCGATCTTGCGGCCGGACTCGGCGGCCTGGTGGGTGGCCTCAAGCTGGGCAAGGAATTCTTCACGGCCAATGGGCCGCAAGGGGCGCGCCGGGTGATCGACGCCGCCGGCCTGCCGCTGTTTCTCGACCTCAAGTTCCACGATATCCCGAACACGGTCGCGTCGGCGGTTCGCGCCGCCCTTCCGCTGCAGCCGTTCATGCTCAACGTCCACGCCGCCGGCGGCGCCGCCATGATGCGCGCGGCGGCGGCGGCGGCGGCCGAAGCCGGGCCGTCGCGGCCACTGGTGCTTGCCGTCACCGTGCTGACCTCGCTCGCCGACGACGACCTGGCGGCGACCGGGGTGACCGGAAGGGTCACCGAGCAGGTCGTCCGTCTGGCCCGGCTCGCCCACGAATGCGGCCTGGACGGCGTCGTCTGTTCGGCCAGGGAAATCGTCGCCCTGCGCGGCGCCTGTGGGGCCGCCTTCAAGCTGGTGGTGCCCGGCATCCGTCCGGCCTGGTCTTCCGCCGACGACCAGCGGC
>JAVEYE010000409.1:0-3325 GCA_034003665.1 Rhodospirillales bacterium | reverse complement strand
CACCTGGTCGATCAGTCGGGCGATCGAGGCGATACGTCGGGCCGTCTCCTCGCCGCCGGAAAGGGTCAGGACCTCCACCCGATCGCTCGAATAGACGGCCATGCTGACCAGATGCGACACGGTCAGCCCGATCAGCAGGACAAGCACGGTCTGCCCGAACAGGCTCTTGGGCAACAGGCGCCTCATCCCCTGCTCACCTCCGGCGTGAAAACGTACCCACCGCCCCACACCGTCTTGATGATCTGCGGGTCCTTGGCGTCCCTCTCGATCTTGCGGCGCAGGCGGCTGACCTGGGTATCGATGCTGCGATCAAACGGCGCCGCCTCGCGCCCGTGCGTCAGGTCCAGAAGCTGGTCGCGGCTGAGCACGTGGCGGGGATGCGCAACGAAGGTGGCCAGCAGGTCGAACTCGCCGGTGCTGAGCGGAACCGCCACCCCGTCCTCCGACACGATCTCGCGCCGAGCCATATCGAAGGTCCAGCCGGCGAAACACAGCACCGTCTGCTCGGGTGCCTTTCCCTGTTCGGGCAGGGACCGGGCGCGGCGCAGCACCGCCTTGACGCGGGCCAGCAGTTCGCGCGGATTGAACGGCTTCGGCACATAGTCGTCGGCTCCCATCTCGAGTCCGACGATGCGGTCGGTTTCCTCGCCCATCGCGGTCAGCATGACGATCGGAATGTTGGAACGGGCCCGAAGCTCGCGGCAGAGCGTGAGCCCATCCTCGCCCGGCAGCATGAGGTCCAGAATAAGGAGGTCGATGCGGCTCCTCTCCAGCACCCGCCGCATGCCCTTGCCGTCCTCCGCGGTGCTGACGCGGAATTCGTGTTTGGCCAGAAATCTGGCCAGCAGGTCGCGGATCTCGCGGTTGTCGTCGACCACCAGGATGTGCGGCGTCTCGCTCATGGCCGGATTATACGGGCGGCCCCGCCGCCTTCCGCAAAAAAGAATGTGACAAAGTTTGTCAACCGACGGGTCCGGCAAACCTTGTTACCAGAAAGCCTTTCGCCGACACACTTGGGTTACAGCCGTTCGCTACATCAGGGGTCACGTCATTCACCGGAAAGAAAGGCTTCAACCATGAAACGCTCCCTGATCGCCCTGGCTGCCGTCGCCACCTTGGGCCTCACCGCGCTTGGCGCCACCGTCACCCTGGCCGATCCAGGCGATGGCCCAGGTCGTCCGGGCTGGGGTCCCGGCATGATGGGCGGCTACGGCCCCGGCGCCGGCATGATGTCTATGAAGGGCGGAGGCTACGGCCCCGCCATGATGGGCGCCGCCAGCGCCGCTGTTCCCTGCCCCGGCTGGGCCGCCGCCAACGCCAACGCCGAGCCGCTGTCGATCGACGACGCCCGCAAGGCCGTCGAGCAGCGCCTGGCCTGGATGGGCAACGACCGCCTCAAGGTCGGCAATGTCGAGGCCAAGGGCGATGCGGCCTATACCGCCGAGATCGTCACGCTCGACAACTCGCTGGTCGAAAGGCTGGAGATCGACCGCAAGACCGGCTTCATGCGTCCCCTGCGGTAAAGCACATTCCGCGCATCCCCGGGGCGGCCGATTGTCTCCCCCCTGTCGGCCGTCCCTCCCTCCCCCATTCGGAGACCGCACCATGTGGAACAATGGATTCAATCACTGGACCATGATGGGCTGGGACGGCGGCGGCTGGCCGTGGTTCATGGGCTTCCACGGCATACTCTGGCTGCTTTTTCTCGCCCTCATCGCGTTCGCCCTCGTCCATCTGATCCGCGGCTGGCGCAACGATCCGGCCCGTGACGCGGCGATTGCCACCCTCGGTCAGGAATATGCCAGCGGCCGCATCGACCGCGACGAGTTCCTCCGTCGCAAGAAGGATCTGGCCTGAACCGGTCAATCGGCGCCGGCGACCGGCCGACAGCGCGTCTCGCGGGTCAACAGGGCGGCCACGCAGGCGGCCACGCCCGCAACCATCAGCGTGACCAGGGCCGCCTTGAAGGTTTCCGGCGCATAGACCCGGGCACCATCCACCAGGCGACCTTTCCAGCCGAGATCGAGCAGCCAGCCGATCAGCGGCTGGAAGGCGGCGCTCATGGCCATCACCGCCATGTTGACGAAGCCGACCGCGGTGGCGCTGACCCGCATCCGGTTGTTCTCGCGTGCGGTGGCGAACGACAGCACCATGGCGCCCGAGAAGATGCCGTGCACCAGAAGCAGGCCCTGCACGACGATCAGAGACAGCCCGGGCAGGTAGAGCGCAGCCGCCAGGGTGGCCAGCGCCGCGACGCTGGACACCACCATCGGGCCGCGACGTTGCCCCAGATGATCGGAAAACCAGCCGGCGACCGGCGCCCCGATGGCCCATCCAACCAACATCAACGTGGTGGCGAGGGCGGCCGCCGGGCGCGTCAGGCCGTACGTTTCCATCATGTAGGGCACGCCCCACAACCCGGCGAAGGCAAGCACCGGCACCGCCATGCCGGCCCCGAAGATGGCGCACGTCCAGCTTTGCCGATTGGCCAGTACCGACCCCAACCCGCGCATCACGCCACCCCCGCCGGCGGATCGTCCTTGCGGCGCGGCGTCGACGCGCACGACCCACCAGATCAGCGCCGCGAGGACGGCGGCCACGAGGGTGCCCCCCAACAGGGTGGGCCGCCACCCCGCCGTGGCGATGACAAAAGCCAGCGGCGCCTGGCCGCCGATCCCGCCGGCCATCCCCAACAGCAGGGTCAGGCCGGACAGCAACGCGAAGCGATGGGCCGGAAAGCCGAAGGCGACGATCTGCAGCGTACCGATCCAGGCGACGCCGGCACCGGCCCCGATCAGCCCGCGCCCGGCATAGGCGAGGCCAAGCGACCCGGCCGTCGCGAACAGCCAGCTTCCCGCCGTGCACAGGATGGCGGCGGCAGTCAGCATGCGGCGCGGACCGAAGCGATCGACCATTACGCCGACGGGGATTTGCAGTCCCGCATAGGCATAGAAGTAGAACGCCGTGAGATTGCCAAGCACGGCGCCGGACACCCCGAAGTCGCGCATCAGGTCGCCGACCATGACGCTCGGCGCCACCCGCTGAAAGAAGCCGTAGCAGTAGAAGCAGGCCGCGCACAACCAAGCAGCCCAGGCCGCCCCTGCAGCCGACGGCACAGTGCGCTGCGATCGCTCCGCCGTGGTCATCCGGCACCGGTCCGTCGTTATTGAAGTCGGCGAACCCGCACCTTAAGAAACCCTCCCACCGCGCGCAAGACAAGCCTTCCCGCGGCAATGTCGCCGCTGACAAACCGATCCGTCTTCCTTATATGGTTGTCATGGACGCCAGCCCCTCCGTACTGGCCGGATTTCCGACGATTATTGAT
>JAVEYE010000408.1:0-3331 GCA_034003665.1 Rhodospirillales bacterium | reverse complement strand
ATCCGCTGCCCGCGGAATACTGGGGCGTCTGGCGCTTTCATCTCGACCCGGTGGACCAGGGGTTGCGCGTGAAGGTGCATGCCCCCGCGTTCGACGACAGCGGCTGGCCGGAAATCCGCGTGCCGGCCTGGTACTCGGAAACCGAAATCGGCGCATACAACGGCGTCGCCTGGTATCGCATGCACTTCCGCGTGCCGGACGCGTGGCGCGGCCGCGATCTGCGGATTCTGTTCGCCGCCGTGGACAAGGAGGGCTGGGTTTACCTGAACGGCCAACTCCTGCGCGAACACACCGCCGAATCCGAGGGCCGCTCCGTGAACGACATCTATGACAGCCCGTTTTTCGCCGACGCGCCGGCCGGCGTTGTCCGTTTCGGAGAAGACAACGTCCTGACCGTCCGCGTCCGCAATGCCTTCGCCGGCGGCGGAATCTCCCGCCCCGTCTTCATTCACGCGCCGCGGTGATGGGGTGAGGTGCCGGGCTGCCGATGAGCGCTGTCGCCGCGTTCGAACGTGGCGAAGACCACCCATGTTTCCGGCCATTCCTGATGGCTTGCGGCTCTCTGCAGTCCGGGCAGGGCGTCGGTGCGTTCTTGTTGCATGGGGTGTCTCGGGGGGATTCAGCCCATGGCGCTTGCCTGAAGGGCCTGATCCGCATTCACAACCTCCCGGGTCATGCGCTCGCGATAGGCGACCAATTGCGCGTGAAGTGCCTCGTTGGCCAGCGCGAGAACGGCGACGGCAAAGAGCGCCGCATTCTTGGCGCCGGCCTTGCCGATGGCCATCGTGGGCACCGGGATGCCGCCAGGCATCTGCACCATGGATAACAGCGAATCCAGGCCGCCGAGATCGCTGGTCGTCATGGGGACCCCGATGACCGGCAGAACGGTCATTGCGGCGAGCACGCCCGCCAGATGGGCCGCCTTGCCCGCGCCGGCAATGATGATCTTCACGCCGCGCTCCGAGGCCGAAAGGGCATACTCCCGCGCCACTTCGGGCGTCCGGTGGGCCGAGATCACGCGGACCTCGTGGGGCACGCCGAACTCCTTGAGGACGGCCGAGGCCTCTTTGAGCGTATCGAGGTCCGACTGACTTCCCATCACGATGGAAACGATGGTGCTGGTCTTCATGTCAAGATCCTTGTCGGGTGTGTGGTTTGCTCGAATATCCAGTCGACGGCAAAGAACGGCAACGGCTTCACAGGCCGACGCGTTTCTTCAATCCGGCAAGCTGCGCCTGCATCCGTGCCGGCAGCCGGTCTCCGGCCGCGTTGAGATAGGCCTCGATCTCCGGCACCTCGCCCTTCCAGCCGTCGACGTCGATGCGCAGCAGTTCATCGACCTCGGCCGTGTCGATCTTCAGGCCGGCGACGTCCAGATCGGACGCATGCGGCACATAGCCGACAGGCGTCTCGACTGCGCCGACCTTGCCCTCGACGCGCTCGCACATCCATTTCAGGACGCGGATGTTGTCGCCGAAGCCCGGCCACAGCCACTTGCCGTCGGCGGACTTGCGGAACCAGTTCGCGTAGAAGATCTTCGGCGCCTTGGCGCCCAGCTTGTCCCCCATGTTGAACCAGTGCTGCCAGTAGTCGCCGATGTGATAGCCGCAGAAGGGCAGCATGGCCATCGGGTCGCGGCGGATGGCCTTCTTGACATCCAGCGCGGCGGCGGTCGCTTCGGAGGCGGCCGTGGCGCCCATGTAGACGCCGTGGTCCCAGTCGAAGGCCTGGCTGACCAGCGGCACCAGCTTGGAGCGGCGGCCGCCGAAGATGAAAATGTCGATCGGCACGCCGTCGGGGTTCTCCCAATCGGGGCAGATGACCGGGCATTGCCGCGCCGGTGCGGTGAAACGCGCGTTGGGGTGCGCGCCCTTGACGGGCTTCCCGTCGGCGTCCTTCTTGTCCGGCGTCCAGTCGTTGCCCTTCCAGTCGATGCCGTGCGGGCACGGGACGTCCATCTCCTCCCACCAGATGTCGCCATCATCGGTCAGCACGCAGTTGGTGAAGATGGCATTGGCCTTGATGCTCTCCATGGCCATGGGGTTGGACTTGTAGCTGGTGCCCGGGGCGACGCCGAAGAAGCCGGCTTCGGGATTGATGGCGTGCAGGCGTCCGTCGGGACGGATCTTCATCCAGGCGATGTCGTCGCCGATGCATTCGCATGTCCAGCCCGGAATGGAGGGCTGGAGCATGGCGAGGTTGGTCTTGCCGCAGGCGCTGGGGAAGGCGGCGGCAATGTGGAAGCGCCTGCCCTGCGGATTGGTCAGGCGCAGGATGAGCATGTGCTCGGCCATCCACCCCTCGCGCCGGGCCATGGTGGAGGCGATGCGCAGAGCCAGGCATTTCTTGCCCAGCAGGGCGTTGCCGCCGTAACCGGAGCCGAAGGACCAGATCAGGTTCTCCTCCGGGAAGTGGGCGATATACTTCTTCTCGATCGGGGCGCAGGGCCAGGTGACGTCCTGCTGGCCGGGTTCGAGCGGCGCGCCGACGGAGTGCAGGCAGGGGATGAACTCGCCATTCTCACCCAGGGTTTCGATCACCCGGTCGCCGACACGCGTCATGATGTGCATGTTCGCCACGACGTAGGGAGAATCGGTGATCTCGATGCCGATCTTCGAGATGGGCGAGCCGATGGGGCCCATGCTGAAGGGGATCACGTACAGGGTGCGGCCCTTCATGCAGCCGCTGTAGAGTCCGCGCATGGTCTCCTTCAGGCCGACCGGATCGATCCAGTTGTTGGTCGGCCCGGCTTCGTCCTGCGTCACGGACGCGATGTAGGTCCGGTCCTCGACCCGCGCCACGTCGCTGGGGTGGCTGCGGAACAGGTAGCTGTTCGGCCTCTTTTTCAGCGGGGTCGCCGCGCCGGCGTCCACCATGATCTTGATCATGGCGTCGTATTCCGCCGGGGACCCGTCGCACCAGACGACCTTGTCCGGCGTGACCATATCCTGAACGTCCTTGACCCATTGGACCAGCTTCCTGTTCTTGCATGTGAGTGCCATCTGTGTGTCTTCCTTCCTTTGTTTTCCGTGCGACCCGCCTCATCCCGTAAAACAAAAAGGCCGGCACGGAGTCCTTCATGGACCTCCATACCGGCCTGTTCGCACCGAACGGAACGACCCGCCTTGTGCTCGCCTGCCTCTGTCGTTGCGTTCATTTTTACGATATCTCGCAGACGATGTCAAGGCGCGCCGGCCGAAACCCGCGTGGCAAAGCTTGTCCGCCGGAAGGGGGGAGTGGTAGATTATATGGCTTGCTTGTCTTCCGGGCCATTCAGGCGCCGGACCTTCGTTCACCCGCACGCATTGGTGGTCATGAACACTTCCGGCTG
>JAVEYE010000407.1:0-3332 GCA_034003665.1 Rhodospirillales bacterium | reverse complement strand
GCGGTTCGCCATGGCGCAGCGTGTCCCAATGGGCGGGGTTGTCGCGGATGTATCGGCGGATGGCATCCAGGGCGCGTGCGTCGCGGATGATGATGTCGTAGTAATTGCGTTGCCACGGAGAATCGCCGCCCAGGAATTTCGTGACGCCGATTTTGAAACCGCGCACAATCGAGCCCAGTGTACGCGATGTGCCGCAGGGGCGGCCATCCGGGGCGGCTAGGGCGAAAGATTTTTCGCCCCTGCCATCGCCGGATATCATGACGATCCCATGCAAATGATTCGGCATGACGATCCATTCATCCAGGACGGCCTGCGGAAAATGCGCCGGAATCGCCCGCCAACAGTCCGCCGCCGCGCGGCCGGCATCGTTCAACGCCATGCGCCCGTTGACCACCGTGCCGAATCGGAGGGGCGAAAAACCTTTCGCCTTTCCCCTAAGGCACAGCGTCACGAAATACATCCCACCCCCGCCATAGTCGTGCTGATGATGCCTGCCCGCCGTGGCGGGAAATCCAGTTATGGCTATTAAATATAAGCCATATGCCCCTGTTGTCAAGCAAGCGCCGATGCAAAATAACCCCACCTGCCCCCCAATGTGGCGGACAGCTCATCCTCCTGTGCAGAACCCGCCAAGGCCGCCGCCTGCGCGCTGGCTCAGAGGTCGGTGGTGGAGAAGACGGTGCCAGCGACGAGGATGTAGGCGAGGGTGTAGACGGCCAGGAAGGCGCCGTCGTGAAGGATGTCCGGCCAGGGAATTTCCGGGGCGAGGAAGTATTTCCAGACCATCAGGTAGCGGGTGGGCAGGAAGCGCTGGATGCTTTCCAGCAAGGGCAGCCAGCCGAGGATGTGGCTGGTGTAGTAGACGCCCAACGGGACGACCGCGGCAATGGTGGCACGCTTGAGGATGGCGGAGAACATCAGGGCCATGGCGCAGATCGAGATCATCGAGTAGCCCGCGAAGAAATAGGACAGGAGCATGCGTTGCCAGGCGATGTCGCGGGACAGGTCGCTGGAGCAACCGATCTGTCCGCAAATCTCCGGCATAATGCCTTCCTTCTTCCCGCCGTCGAAATTCACAGGGCGTCGAGGTGGGCTAGGAACTCGCCGACCAGAGGGTCGAGGGTCTTCCGCTCCTCGGCGGTGAACTCCTGGTAGTAGAAATCGAGCGAATTTCGCAGCCGTTCCTTGCCTTCGTCGGACTGGAAGTTCTTCCGGATTTCCTCACGTTCGTCGCCGGTGAGCTTGGCAAAGTTCTTCCGGACGTCGAGGATCAGTTCGTCGATCCGCGCCGTCTTCTGCTCTTCCGACCAGGACTGGGCTTCCTCGCGGGCACGGTGGAGTTGCTCGCGCATCACCTCGCGCATCAGCCTCTTCTGGGTTTCGGGGCTGAGACGGGCCATCGCCTCGCGAAACTCGCGCCGGGAATTGTCGTCGTGGGGATTGTCCGTGAGCACGATGCCCTTCAGACGCTGGAATTCCTTCTCCTCCGGATCCGGCCGCAGCACGCTGTAAGCCAGCAGGCCCGCCAACAGGACCAGGGCGGCAGCCAAGCCGAATTGACGTTGCCGTCGCATTTTCGTGAGGCTGTCCATGCGCATTCCTTGTCGTTACGTCCCAATACAATATACTCGCTGTCCGGGGAAAATGTTTCATCCGGCACGCTGAGAGGACATGTCCTTTTTCTTAAGGACCAGCATGGTGGACTCACCGCCAAGCGCGGCCCCCAGTGCCCTCGTATGCTTGGATCGTTGATCGTGCAGGGTGCGCCCCCGTTGGGATCCTGAATTTCTCTGCGCCCCAGCGTCTCTGCAGGAGACCATCATGGTCTTCCCGAGTTCCCGACGCGACCCAATCCGCAGAGCGGGCCGTTGCCGATCTGTGCGGAGGGGAGAAAATTGGTGGCGGCTCTCGGATTTGAACCGAGGACCTGCGGATTATGATTCCGACGCTCTAACCAGCTGAGCTAAGCCGCCTGAAAACTGCCACTGCCGGAGTCCGGCAGGCGGCGGGTAACATAGCCGCCTGAGAGAAACATGCAAGCATGGTGACAATCGGCGCGGCGCATGTATGTTACGGGCTTCACAATGGGAAACCGATATGAGCCTGACGACGGAACTATTCCTAGCCTGGCGGTACTTGCGTCCGAAGCGGAACGCGGTATCGGTGATCACCTGCATTTCGGTGCTTGGGGTGATGCTTGGAGTGGCCGTGCTGATCGTGGTCATTGCCGTGATGACGGGGTTCACGGACGAGTTCAAGAGCAAGCTTCTGGAAACGACCGCGCACCTTCAGGTCTTCGACATGACACGCGGGTACATCGACCGTCCGGAGACGGTAAAGGCGGCGGCGGCGGCGATCGGGGCGCAGGCCGCGCCGGTGGTGCAGCAGTCGGCCCTGCTTCAGCACGAAGGGCGGTTCGTGCCGAAGACGGTGATTGGCATCTACCCCGACCAGGACACGGCAGGCATCGACGTGTCCGGGGCGGTGCGCTATGGCAGCTTCTCGCTGGAGTCGGGCGAGGTGATGATCAGCGACCTGGTGGCCGCCGAGATGGGGATCGGCATCGGCGACAAGCTGATCATCCACGCTCCCGCGAAGCTCGCCAAGATGGTCAATGTCAACCGGGACGGGCGGGTCGAATTCAGCGAATTCTCCCGGGTGTATCTGCCCGGGGAATACAAGGTGAGCGGCATCTTTTCCTTCGGCAAGTACGACTTCGACCGCGGGGTGGTGTTCCTGAACCTGGACGATGCGGACGACCTGTTTGGGCTGCCGCTGGGTGCCGCCAATGCGGTGTATGTGCGGATCGACAATCCGTTCCATCCGGGGCCGGCGCAGCGGGCGCTGCAGCAGAAGTTGCCGGGGCTCCAGATCTACACCTGGCAGGAGTTGAACAGCAAGTTTCTCGGGGTGCTGGCGGTGGAAAAGAACATGCAGTTTTTCCTGCTGATCTTCATTGTTCTGGTCGCGGCGTTCAGCATCGCCAACACGCTGATCACGGTGGTGGTGCAGAAGACGCGCGAGATCGGCCTGCTCAAGGCCCTCGGCGCGGGAGGCGGCACGGTCATGCGGATCTTCCTGCTCCAGGGGTTCATGGTCGGGCTGCTGGGCACCGGCTGCGGCATCTCCCTCGGCCTGCTGGTCATTCGCTATCGCAATGCCATCCTCGGCTTCCTGCGCTGGGTGACCGGGCAGGAGGTGTTCCCGGCAGAGTTCTACCTGTTCAGCCAGTTGCCGGCGTCGATCCATGGCTTCGACATCCTCTGGATCGGCCTGGTCTCCATGGCCCTGTGCACCTGCGGCGGCCTGCTGCCGGCGTGGCGCGCCGCCAG
>JAVEYE010000406.1:0-3371 GCA_034003665.1 Rhodospirillales bacterium | reverse complement strand
TGACCAAGCGCTGACCTTGGAGCCGCAACGGGTCGCCCTTTTCGGCTATGCCCATGTGCCCTGGATGACGGCGCACCAGAAGTTGATCGACGAGGCCGCCCTGCCGGGAACGGTGGACCGCTGGCGGCAGTTTACGGTCGCCTCCGCCCGCCTGGTCGCTGCCGGTTACGTCGCCGTCGGACTCGATCATTTCGCGCGCCCGGACGACGCCCTGGCGGTGGCGCTCGGTCACGGACGGCTGCACCGAAATTTCCAAGGCTACACGGTAGACGGCGCATCGGTTCTCCTTGGCTTCGGAGCCTCCGCCATCGGGTCTCTGCCACAGGGTTACGTGCAGAACGTCTCGCCGCTCAAGGACTATGCGCGGGCCATCGAGGCCGGAACCCTGGCCACCGTGCGCGGCTTCGCGCTGAGTCCCGAAGACCGAGTACGGGCCGACATCATCGAGCGGTTGATGTGCGACCTGAAGGTCGATCTCGTTTCAATATCCCGCCGACACGGCGTTCCGGCGGATGGTTATGACGCGGAATTGGCCGCGCTGGCGCCGCTGCAAAGCGATGGTGTCGTCATCCTCGACGGTCGTCGCATCGCCATGACGGAGGCCGGACGCCCGTTCGTGCGTCTGGTCGCCGCCGCCTTCGATACCTACCTTCAAGCGGGCCAGGCCCGCCATTCCAAGGCGGTATAGCCTTCAGCGGCGACCGTTCATCAGGTAGAAGGGCTGGCTGACGTCAAGATGCTTCAACATGGCGTTGTGCCAGCGTTGATGGTGCGGCATCAGGCGTTTCATGGCGGCGGCGTCCTTGGCGGCGGCTGGCGCAACTCCCTTGTCGCAGAAGGCGCGGACTTCACGGAACAGGGCATCGACGTCGTAGTCGACAAAACGGCGATCCTCGACCACCACGCGGCCGCCAACGACAACGGTCCGGACCTGCGTTCCCTTGGCCCGGTGGATGAGCAACTCGGGAATGTCGATTCCTGGCTTGACCCACGGATCGTCCATCATGTCGTCGATGTCGACGACGACGGCATCGGCGAACTGGCCGGCAACCAGGGCCCCCAAATTTCCCTCGAAGCCCAGGCAGCGCGCGCCGTTGAGGGTTGCCATCTTGATGACGTCGCGGGCGCTCAAGGGTGGGGTATTTTCCAGATCGAAGCCCCCTACCCTGTGCACCTTGTGCATCATGCGCATTTCCATGAAGGGATCGTCGTCGTCATTGATCGACTTGTCGTCGACTCCAAGGGCGACATTCACGCCCGCCTTCACGAATTCGTAGACCGGCGCGATGCCGTTGCGGACATGGAAGTTGCAGCTCGGGTGGTTGGAAACCGATGCGCCGCGCTTGGCCAGCAGCGCGATGTCCTTTTCATCGACCCAGATGGCGTGTCCATAAGTGATATTGCGATCGACCAAGCCGAGGTCGTCGAGATAGGCGAGCAGCGACTTGCCGTGCTTCATGATGCCATAGGCCCGCTGGTGCGGCGTCTGCAGCGTGTGGATATGGAGCGGGATGCCGCCCAATTCCTCGGCTCTGGCCTTGATGCGCTGCAGCAGGTCAGGCGTTACGCCGTGCGCCCAACTGGGCGACAGAAAGACATGGTGGGCGTCGGTGTTGTGTTCGGCGTAGAGCGCATCGAACAGTTCGAGGTACTGCTCGCCGACGGCTTGGCTGTCGTAGGCGGTGAAAGGCTCGGCCATGGCCCGCAGGTCGGGAGGCAGCGATTGCAGGAAATCCTGCTCGTCGCAGGCGAACCGGTTGATGTTGCGCACGGCCGGCGAATAGGCGAGCCGGATGCCGGTTTCCTTGTAGCGGGCGATGCCGGCACGGGCCTGGGCGAGGGCCTGCGGCCCCATGTTGTCCCAGCCGTTGTGATGAACCGTGGTGAAGCCCATTCGCAGATGGCGGATAGCGGTCAGCGGGCAGGCCAGTTCCTGCGGCAGGGCGACCCGCCACGGCCAATCGAGGATCATGTTTTCCAGGTAGTCGAAAAACACCCCCGCCTGGATACGGCTGAGTCCGTGGCCGTGGCTGTGAGCGTCGATGAGGCCGGGCATGACCAGTTGGCTGCCGTCGCCAAGAACGCGGGCCTTGGGGTGGCGTTTGGCGAGGTCGGCGAAGCGGTCGGTCTCGACGACCCGCTCTCCGACGATCAGCACACCGCCATCCTCAAGCAGCCCACAATTTTCCTTGGAGGCGTCGGTGATGACGTAACGGCCGCGCAGAATCAGCGAAGCGGAGGACATGACTATCTTTCCTTTCGTGCGGTCAGGTCGGCTTGCGTGCCTTTGACTGTCGGTTCCAGGCTGGCTCGCGGCGAAGGTCGAGGCCGATGCCGACGCAGGGAGCAGCCCGGATACAGGTCAACACGCGATCATCAAAGATTATGCTCGGGCGCATGATGGGAGCCTCTGGTCGTTCCCCTAGGCTAGGCTACGAAACGTCGTCGGATTTCCTGGGCGATGTCGGTCGCCGTATTGAGAGGCGGATGACTCCAGCTTTCCAGGCGGTCGGCCAACGGCCGGGCGTAACCGCGGTCGAACAGGTCGGCGTGCAGCTTGGCGAGCTTGAGCGGCGTCAATGCCTTCGGCGCATAAATGTAGACCGGCCCCCGGGTTGCGCACGCTTCGGACGCCATCGAAGCGGAATCGCCGGTCACCACCACGGCATCGGCTAGTGCCAGAAAGGCAAAGTACGGGTTATCGCCGGCATCGCCCCATCGGAAAACGAAGTGGGGCGCCTTGATCTCGTCGAGCAGCGGATCTTCGGCCTCGCCGGTTCGCCGGCTGGTGGTGATCAGGAGGGAACCGCCGGCCCGTATCGCCATGTCCGATACCGTGCGGCCCAGTTCGCACGCCATGTCGGCGGTGAACGTACGACGCTTCGACGACCCCCCGACAATCAAGGCGATCCAGGGATGCGGCAGGTCGTCGAAGCGCCCTTGCCATTGGTGGGCGGCCTTGGCCAGCTTTTCGGGGGTGACGCGGTGCGGGGCGCCGGTGACCTCGATGAGGTTGGGCCGCGGTCTGATGGAATCGTGCTTGGGCGTCGCGATGAGGTCGAATTCGTCGGCGCCGGCGTCGCCGGGATACATGATCTGAACCAGTATCGTCCGCTCACCGCTTTCCTTCTTGATTTTGCGGGCGATCGGCGCGGTCCGCCGGCCGGCAGCGATGACCAGGTCGGGCCACGGCGCCACCAGGTTGATGCGGCTGGTGCCGGTCAGCCCGGCGAACGACGCCCCCACGAAGAAATTCGGCAACGCCGCCGCCGCCGTATAGGTAAGTTCCTGAACGTGGAAACGGTGGCCCAGGGACTCGGCCACGCCAAGGACTTGGCTGCGGTTGCCGGCGCGGTCGTCTAGGAGGGCCC
>JAVEYE010000405.1:0-3383 GCA_034003665.1 Rhodospirillales bacterium | reverse complement strand
ATGATCCGATACCCAAAATCAATCCCAGCCAGATGGTGCTGCTGTGGGCATGAAATTAAACCGGACAGCCGTGGAACAAGTCCGGGCATGACGGCAAGCGGAGCACAGGACGCGGTGCTGCGGCTGCAAACGGTTTTGGCCCCGTTTTCCGGCTTTTCAGGGGGGCGGCGGACCGCTAGGCTGCCCGCCATGGCCCATGCTCTTCTCGTCCCCGCTTCGTTCCGCCGCCGACCGGCCGCCCGATTTTGTTGCGATATCGTAACGGAATGGCGGCCATGACGGGTTGGGGGCGGTCGCTCGCCGTCTATGCGGACCGGCGCATCCTGGTGGTCCTGCTGCTGGGGTTCTCGTCCGGCCTGCCGCTGGCGCTGACCGGCTCGACGCTGGCGGTGTGGCTGACCGAGGACGGGGTGTCGCTGGCCGCCGTCGGCCTGTTCGCCATGGTCGGCGTTCCCTACAGTTTCAAGTTCCTGTGGGCGCCGCTGGTCGACCGCGCGCCGGTGCCGGGCATGACCCGGCTGTTCGGGCGCCGCCGCGGCTGGGCGCTGACCACCCAGGCGGCGCTGATCGCCGCCCTGCTGGCGCTGGGCGCCAGCGACCCGGCGGCCGATCCGTGGACGGTGGCGGCGCTGGCCCTCGTCGTCGCCTTCTGCTCGGCCAGCCAGGACATCGTGATCGACGCCTACCGCGTCGAGATCCTCGAGGAAAGCCAATACGGCGCCGGCGCCGCCGCGGTCCAGTTCGGCTATCGCGCCGCCATGCTGGTGTCGGGGGCCGGCGCCCTTTTGCTGGCCGAGGCGATGGCGTGGTTCTGGGTCTATGCGACGATGGCCGGCCTGGTCGGCTGCGGCGCCCTGGTCGTGTTGGCCAGCCGCGAGCCGACCGCGCCCGCCCGGCTGACGGCGCCGCCGGCCCCCGGCCTGGCGGCGTGGGCGCGCGACGCCTTCGTGGGGCCGTTCGCCGACATGCTGCGCCGCCACGGCTGGACGGTGGCGGTCATCCTCGCCTTCGTCGTCCTCTACAAGCTGGGCGACGCCATGGCCGGGGTCATGGCCAACCCGTTCTACATCAAGATCGGCTTCACCAAGGCCGACATCGCCGAGATCTCCAAGCTTTACGGCTTCGTCGCGACGATCCTCGGCACCGCCATGGGCGGGGTGTTGGTGGCCCGCATCGGCATACCGCGCAGCCTGCTGGTCTGCGGCGTCCTGCAGGCGGTGTCCAACCTGATGTTCGCCTGGCAGGCCCACGTCGGGGCCGACCGCCTGTGGCTGACCGCCACCATCGCCATCGAGAACGTGTCGGGCGGCATGGGCTCGGCCGCCTTCGTCGCCTACATCTCGGCGCTGTGCAGCCTTTCTTACACCGGCACCCAGTATTCGCTGCTGTCCAGCCTCGCCGCCGTCGGCCGCACCGTGCTGGCCGCCCAGGGCGGCTATCTGGCCGAGGCGGTCGGCTGGATCGATTTCTTCCTGCTCTCCACCGTCGCCGCGCTGCCCGGCCTCGCCCTTCTCCTCTGGATGATGCGGCGCTTTCCGCCCGAGCGGGCGGCGGCGGCGGCCGGGGACTGAACGGAAGGGGGAAGCGTGGACCCGCGGACCAGCGTCATCACCGCCGACATCACGACGCTTGACGTCGATGCCATCGTCAACGCCGCCAACGAGTCGCTTCTGGGCGGCGGCGGCGTCGACGGCGCCATTCATCGCGCCGCCGGGCCGGGGCTGCTGGCCGAATGCCGCACGCTCGGCGGCTGCCCGACCGGCGACGCCAGGATCACCGGCGGCCATGGCCTCAAGGCCCGCCACGTCATCCACACGGTGGGGCCGGTCTGGCACGGCGGCGGACGGGGCGAGCACATCCTGCTGGCCGGCTGCTATCGCCGTTCGCTGGAAATCGCCGTCGCCCACGGGCTCAAAAGCGTCGCCTTTCCGGCCATCAGCACCGGCGTCTATCGCTTCCCGGCCGGGCCGGCGGCGGACATCGCGGTGGCGACGGTGGCCGCCTTTCTGGCCGGCGACGACACGCTGGAACGGGTGATCTTCTGCTGCTTTTCGCCCGAATCGGCGGCACTGCACGCCGCCGCCCTGGCCGCCTTGGGCTAAAGCAGGGCCGCCCGGCCCCAGTCCAGCAGGACGAACAGCAGGGCGCCCAGCAGGGCGGCCAGCGGCACCGTCACCACCCAGGCGGCGACGATGGTGCCCAGGTGCTTGCGGCGCACCAGCTTGAGTTTCTTTTTCTTCTTTTTCTTGTGGGGCGCCGCCTCGCCGTCGGCGGCCTTGTCCTTGACGGCCGGGATCGTGGCCGGCTCCTCCGCCATTTCCTCGGCCCACCGCTGGCGGCGCCGGTTGTGCAGGACCTCGCGCAGGAAGCCGACCCCGAAGACGCCGCCCACCGCGATGTGGGTGGAACTGACCGGCAGGCCCAGGGCGGAGGCGATCAGCACGGTAATCGCCGCCGACAGGGCCACGCAGAAGGCGCGGATGGGGTTGAGTTTGGTGATCTTCTCGCCGACCGTGCGGATGAGGCGCGGCCCGAACAGCACCAGGCCGACCGAGATGCCCAAGGCGCCGACGACGAGGACCCAGTAGGGAATGCCCACCTCGGCGGTGACGCCGCCCGAGGACAGGGCGCCGACGATGGCGGCCAGCGGGCCCACCGCATTGGCGACGTCGTTGGCGCCGTGGGCGAAGGACAGCATCGCGGCGGCGCAGATGAGCGGCGCCGAAAACAGGCCGTGCACGGCCTTCTTGCGATTCTCGAGCCCGGCGGACTGGCGGGCGATCAGCGGTCGCGTGAGCAGCCAGGCGGCGACGAACAGGGCGGCGGCGGCGAGCCCCACCACGGCGGCGGACGGCGTCCAGACGTGACCGAGGCCCTTGAGCAGCAGATAGGCGCCGAAGGTCGCCGCCATGATCGCGACTAGCACCGGCACCCAGCGGCGGACCGCCGCGATGCGGTCCTCCTGGTAAATGATGGCGTGACGGATGAACGACAGGAACAGCGCCGCCACGGCGCCGCCCATCACCGGCGAGATCACCCAACTGGCGGCGATCGCCCCCATGGTCGGCCAGGTGACGGCGGCCAGCCCGCTGGCGGCGATGCCGGCCCCCATGACGCCGCCGACGATGGCGTGGGTCGTGGATACCGGGGCGCCGATCCAGGTGGCGAGGTTGAGCCAGAGGGCGGCGGCCAGCAGGGCCGCCATCATCGCCGTCACGAAGACGCCGGCGTCGGCCATCGTTTGGGGATCGACGATGCCCTTGGCGATGGTCGCCACCACGTCGCCGCCGGCCAGCGTCGCCCCCGCCGTCTCGAAAACGGCGGCAAGGACGAGCGCGCCCGCCATGGTGATGGCCCGGGAACCGACGGCCGGCCCCATGTTG
>JAVEYE010000404.1:0-3393 GCA_034003665.1 Rhodospirillales bacterium | reverse complement strand
TCGGAAAGGGAAATGAACCAGAACCGAAGAGAGCGGTCGTGAAGGGTGGACAACAGGTCGGCCAGAACCACGTTTCTGGCCGCTCGCGCAATTGCCCGATGAAATGCGCGGTCCAGGTTCATCAGTCCTTCGATGTCGCGGGCGACAATCATCGATGCGGCCCGGCCAAGGATGCGCGTCATTTCCTGGAGCTCGGCCGCCGTCGCAGCCTCCGTCGCGCGTTCAACGCAATAGGGCTCGTTGAGGAAACGCACGTCGATGACGTCGGCAACTTCGTCGAACGTTACCGGTTGAACGAAAACGCCCTTGCGCGGAATGACGCGCACCAATCCTTCATGCATCAGGCGTTGCATGGCCTGATGCACGGGGGAGCGCGTCATTCCCAATTTCGCGCAAACAGAGGCTTCGTTGAGATAATCCCCGGGTCTGAAATCGAGATTGATGATCCGCCGCTTTATTTCGGCATAGGCGATATCGCCCAATGAGTTGTGGCCACGCTTCTCCGCATCATGCCGCTGGTGTGGGCGGATGGTTTTGCCGCCTCCACTGAACCGGTCCTGGTCAAAACCACGGTTGTCCACTGCCGCCGTCCTTCCCCTCATCCTTCAGGGGGCAAGCATTCGACCTGATAGGCATGACGGATCGTGCGATTGGCCACCGGGTCGATCATCTCGATCTCGAAGCAATCGGCGTGCCCGATTTCACCCACCACCGGAAGGGTTCCGCCGAAAAGCGCCGTGCCTTTCGGCAGGGCGGCTAGGCCGCCGCTCAATCCCGTCGCCAACTCGGACGGCGACAGCAAACCGCTGACATCGCCTTCCTGGTAGACTCGTCGCCCCCTATCCGTCACGACATGGGCACGCAAGACCAGCCGATCCCAATGGTCGGCGATGTCGTCGAGGCGCCAAACTTCTTGGGCGATGGGTTTGGGACAAAGCTGCTTGGACACCGATACCGAGTAGGCCTCGACTTCGCGGTCGGTATGATCGGAGCCAAGACCGATCCAAATTCCGTCGTCGAGAACGAAGGTGACGACCTCCACCTCTCCGCTGGTGTTCGCCCCCACCACCTCGATCCGATCGTCAAGGGTCAGCCTGTCCACGGGGATGCGATAGAAGGCCGGTACGCGACCGGGGCGGGCAACGCCGATGAGCTCAAGCTCGGCGATATGCTTCTCCCGGGCTTCGACATCCCTGCCCGTCCAGGCCCCCAAAATCACGGAGCCGACCCACGCCGGGCCAGCATCGGCCAAGCCCAAGGCGCATCTAACGAGTTCAAATGAGCGTCTCATGATAGGCAAAAAATACCGCAAATATTTTTGTGATGCAACTGTGATACTTCACACTCTCGCGCAAAATGGCGAGTTGGCCGCAGGACGACTGCTCTGGAACTGATGTTTAGACATCGAGGAGACCGGCTTGTTTTCGTGGCAAGCCAATGGCGGAAAGATTGCCGCAGGCGTCATCGTCATGCCCCTGACCGTCCCGCAGCCCGAATTCGGGACAGGGGGCCGACACAGATCGAGGGTGGGGAGCATCCTGAAGCCGCCCGGTGCCCTAACGATGCCGATTGACGATCAGCGGCAACCCGAGGGAAATGCCGCCACCTTTTCCGAAAATGTTCCGCACAAAACAGAGAAGCCGCCTTCCGGCGGCTCGTAACCCTTTGAAAAGATTGGCGACCCCAGCGGGATTCGAACCCGCGTTGCCGCCGTGAAAGGGCGGTGTCCTAGGCCTCTAGACGATGGGGTCGGGCCTGGGTTGGTGTCATCTATACGCCCTGGCCGGGAAAATCAAGCCTTCGTGGTTGTCCACCCTGCGACATTCCGCTTGATCAGCCGTATGCGACCGAGAATGGGCCTTTGCATAATCGGGCGATCCCCATAAAATCTCCTCGTCCGCCCGGCCGCATTCTTTACAAGAGCCTGCCGAAGCGGTTGCGTCTAGTCGGGTTCCTCATGTTTCCGGGAAAGGGTTGCGCACATGCTTAAGGGGAAGGTCCTGGTCGCTCAAGGCGGTGGCCCGACGGCCGTGATCAACGAGTCGATGGTCGGCGCCGTTATCGAGTCGCGAAAGTTCGCCGCAGTCGAGCGCGTCTACGGGGCGCATTACGGCGTACGCGGCATCGTCGACGAGGAATTCCTCGACCTTACGCAGGAAACCGCCCACAACCTGGAACTGGTCGCCGAAACGCCCTGCTCGGCCCTCGGCTCGACCCGCGACAAGCCTGACCTCAAGTACTGCCAGGAAATTTTTAAGGTTCTGAAGGCGCACGGCATCGAGACGTTCTTCTATATCGGCGGCAACGATTCATCGGACACGCTGCGCATCGTCAGCGAGCAGGCCCGCAAGAACGATTACCCGATGCGCTGCATCCACATTCCCAAGACCATCGACAACGATCTTGCCGTCAACGACCACACACCAGGCTATCCGTCGGCGGCGCGCTTCGTGGCGCTGGCCTTCGCCGGTGTCAACGCCGACAACCGCGCGCTGCCGGGCGTTTACGTCGCCGTGGTGATGGGTCGCCATACCGGATACCTTACCGCCGCCTCGGCGCTGGGCCGCAAGTTCGAGGACGACGGCCCACACCTTATCTACATGCCGGAGCGCCCATTCGTCGTCGATAAGTTCATCTCCGACGTAAAGGAGTGCTACGACAAGTACGGGCGCTGCATTATCGCCGTCGCAGAGGGCATCCACGACGGCAGCGGCTCGCCGATCATTTCAAAGCTGGTCGACAAGGTCGAGCGTGACGCCCACGGCAACGTCCAGCTTTCCGGCACCGGCGCCCTGGCCGACCGGTTGTCCGACATCCTCAAGAAACACACCAACATTCCGCGGGTGCGCGGCGACACCTTCGGCTATCTGCAGCGCTCGTTCCTGGGCTGCGTGTCCGACGTCGACCAGCGCGAGGCGCGCGAGGTCGGCGAAAAGGCCGTGCAGTATGCCCACTGGGGCGACTGCGACGGATCGGTCACCATCCACCGCACCGGCTATTATTCGGTGGACTACCGCCTGAGCCACCTGCCGGACGTTGCCGGCAAGACCGCGACGATGCCGGATTCCTTCATCAACGAGGCGGGCAACAACGTCACCAACGATTTCGTGTTCTATCTGCGGCCGCTTCTCGGCAAGGGGATGCCCGACGCCTACCGGCTGCGCGCCAATCCGGTGCCTAAGATCCTCAAGAAGGATGAGGTCTGGGCCAAATAGCGCCCATCGCCTCGACGATCATTGCCGGCGGCCGCCCTCTACCATGCGGGGGCGGCGTCGTCGACGATCAGTTGCACCGATTCGACGCCCTTCCAAACGTTGATCCGAAGTTTGCCGGCGACATGGAACGGCGCCCCGTCATGGGCCAGCAAGGCCGGCCCAAGGGCGCTGTCCATGG
>JAVEYE010000403.1:0-3400 GCA_034003665.1 Rhodospirillales bacterium | reverse complement strand
CAAGTACAAGAACGACGGCGGCGTTTGTTTTGCCTACTTCGGCGACGGCGCGGTCAACCAGGGCCAGGTCTATGAATCCTTCAACATGGCCAGTCTTTGGAAGCTGCCGGTCGTCTACGTCATCGAGAACAACCTCTACGGCATGGGCACGGCCGTGGCACGAGCCTCGGCGAGTGTCGAACTGTACCGTCGCGGCGATGCCTACGGCATCCCGGGCGTTCAGGTCAACGGGATGGACGTCATCGAGGTTCGCAAGGCCGGCGAGAAGGCGGTTGCCCACTGTCGGTCCGGCAAGGGTCCGATCATCCTCGAGATGAAGACCTACCGCTATCGCGGCCATTCCATGTCCGACCCCGCCAAGTACCGCACCAAGGAAGAGGTCAGCAAGATGCGCAAGGAGAGCGATCCGATCGACAACCTGCGCAACCTCCTGCTTGAAAACAAGTTGGCGGACGAGGATGCGCTCAAGGATATCGACCGCGAGGTCAAGGCGATCATCACGAAGGCCGCCGAGTTCGCGCAGCAGAGTCCGGAGCCTGATCCGTCCGAATTGTTCACCGACGTGCTGGTCGACGCCTGACGGATGCGGACCAAAGGGATTTAGGAAGGAAAACGCCATGCCGACGCAAGTACTGATGCCGGCGCTGTCGCCCACGATGACCGACGGCAAGCTGGCCAAATGGCTGAAGAAGGAAGGAGACGCCGTCGCCAGCGGTGATATCCTCGCCGAGATTGAGACCGACAAGGCGACCATGGAAATGGAAGCCGTGGACGAGGGCACGCTGGGCAAGATTCTGGTGCCGGAAGGCAGCGAGGGCGTGGCGGTCAACACGCCCATCGCGGTGATCCTCGGCGAGGGCGAGGAGGCGTCTGAGATCGACGAGGCGGCTGTCGCGCCGGCTCCCGCCGAGTCCGAGGAGAAACCCGCTGCCAAGCCCGAGGTGCCGGGCTACAAGGCCGACGCGGCACCCAAGGAACCGGCGGCCACCGGCATTCCGGCGGCGCCGGCCACGCCCAAGGTCGGACCCGAGCCCGATTATGACGGCGAGACCCGGGCGATGACCGTGCGCGAGGCTCTGCGCGATGCCATGGCCGAGGAGATGCGGCGCGACGAGACCGTCTTCCTGATGGGCGAGGAAGTCGCCCAATACCAGGGCGCCTACAAGATCAGCCAGGGGCTGCTCGAGGAATTCGGCGACAAGCGGGTCATCGATACGCCGATCACCGAGCATGGCTTTGCCGGCCTGGGCGTCGGCGCCGCCTTTT
This sequence comes from Rhodospirillales bacterium, assembly GCA_034003665.1. GTDB lineage: Bacteria > Pseudomonadota > Alphaproteobacteria > Rhodospirillales > Shumkoniaceae > Shumkonia. Next base: position 2,134 of record JAVEYE010000403.1, on the reverse strand, counting down.
CGGGGCTCAGGCCCATCGTCGAGTTCATGACCTTCAACTTCGCCATGCAGGCGATGGACCAGATCATCAATTCGGCGGCCAAGACGCTGTACATGTCGGGCGGCCAGATGGGCTGCCCCATCGTCTTCCGCGGGCCCAACGGCGCCGCCGCCCGCGTCGCCGCCCAGCATTCGCAGTGCTTCGGCTCGTGGTTCGCGCACATTCCCGGCCTCAAGGTGGTGGCGCCCTATTCGGGGGCCGATGCCAAGGGACTGCTGAAGGCGGCCATCCGCGACCCCAACCCGGTCATTTTCCTGGAGAACGAAATTCTGTACGGGCGCACCTTCGAGGTGCCGACCGATCTCGATTTCGTGCTGCCGATCGGTCGGGCCAAGATCGAGCGGTCGGGCAAGAACGTCACGCTCGTGACCTTCTCGCTGATGGTCGAGACCACGCTCAAGGCGGCGGAAGCTCTGGCTGAACAGGGCATCGACGCGGAAGTCATCAACCTACGCAGTCTGCGTCCGCTGGATGTCGAAACCATTGTCGCCTCGGTCAAGAAGACCAACCGCATCGTCAGCATCGAGGAGGGCTGGCCGACGGCGGGCATCGGCTCGGAGATCGCGGCCCTGATGATGGAGCACGCCTTCGACTACCTGGACGCGCCGGTGGTGCGCGTGGCCGGCGCCGACGTGCCGATGCCTTACGCCGCCAACCTTGAAAAGCTGGCGCTGCCGCAGGTCGAGACCATTACCGAGGCGGCCAAGGCCGTCTGCTACAAGTAGGTCGAGGGAGGGGTTCCGCATGGCGATTCAGATCCTGATGCCGGCGCTGTCGCCGACCATGACCGACGGCAAGCTGGCCAAGTGGCTCAAGAAGGAAGGCGATACGGTGGCGAGCGGCGACATCATCGCCGAAATCGAAACCGACAAGGCGACCATGGAAATGGAAGCCGTCGATGAAGGCACCATCGGCAAGATCCTGGTGCCGGAAGGCAGCGAGGGGGTGGCGGTCAACGCACCCATCGCCGTTCTGCTGGAAGAGGGCGAGGATGCCTCGGCGATCGAGAAGGCGGAGGCGCCCGCCAAGCCGACGGCTCCGGCTCCGGCGGCCGACAAGCCGGCGGCACCGGCCCCCGAGAAGCCAGCGGCTTCGGCGGCCAAGCCGCAATCGGCGCCGTCCGGCGATCGGGTTTTCGCCAGCCCGCTGGCCCGGCGCATGGCCGAGCAGGCGGGCCTGAACCTGCTGGACGTCAAGGGCAGCGGCCCACAGGGACGCATCGTCAAGGCCGACGTCGAGAAGGCCCTGGCCGGCGGCAAGCCGACTGCCGCAAAAACCGAGGCGGCGCCCCGGTCTGCCGCGGCGCCGGCACCCGCGGCGGTTCCCGAGATCACCGCACCCTACACCGAGGTGCCGAACAGCTCGATGCGCAAGGTGATCGCCCGTCGCCTGACCGAATCCAAGCAGACCATTCCGCATTTCTATCTGAATGTGGACTGCGAGATCGACCGACTGCTTGACCTGCGCAAACAACTCAACGCCAAGTCGCCGGAAGGCGAGGGCGCCTACAAGCTGTCGGTCAACGATTTCGTTGTGCGTGCCGTCGCCCTGGCTCTTCGCCAGGTGCCGGCCGCCAACGCCACGTGGACCGACCAGGCGGTGCTGCGTTACGATGCCGTCGACGTGTCGGTGGCGGTGGCGACGCCGAATGGGCTGATCACGCCGGTGGTTCGCAACGCCGACAACAAGGGGCTGATCCAGATCTCACGGGAAATGAAGGACTTCGGCCAGCGGGCCCGCGACGGGAAGCTGATGCCGGAGGACTACCAGGGTGGCGGCTTTACCATCTCCAACATGGGGATGATGGGCATCAAGTCGTTCTCGGCCATCATCAACCCGCCGCAATCGTGCATTCTGGCGGTTGGGGCCGGCGAACAGCGCCCGGTGGTCAAGGACGGCGCCCTGGCGGTGGCCACCGTGATGACCTGCACCCTGTCGGTCGATCACCGTTCGGTCGACGGGGCGGTTGGTGCCGATTTCATGGCCGCCTTCAAACGGATGATCGAAGACCCCCTGACCATGCTGCTTTAGGACAGGTCTAATGGCTGACACTTCTTTCGACGTCATCGTCATCGGCGGCGGGCCGGGCGGCTAT
>JAVEYE010000402.1:0-3405 GCA_034003665.1 Rhodospirillales bacterium | reverse complement strand
TCAGCCTGCGGGAGGCCTGTTGAACGGAGGGGCGCAGGCCGCCATCGAGGCGACCGGCCACGATGACGGCAATGCGTTCAGCCGCGTCGGCCGGCAGGATGGCGAGGGCCTCGATCAACCGCATGACTCCCTTGCGTTCAGTCAGCTCGCCGAACAGAACGAACAGCAGGCGGTTCGTCGGGATGTCGACCATGAACGGCGGGGGCGGCGAGGGCGCCACCGCGATAACGGGAAACACGGGGTCGGGCAGGGCGATGACCTTGTGAGCGTGGCGATAGCGGTGCCGGGCGAAATCGGGGAAGTGGGGGTCGAGCGACAGGACGGAACGAAGCGCCGGATTTGCCAGCATGAGGCGATAGAGAACATCCTTGCGCCAATCGCGCAGCCTTTCCTTGAGGCTGGGACGGGCGGTCCCGAAGGTGCCGTAGTGGACGGAGGGGCGGAACAGAATTCCCGAAACCGGCCGTACCGTCGGCAGGCCGAACCCCAACGGCAGGGAGAGATGATCGAACTCCAGAAACACCCCGCTGGACGCGCCGGACTGCCGCAGATGGCGGCGCATCAGCCACCAGCGGGCGAACGCGCTGACCGCCAGGCGGCGATGCGTGCATAGCGCCTGCTCCCGGGTTGACAGAGGAAGGACTCGCACCTGGCCGGCCGGGGACCGCGCCACGGCACCGCCAAGCAGGGCCGCCAAGTCGGCCGCCACGACGAGGCTCAGAATTGGTGGTTCCGGCCAGGTCTGCGCCGCGGCGAGGATATGTTCGATCCACTCGCAGGTGTGGCCGCGAGGGTCCGGTTCAAAGATGAGAAGATGAGGCTGCACGTTCGCCTCGGCCGATCCTTTCGGATAAGCCGCTCAAAGCGATGGTCAGAAAGCGTTGCAGGACGATCCCCTTGTCGTGGCGTGTCACGACGTAGTTGCGGCCGTTGCGGCCCAACTCGCGGCGAAGCCCGGGATCGCGGGCCAGACGTTCGACTGCGTCGGCCAGGGCACTTGCGTCGCCCGCCGGAACGCACAACAGGGCGCGCGAATCGTCCATCAGCTGCCACAGCATGCTGCCCCGGCGCGCGCTTGCCACCAGCGGACGTCCGGCCGCCATGATGGTGTATACCTTGGACGGCACCGCGAAATCGGCGGCGTCGGCGTTCTGCGGGACCAGATGGATGTCCCCTTCGGCCAGCCCCTTGACCAACGCATCGTCGGGAACGAGCGGCGCAAAATGAACATTGCCGAGGCCCCTCGCGGCGACCTCCTCGGCCAGCCGGGCCGCTTCTCCCCCGGCGCCGCGCAGGGTGATGCGAACATTGCTGCCCCGATCCTCCAGCAGGGCGGCCATCGCCACGATCTGCGGCAAAGCCTGCTTTTTGCCGAAGTTGCCGCTGTAGAGCACGTTGACCGCGCCGCCTTCAGGCCTGTCCTGCGGCGTGATCGTCTTGGTGTCGACCCAGATGGGCAGCAGGTCGATGGGTGCCTTCACCCCTTGCGCCTGAAGGTGGCGGCGCATGTTGTGCGACAGGACCAGGACCACGGTCGCCCGATTGAGCGCGATGCGTTCGGTCCACCGCATGAGATTGACCAACGGTCCGACGCCGACCATCCCGAGGCCCGACGCCAGGCCGGACTGGATGTCGTGGACGATGGCGATATGGTGGCCGCCGCGGCGGGTCGCCAAGAAGCCGAGCAGGACCGTCAGGATCGACGGGCAGAGAGAAACGACCAGATCGGTCCGGCGGATGCGGCCCCTGGCCAGTGCGGCGGCGCCCTTCAGCAGGAAAACCATCTCGGCGAAGATGCGGCCCAGGGCGTTGCGGCGGCGGGGCAGCCAGGGGGCCACCCGTTCAATCCGCACGCCGCCGCGACGCTCGCGATCGCGGCCTCCGTCGGCGTAGTCATGTGCGACCACCCCCTCGGGATAGTGTGGCCTGCAGGTAAAAACGGTCACCGGGACGCCGTGTGCCGCCAGGCCGTTGGCGATGTCGGCGCAATAGGGACCGGACCCGAGGGCTTCCGGCCAATAGTGCTGCGTCACGACCAGCGATGTGGGGTGATGTCGCAGCATCGGCGCCCTCAACTGGCTGTATGGACGAGATGGCGGGGATTGAGATATCCGGCGTCGTCATAGCCGTACTTGCGGTAGCGCCGGGGATTGACCTGCGACAGGACGACGCCGGCGATGCGTCCGCCGACGCCGTAAAGATTGCGGATTTCTCCGGAAACCACCCGCCGGGGCGTGCTCGCCCACTTCACGACAAGGATGGTCTTGTCGACCAGACGGGCGAGGTGAAGCACCTCGGGCGCGACCAGCGCGGGCGAGGTGTCCAGAACAACCAGATCGTAATGCCGGGACAGGGTGTAGAGCAGCATGCGAAGCCGTTCGATCCATGCCGCATATCCCGGAAAGCGGCCGACGTTGCCGGCGAACATCACATGGGTGCCTGACGAGGGGTCTTGGTAGACGGCCTGTTCGGGCGTGATGTCACCGTTCAACAGGTCTGCAAGGCCCGCACCCAGCGGCTGATTGAACATCCGGTGAAGACTGGGTCGCTTCCAGTCGAGGTCGAGCAGGATGACCCGCTGTCCCTCGGTCGCCATCAGTTGGGCAAATGCGCTGCTGATCCGCGTTTTCCCTTCTCCGGGCAGGGCGGAAGTGAACATCATGACTCCACCCGGCGTCACCACGTTCTCGCTGCCCAGCGACAGCCGCGCATTCAGCATTCGCAACGATCCGGTGAACGTCGAGTAGGGCTTCTGGACCACGTGTTCGGGCCCCTTGTGCCGGCCCCTTAGGATGGGGACAAGGGCAAGCGAGGGAAGTCCGGTGTATTCCTCCACTTCCTCCGCCGTGCGAAAGGTGCGGTCGAGGTTCTCCAGGAGCAGAGCGAGCAGGGTGCCCGCACCGAGCCCGACAAGGGCGGACAGCACGATCATCAGGGTGACGGGCGGGAAACTTGGACTTAGCGGCACCGTGGCGTGCGAGATGATTTCGGCGTTGGGCGTCTGAATTTCGCCCTGGTCCACGGTTTCCTTGGAGCGCTGCAGAAGGGCCTGAAGCATGCTTCGATTGGCTTCGGCTTCGCGTTCCAATTCGCGCAGCCGGACCGTCTTCTCGTTGGACTGGCCCATCTGTCCCTTGATCTGTTCCATTCGCGCGGTGATGCGCTTGAAGCGATCGTCGGCCATCCGGGCTTCGTGCCGAAGGCCGCGCACGACCTTTTCGATTTCGCCGCGGATCTTGCCTCGGATTTCGCCGATTTGCGCCTGGATGTCGCGCACTCTGGGATGCTTGCTGGTGTATGTGGATGAAAGTTCCGCCGCTTGGCTTTCCAGCGCCGCCTGCTGGCCGCGCAGGTTGGCGATGAGGGGTGATTGAAGAACCGAAGGCAGGCTTTCGGCGTTGGTCG
>JAVEYE010000401.1:0-3410 GCA_034003665.1 Rhodospirillales bacterium | reverse complement strand
GGCGAAACCGTGCAGGTGGACGCTCGCGGCGAGATCGTTCGCCTGGAGGGTGCGGACGCGCGACGCCGGGTACGACGAGGCGTTGTTGACGAGACCGTCGAGGCGGCCATTGGTCAGGGCGAGCACGTGGTCCATCAGTGGATCCAGCGCCGAGGAGTCGGCCAGATCCCCGCTCACGACCCAGGCGGAGCGTGTGCGTCCGCGTACCCAGGTGGCCAGCGCCTCGGCCTCGCGCTGCGATTGCCGGCAATGTATCACGACATCGGCGCCGGCCTCGGCCAGCTCGCGCACGATGGCGGCCCCGACACGGCGGGCGCCGCCCGTGACCAGGATGCAACGGCCATGAAGCGTATCGGACCCGCTCGTCATGGCTGGGGGCGCGGCTGACGGGCTCGGTTCATGGTCGGCAGCCGCACGCGGATCGCCTGGATTTCGCTGGTGGGAAGCAGCCAGACGGACCGCAGTTCCGAGGCCACGTTCCAGTCGGCGTACAAGATGGCGCTGGCCTCCGGCGAGGCGGGGGGCGGCGCCGGAGCCGCGGCTTCGGGGGGAGGCAGGGGCGCCACCCGGTCGAGCAGGGCGCTGAGCGACAGGCGGCCCATGGCATGGACGGGCGCGGCCTGCGCCAGCAACTCGCCGATCCGTCCGGCTTCGGGGGCGGACGATGAAGCCGCGAGGGCGCGGTCAACCGCCTGTTCGATCATGCTCGACGCGCCGAGTCCGAACGCCAGGCCGGCGGGTGTCGCGGCGTATTCGGAAGGACCGCCCACAATCTGCATCAGCGCCTGCATCATCGCGCGGGCTGGTTGCAGCGACGCCACCGCCCGGTCGGGCGGCAGGTTGGACGGCATCGAGGCGCGGAGTTGTCGCTCCCAGGCGGCCTCGTCGAACCGGTTGGAGACGCTCAGGATCGCGACGCTTTTGTAGGAGCGAGTGACGGGCTCCGAAAAGACGACAGGCGAGATTTTTTTGAAGGCCGGTGACTTCTGCAAGGCCAGTTGGCTGGCAAGATAAGCGCTGGGGTCGGGCACCCCCATCAACCCCTGCAGCAGCAGGGCCCGGCTCCCTGCCTGCAGTGTGCCCTGCATGGCCAGCGGCACACCGATCGTGCCGAGGGAATCCTTCATCAGCTCGCTCCATTCATCGCCCGAGAGGCCGGTCGCCGTCGGCGCCAGGGCACCCATGCCGACATAGAGGTCGATGAATTGCTGTTTGAGCGCGGGGGGGAGGGTGACCAGGCCCGAGGCATACCCGAACAGGGAATTGCGGTCGATGAACGCCAGTTGGCGGGGGGTGGCGGGTTGCATCGAGCCGACGAGCGATGCCAGATCGCTACCCGGTCGGGTCATCAGGCTCGATCGGATGAACAATCCCTCGGGCTGGGCCTCGATGCCCAGGTAAATGCCATCCATCTCGCTCAGCAGGCGGGCGTAGAAGTCGAGCACCTTCTGCGCGGCGTCGGTGTTCACGCCGGCAAGGGGAGGGGAGCCCGCAGGAGCGGCAGCCATCCGCTGCCGGAACTGCTTCAGCATCGACTCGAACGCCGCGGGCGCGATCGCCACGCGCACGGCGCCCGGCATGTCGGGAATCGGCGGCATGGTACCGAGGTTGCCGCCGAACCACATCTCGGGACGACGGGCCTGGGGGGCCAGTAGCAGGCGGTCGCCGGCGATGCGTGCCGCCAGTCCATTTTCCAGCAGATAGTACCCGTCGGTGGGCGTCGGCAGCGCGATGCCGGCGCCGGCCAGGGCATGCAGGTAGGCCTCCGCCGTTCCCGACGGCGCGACATCGTAGACCAGGGCAACCGGTCCACGTCCCATGTCCATGATGTGGATCGCGATGGGCTTCTCATTGTTCATTTGGATCGCGCCGGGAACACGCATGCCGACGAGCAGCGGCAACGTGCCGAGCTGAGGTGCCTGAAACACCTGGGCAGCCTGCTGAACCTGCGCCTGAAGGGTGGCGAAGCTCTCGAAATAGATCGAGGCGAGCCGTGTCGCCGCCTGGCTTGGGAACGACACGACGGTGGCCACTGCGGCCACCGTCAGAATGCGCAAAGAACGTGTGATCATACCGTTGTTTCCTGGCTGGCGATGGCGAAAATGCCACGCGCTTGATGATCGTCTGATGCTCGGCAAAACACCGCACCCAAAACGATGAAATAAATATCCCACATTTCGGAGCATTTGACCATCCCCTTTCTGAAATTGTGTGCTTGCTCCGCATTCCCCCTTGTGGCAAGCTTACATCATGCATCTTGTGGCGTAATCAACGAAGGGAGCTTTCGATGAAACGAAAGATCAGGATGGGCATGGTTGGCGGCGGTCCGGGCGCCTTCATCGGCGGCGTGCACCGCGCGGCGGCGCGGCTGGATGGTCTGATTGACGTGGTGTGCGGTGCGTTCAGCCAGGACCCCGCGAAGAGCAAGGCCATGGCCGGCGAGCTGTTCCTGCCCGAATCGCGCGGCTACGGTTCCTACAGCGAGATGTTCGAGCAGGAACGGAAACGGCCCGCGGGCGAACGGATGGACTTTGTCGCCATCACTACGCCCAACGTGTCGCATTTCAAGATCGCCATGGCGGCTCTCGACAGCGGTTTCCACGTCCTGTGCGACAAGCCGATGACGCTCTCGCTCGCCGAGGCGAAGAAGCTCCGCGACCAGGTGAGCGAGACGGGACTGCTCTTCTGCCTGATGCACAACTACTCGGCCTACCCGATGGTTCGCCAGGCCCGGTTGATGTGCCGGGCGGGCAAACTCGGCGCCATCCGCAAGGTCGTCGTGCAGTACGACCTGGGCTGGCTGGCCGCCCCCAACGCGGGCAAACAGGCGCTGTGGCGCTGCGATCCCCGCTTTTCCGGCATCTGCGCCTGCATCGGCGACATCGGCACGCATGCCGAGCATCTGGCCGAATACATCACGGGACTCAGGATCACCCAGGTGTGCGCCGACCTGGCGACGTTCGTCGAGGGGCGGAAACTGGATGACGACGGCACCGTGCTGCTCCGGTTCGACAGCGGCGCCCACGGCGTCATCGAGGCCTGCGAGGTCGCCAGCGGCGAGGAGAACCAGTTCAAGATCCGCATTTACGGCACGACCGGGTCTCTCGAATGGAGCCAGATGGAGCCGGAAAACCTGATCTGGCGCTCGAACGACCAGGCCATGCGCGTCTATCGCCGCTCCTGGGCCGAGATGGATCCCTCGCTCGCCGTCTGGTGCCGCCTCCCCGCGGGCCATCCCGAAGGCTTCATCGAGGGCTTCGCCAACATCTACACTGATTTCGCCCGGGCGATCGACGCCCGCCTCGCGGGGACCGACTACCAGCCGTCCTACCCGACGGTCGAGGACGGCGTTCGCGGCATGGCCTTTATCGAGACGGTCTTCAAGAGCCATCAGAGCGACCGGAAGTGGA
>JAVEYE010000400.1:0-3414 GCA_034003665.1 Rhodospirillales bacterium | reverse complement strand
CATCAAGGCAGGCGCCGCCGGGGCGGGCGACGCCATCACGGGCCTGCTGGGCGGCAAGAAGTAGGAACACCCCGCCTTTCCTACCGTCATTCCCGCAAAAGCGGGAATGACGGAAGCCGCCGCTTACGTTCGGAAATGCCCGGCGTCCATGATCGCCGGGCGGTTGACGATGGGGGCGAAGTCCATGCGATCGAGGACGTCGCGACGGATGTCGATGCCCGGCGCGACCTCGGTCAGTTCCAGACCGGCGGCGGTCAGCCTGAAGACGGCGCGCTCGGTAACGTAGACCACCTCCTGGCCGGTCACCCGCGCCCTCGACGCGCTGAAAGTCATGTGACGGACGGCCTTTACGAACTTGCGGGCCTCGCCGGCCTTCTCGATCCGCAATTTCCCTTCGGCGAGCGCCGCCTTCAGTCCCTTGGCCTCGAAGGTGCCGCAGAACACCACCTTGCGGGCGTTCTGCGAGATGTCGATGAATCCGCCGGTGCCGACCAGCCGGCCGCCCAGGTGCGAGACGTTGACATTGCCCAAGGCATCCACCTCGCCCATGCCGAGGCAAGTGACGTCGATGCCGCCGCCCGAATAGAAGTCGAACTGCTTGACGGAGCTGACGATGGTTTCAGGGTTGACGGCGGCGCCGAACAGAGCGCCGTCGATCACCGCGCCGTTGTGGCTGCCCTGCTCGACGCTGATCCAATACTGATCCAGCGTGCCGGCCTCGAGCAGCATGTTGGCGATGCCGCCGGGGATGCCGAAACCGAAATTGACGACCTGGCCGGGCACGAGTTCGGCGGCGGCGCGCCTTGCGATCACCTGGCGAATGCCGGCTTGCGGCGCCGCGTTGATAAGCGGTCGGGGATCGGCCGCAAGGGCTTGGCCAGACAGTTCCGGCTCGTAGCGGGCGCGGTGGGTCTGCTTCTGGTTGGGGTCGACGGCCACCCAATCGACCAGGACGCCGGGCACCCGGATGTCGCGCGGAGGCAGGCTGTGGGCCGCCACCCTCTCGCGTACCTGGGCGATTACCCTCCCGCGCGAGGCATGGGCCGCGGTGGCCACCGCGGAAACGTCGAGGTCGGCGGCTTCCTGAATGGTGCTGATGTTGCCGCGCGGGTCGGCATAGGTGCCGCGCACGATGCCGATGTCGACCTTGAACGGCTTGTAACGCAGCACTTCGCGGCCGTCGATGGCCATCAACTCGACGATGTCCTCAATGGTCCGCGCGTTGGCCTTGCCGCCGCCGAGGCGAGGATCGACGAAGGTGCCCAGGCCGACGTGCGTGAATAGGCCGGGGCGACCCGCCCCGATTTCGCGCATCAACTGCATGATGGCGCCACCCGGCAGGCAGTAGGCCTCGATGACGCCGCTTTCAGCCATCGCCTGAAGACGAGGCGACCAACTCCACAGGCCGATGATGGCCCGCTTGAGCATTCCCTCGTGGGCGAAATGGTTGATCCCCTCCGTGTGGTCCGGATTGCCGAAGCCCAGTGCATTGACCAGGGTCAAGTCGCGCGGATGGCCGGTCTCCAGGAAGCGGGTCTCGATAGCGGCACATACGGCTTCCGGTTCCAGCAGGCCACCGCCGGCAGCGGTGATGGCGACGGTGGCGCCGTCCTCGATGCGCAGGGCGGCGTCGGCGGGGGTCAGAAACTCGACGGACATGGTGAAGGCAGTTCTCCGGCCGGCATTGGATCGCGGTCTTGTTTGCCGTTGACAGGGATACACGACTCTGGATAACTGGTCAACTAGACAGCTAGTTCATCCAAGGGGCTTGCGGCCATGATGGCCAACACCGTCAAGCTGATCGCCGATCGCCTCCGGAAAATCGAAGTGAAGTCGCCCTCTCAACTGATCATCGAGCAGATCCGAGGCCTGGTTGCCGATGGCGTGCTCAAGCCGGGCCAGAAGCTGCCGTCCGAGCGGATCATGTCGGAACGCTTCGGGGTCAGCCGCGGCATTGTGCGTGAGGCCCTGCGGCGCCTCGAATTTTACGGCGTGCTGCGCACGCTGCCGCAAAGCGGTACGGTGCTGGAGAACATCGGGGCGCCGACTCTGGCCGTGCTAATCGACAATATCCTGGAAATTCCCGGCAATGATTTCGCGACCCTGGCCGAGGCCCGTTTGGTCATCGAGACCCATACGGCGCGCCTGGCCGCACTCCAAGCTACGGATGCCCAGATCGCCGAAATCAGACAGGTTCATACCCGCTTCAGCGCCGTCATCGACGACAACCGCCATGCACTGGAGGAGAACATGCTGTTCCACCTGCGCATCGCCGGCGCCTCTGGCAACACCGTGCTGCGTTCCTTCGTGAGCCAGATCGAACCCGAGATCATGAAATTCTCGATCCAGTTCGACGCCTATCGCGACAACCGAATGCCCGACATCATCGCCGAACACGAAGCGGTCGTGAGCGCCATCGAGCGGCGGGACGCGGACGCCGCTGCCGCCGCAATGGCGCGCCATCTGGAGAACGCCCGCTATCACGATGCGGCCCTGGTTGCCGAAGACGAAGACGAATTTCCCCTGCAAGCAGACGCCGTTGCCGGCCGGCGACGGCGTAGAGCGACGCGGCGATCGCCTCGATAGAATCCCGGCGCCCCAGACGGCGCCGTCAAAACGGAGGACCGACCATGTACCTGAACGAACAGCACGAAGCCATCCGCGAGATGGCGCACGATTTCGCGGAAAAGGAGATCCGACCGGTCGCCAATGAACTGGACGAGAACGAGCGGTTTCCGGCCGAGATCTACGACAAGATGTCAGAACTCGGCCTGTTCGGAATCACCGTTCCCGAACAGTGGGGCGGCGCGGGATGCGATGTCTTGTCCTATGCCATCGTCATGGAGGAACTGTCGCGCGGATACGCCTCGGTCGCGGACCAGTGCGGGCTCGTCGAACTGATCGGCACGCTGCTCAACCAGTACGGAACCGACGCTCAGAAGGAGAAATATCTGCGGCCGCTTATGAAGGGCAAATTGCGCTGCGCCTATGGTCTGACCGAACCGGAGGCCGGGTCTGATCTCGCCAATGTCCGAACCACGGCGGTGCGGGACGGTGACGGCTGGCGGCTCAACGGCAACAAGATCTGGATCCACAACGCCCCGGTCTGCGACTTCGCCCTGGTGTTAACCCGCACCGACAAGACAGCCGGCCATCGCGGCATGAGCATCTTCATCGTCGAACGCGCCTATCCCGGTTTCCGTTCCGGCCCCAAGGAACACAAGATGGGCCAACGCGCGTCGCAGGTGGGGGCCCTGGAGTTCGATAACGTGCCGCTGCAGGCCGACACCCTTCTGGGCCCCGAGAACCGCGGTTTCCACATCATGATGAGTGTGCTGGAAAAGGGCCGTGTCGGCATTGGCGCGTTGGCGGTGGGCATCATCCAGGCGGCGCTCGACGCTTCCATCGACTATG
>JAVEYE010000399.1:0-3417 GCA_034003665.1 Rhodospirillales bacterium | reverse complement strand
GGGTTTGACGCCATCCGAAATGACCAACCACCGCGGCCAGCGGCGCCTGCCCACCGACGGCGCCAACCATGCCGAACAGAGACGTCAATCCGGCAACCAGGGCAAAGCGGCGGGGAGGAAACCACAACGTGATAAGCGTCAGGGTGCCGATCCAGCCAAAGGCGGCGCCGGCGCCGATCATGGCGCGACCGAAATAGGCTACCTCTACCGAAGGCGAAACCGCGAACACGGCGGTACCGAAACCGCAGAACGCCGCCGCGCAGGCAATCACGCGGCGCGCGCCCCAACGGTCAAGCATGGTACCCAGCGGGATCTGCAACGCCGCATATGGATAAAAATAGAATGCCGACAGGGTGCCGAGGATGGTCCCGCCGACCTGAAAGTCTCGCATCAGGTCACCAACCATTACGCTCGGCGCCACCCGGTGAAAGAAGGAGTAGCAGAAAAACAGCGTGCCGGTGGCCCAGATGAGCCACGGGTACAATGGGTGGATGGAACGGCTTCCCGCGGCGACGGACGGAGATGAAGGAAAGCTTTTTCTATGCATCATGGACCTGTTGACGAGGTCGTTTAACGCATTGCGTTCGGCTTGTCACCAATGGTCGGCGGCGGATTCGCCGATCGGTCCGTTCTTTCTGGATAGGCAGAAAACTGGTAGACTGGGGGATGCCAAGGACCCGGTTTCCGCGTCGGAACCGGACCGAGAGGAGAAGATGGGGCAGGAGCCCCGTTGACGAGGTGTGGCCGCCGAAACCGGGCCCCGTGAGTGGGTGGCCGCACAAGCGGAAATCGGCAAGCGCGCAAGCCTTCGGTTCCGCCGCCTCCAACGCAAGAAGGAGGTATGCCATGGCGATTGCCAGGAAGATCGATAAAACCCTGACCGATGCCGGTGTGGCGTACGAGGTCATCGCCCACCAGCGAACCGAATCGGCCAGCCGGACGGCACAGGCCTCGCACATCCAGGGAAATCAGGTGACGAAGACGGTGATCCTGCATGACGGCGAACGTTACCTCATGGGAGTCGTGCCCAGCACGCACCGCATCGAACTGGATACCCTGGGGCAGTTTCTAAACCGCCGCCTGACCCTCGCGACGGAGGCCGAAACGGCACGCCTGTTCGACGACTGTGCGCTGGGAGCCGATCCGCCGCTGGGTGCTCCCTATGACCTGCCGGTGGTGGTCGACGAAGTGCTGCTCGACGAGGACGACATCTACTTTGAGGGCGGCGACCATCAGTCGCTCGTCCATGTCTCGTCGGAAGCCTTCAAAAGCTTGATGCGCGATGCCACGCGGGCACGCTTCAGTCACCACACGTAAGCCTGAAAAGACGACTCATTCCTTTTTCAGGCGGCGGTAGAGGGCGCGCAGGTAGCGACGATCCTCGTCGCTGAACTCGCCGGCCTCGATGTCGGCCTTGTAGTCGGCAAGCTCGATCCGTAGTTCCTCGGAGGTGTCGGGGGAATCGAGCAGCCGGTCGATCAGGCGGCGCGATTCGGTGTTGTCGGGAAGCGGCCCGGAGGCATCGGGCGCGGCGTTCTCGACGCCGGTGTCCGGTTCCTCCGAAAGTTCAGGTATGTCCGGTGCGCTCGACTGGTCGACCAACAGGGTGTTCCACGTTTCGCCGCTGGCCGCGACCGTGGCATGGATGGCCCGTGCGGCCGACAGGACCGTCTGGTCGCTTTCATCGCCCAATTGTTCGAGCAACTTGATCAGTTCGTCCCGATCCATTCCATCCGTCATCGTCCACCTCATCCCTTTTTTTGTCGGACGCCCCCCTTGGGAGGTCGGCGTCAACCTAGCCCATTTCGCGCGGTTGCACCACAACCGCGTGCCCCAAGCGGTACGGCGCGGCAACGATAGTTTTGGGGGGCGCATCGCTCGCGTTTGTGGATTAGAATGAGCCGATATGCGTGGGTTCGACGTGCGTGGGCGATGAGTCCGGGAAGGGCTCCGGAGCCGGCGCGGGGGAGGGGGCCGGAACGATGACGATCAGCGTGGCCATCGTGGGGACGGGTCCGAGCGGCTTTTACGCTGCCCAGGCCCTGTTGGAAAGCGGGATGGACTGCCGAATCGATTTGATCGATACGCTGCCGACGCCGTTTGGTCTTATTCGAGGCGGAGTCGCTCCCGACCATCAGCACACCAAGCGCGTGACCCGCACGTATGAACAAATCGCCTCCCAGCCGGCCGTCAATTTTTATGGCAACGTCGAGGCCGGTCGCGACATCACCATCCTGGAGCTCCGCTCCCTTTACGACGCCGTGATTCTGGCCATCGGCATGCCGATGGATCGCGCCCTCGACCTGATCGGCGGGGCCAAGAAGGGCGTCTACGGTGCCGCCGAGTTTGTCGGCTGGTACAACGGGCATCCGGCCTACCGAGCGCTCGACCCGTTACTCGACGACAGGCGGGTTGCCGTTATCGGCAATGGCAACGTGGCGCTCGACATCGGCCGCGTGCTGTGCAAAACCCGCGACGAGATGGCGGCGACGGACATCCCCGACTACGCCGTCGAAGCCATCCAGAATGCGCCGGTCACCGACATCTTCATCTTTGGCCGCAGGGGGCCGGCAGAGGCCAAGTTCACCAACGTCGAGTTGCGCGAGATCGGCATGTTGGCCGATTGCGCGCCGATGGTCGATCCCGAAGAGCTGCCGGATGAAATTCCCGGCGAAATGTCAGACCGCGACCGCCGTCTGCGCATGCGCAACATCGAGACATTTCGCTCCTTTTCCGTCATGGATCCGTCCGGCAAAAGCAAGCGGCTGCATTTCTGCTTCCGCTCGATGCCGGTGGAGATTCTCGGCAACGAAAGGGTCGAGGGGTTGCGTCTGCAACGCACCGTCATCCAAAACGGCGAGGCGGTGGGGACGGGAAGCTATTACGATACCCCCTGCGGAACGGTGATCGCGGCCATTGGCTACCGCATGGGTCCGCTTCAGGGCGTCCCGTTGGACATTCGACGCGGCGTCGTCATCAACGAGGACGGTCGAGTCGCGCCGGGGCTATACGTTGTCGGATGGGCAAAGCGGGGGCCGACCGGAGTCATCTCCAGCAACAAGCCCGACGGCGACGCCATTGCCGCCCACATTGCGGCCGACATCACGACGGCGGGGAAACTCGGCCGAGCCGGCTTCGAAGAGCATCTGCGGGCGCGGAACGTGCGTTGGGTGACGTTCGGCGATTGGAAATTCATCGATGAGGCGGAAGTGGCGGCCGCCCAAACGGGCGCACCCCGCAAAAAGTTTGTCGACGTCGAAGCGATGATCGGCCTCGTCGAAAAGGAACGGGGGCAGACCAAGTCCTGAGGAAACGGCCGACGGAGAACGAGCCGGGACACCCGCCGTGCCCCGGCCCGCCAATCTGTCGCTCCGTTGCGTCCGCGTTACGCTGGCTTCCAGGCCCTTACCTCTTGGC
>JAVEYE010000398.1:0-3420 GCA_034003665.1 Rhodospirillales bacterium | reverse complement strand
GGGGCGTTGCTGGGTGAAATTAACGGGCCCCTACCGCATCACCGCAGGGGACCTTCCTTACGCCGATGTGGACCCGTTCGCCGCAGCACTGGTCGATCGTGCGCCCGACCGCTTGCTGTGGGGCACTGACTGGCCTCATGTCATGATGAAGAAGACCATGCCCGACGACGGCAATCTGGCCGACATCCTGGCGCGATGGGTTCCCGACAGCGGCCTGCGGCAGCGCATCCTGGTTGATAATCCAGCACGGCTATATCAATTTTAGGCCAATTCACGTTCTGCTGACGCAGCATCCATCGGATCCGCAACATCCCAGGCTGATCGCCTCGAGGCGCCGTTTTGCCGTCTGCGAGGCTCCTGCCCCAAGGCCGGACGTCGCGCTGTCCGAATTGTTTGGTTCGACACCCTACACGTCGAGCGGGACGATGCGTCGTTCAGCCGCAGAGCGCAGAAGGGCCTCGATCAGATAGTGAATCTTCAATCCCTCCTCACCGGTGATCCGTGGCTGGCTCCCGGTTTCCAGGGCAATCAAGAAATCCTCGATCAATCTGCGGTGGAAGTGGTGGGGAAAGGCCATTGGATCGGCACCGCCGGCGACATCCTCCTCCGCCCCCTCGCTGAGTTCGCGCCCGTCCTGGAAATGAACCCGGAGTTCGGAGCCCGTCAAGATGGCGGTGCCGAGATCGCCGACCAGTTCGATGCGTTCCTTGAAGCCGGGGTAGCATACGGTGGTCGCATCGATGGTCCCCATGGCGCCGTTGGCGTACCGCACCACGGCGCCGACAATGTCCTCCACCTCGATGTCGTGCAGGTGGCTGGTCTGGGCGAAGGCGCTGACCTCCGATACGGGGCCGGTGAGACTCAGGTGGAGGTCAAGAGTGTGGATGGCCTGGGTGATGAGGACGCCTCCCCCGTCTTGCGCAAACGTGCCCCGCCCTGGCTGATCGTAGTAGCCGCGCTGCGGCCTCCACCAGCGAATGAAGGCCGACGCGTTGGCGATCCGCCCAAGGGCCCCCTCGTCGACCAGTTGGCGCAGCCGCAAGGCCCCCAGGCGAAAGCGATGCTGGAACACGATGCCGAGGGTGACGTGGTGAGCCCGGCAAACCTCGATGATCCGTTGGGCACGGGCGCTATTGGTGTCGAACGGCTTCTCGAGAAGAACATGCTTGCCGGCTCGGGCGCACGCTTCCACAACGTCGAAATGCGTATTGGGCGGCGTCAGCACCAATACGGCATCCACCTGGGGGTCGCCGAGAATATCGGCGAGATCGCCCGTCGTCGGAAAGGGAAAACGCGCGGCGAAGGCCTGGCGCCGTTCGCGGGTGCGCGAAAAGGCGTGAGCGACGCGGACGCGATCGGAAAGATCGACGAAGGACTTCGCATGGGGGGTGACGGCAACGCCGAGACCGATGATCCCGAAGTTTATCATGAAGCAAATTCTCCTCTCGGTTGGGACGCGCTCGATTGGCCTCGGAACGCCCTCATCCCTTTCCCGGCACCTGCCGTGCTTTTCCTTTTGCCGCAAGGAAGTCGGCCATGCGCTTCCGGCGATCGTCCGTGTCGAACACAAGGTAGGCAAGAAGGCGTTCGATGCGGAGCGACTGCGCGATGGGGCCATCGCTGGCGTGCCGCAGCACCTCGCGCGCGAAAGCAACCGCCGTTGGGCTGCGCTCGGCAACGGCCCGGCCGATGGCGACGACCTCGTCCTCGACCTTTTCGGAGGGGACGGCGCGCGCGGCGATCCCCAGTTCCCGCGCCTCGCGGCCGTCGAGGACGCGCCCGGTAAGGATCATGTCGGCCGCGACCGCCCGTCCGCACAGGGTGATCAACCGCTGACCTCCGCCGGTCCCGGGAATGACGCCCAGCGCCGTTTCCGGCAGCGCCAATCGGGCGTCCTCGGCGCAGACGATCATGTCGCACAATAGGGCGAGTTCGAAACCGCCGCCGACGGCGTGGCCGCGAACACCGGCCACAATCGGTTTGCGGGCGGCCCGCAGCGTGTCCCAATCGTCCATCCAACGCGATTGCGCCCAATCGATCGCGCTTTTGTCGATCATTTCGTCGATGTCGGCCCCGACGGAAAAGTGCGTGGGCGTTCCCAGAATGCCCAGGCAGCGGATGTCGTCGTCCTCTTCGGCGGCACGCACCGCGTCAAGCACGTCGCGCATCAGGGCGCAGGACAGCGGGTTGCCTCGTTTGGGAACCCCCGTCAGGCGGATGAGACGGACCGGGCCGACCGTCTCGGCCCGGACGCTTGCGCTCGTCATGGCTTTAATAGAACCTTGAGGTGGCGGTCAGGATGCGCCTTGAGGTCGGCATAAGCCGCACCGAACTCGGCAAGCGGCCAAACGCCGGTCACCAGCGGCTCCGTTTTGACGGCGCCCTCGGCCAACAAGCGCATCGCCTCGCGGAAATCGTCGGGAACGTAGTTGCGTGAGGCGATCAAGGAAAGTTCCCGCCTGTAGACCTTGGCAAACGGCAGGTCGAGATGATGCTCGCCATGCGGAGAGGCGACCATCACCAGCTTTCCTCCCGGCGCCAGCAGGTCGAGCGCGGCATCGACGGTACCGTTTGCGCAGACGCAATCGAAGACGACGTCCGCCGCCTCCAGGTGCGCCCGCAGCCCGTCGGCCAGCGGCCCTTCGTCCGCCCGCACGAAATGATCGAACCCGAGGTCGGCAAGAAAGGATCGCCGGCTTTCCATGCGGTCGACAACGACCACCCGAGACGCTTCGTAGGCCCGGGCCACCTGCGCCACCAGCGTACCGATGACGCCGGTTCCGATCACGACGACGCGGCTTCCCAGGACCGCCGCAGCACGCCGGTTGACGTGCACGGCAACGGCAGTCGGCTCAATGAGGGCCGATTCCAGTTCCCCCAATCCATCAGGCACCGGCAACAGCTGCGCCACCGGAATCGCGACGCGCTCGGCAAAGATCCCACCATCCCGACTGATACCGATCACCTTGAAGGTCGGGCAATGGTTATAGCGTCCCGCCAGGCAGGCCGGACAGGTGCCACAGCCGACGCTGGGATAGACGGTCACGCGGTCGCCGGGCCGCACGGCGGCGCCTTCAGGCGCCGTCTCGACCACGCCTATGCATTCGTGACCGGGGGTCAAGGGGTACACGGCGATGGGATTGAACCCCTCAAACACGCCGACATCACTGGCGCAGATGCCGGCGGCAACGATGCGCACGACAGCCTCGCCCGCCCCCGGTGACGGCGAGTCGCGGTCGACGACAGCCAGATCGCCGGGTCCTTGCACGAAAACAGCTTTCATCGTTTCCTCCCTACGCGGCGAACAGGGCCGGATCCATGATCCGCGGCGTCGCCACAATCGGCGCAAAATCCATGGCGCCAAGAATATCTCGAACACGATCGACGCCAGGGGCGATTTCGGTCAACTCCACCCCGCCG
>JAVEYE010000397.1:0-3438 GCA_034003665.1 Rhodospirillales bacterium | reverse complement strand
GCTCCTTATCCTGGTTGCGTTGCTTGTTCTCGGCACTTTTGAAAGCGCGACGGCCAACCTGGTGATCGTCACCCCCATATTGGTCCCCATGGCCCCAGCGCTCGGCCTCGACATCGTGCACTTCGGGGTCGTCATCGTCCTCGCGCTGATGATCGGCATCATCACGCCGCCGGTGGGAATATCGCTCTACATCGTGGCGGATATCACCAAGATCTCGTTCGAGCGGGTGACGCGGGCCTGTCTCCCCTATGTCTTTGCGCTCATGGTCGCCCTGCTGCTGGTCGCCTACCTGCCGGATGTCGTCATGTACATCCCGCGTCTCTACGGGTATGGGCCATGATCATTGGCGGCCACCGGCGAAGCCGGCTCTTGATTTCACAGCCACACGAAGCCTGACGGAAGGATTGCCATGCGAACACATATTCACAGCCAACGGGTGGACGTTGTCGTCATCGGGGCCGGCGCCGCCGGCGTCGGAGCCGCCATCGGGGCGGCCCGCAATGGCGCGACGACGCTTTTGGTCGACGCGGGGCCGACGGTCGGCGGCGAACTGCTGACCGGCATGACCGTTGATGGCGCCGTCAATGCGCGCGGCGAACTGGTCGTCGGCGGGGCGCTCACCGAAATCATCGACGAATGCAAGGCGATGGACGGCTTCGTCGGCATCTTCAACGACCACCGTCTCATCCGCTATGTCTGCTACGATCCCGAGGTGATGAAGATGGCCATCATCAAGGTGATGGCCCGCTACGGGGTCAAGCTGCTGCTCCACACCTTCGCCGAGGACGTGATGGTGGACGGCGGGCGGGTCACCGGGGTCATGGTTCGCAACAAGGCGGGCCATACGCTGATCCAGGCGGACAGCGTCATCGACTGTTCAGGCGACGGCGACATCGCGGCCATGGCCGGCGCGCCGTTCGAGATGGGCGCCGAGGACGGCGACCTGCAGCCGGTTTCCATCATGTTCCGCATGTCCGGCGTCGAGGCCGAACCGCTGCTTCGATTCGTGCGTGACCATCCGGAGCATGTGGCCGTCGGCGAAAGCGACGCCATCCGCGCCGGCCGCACCGACAAGCAACTGGTGGAGTCCCTCTACGAGCAGGGCCAGCCCTGCGTGTTCTTCAAGGGGGAGGGGCCGTTGCTTGCAGAAGCCATCGACCGCAAGGAGATGTTCCCGACGGCGCTGATCATGATCCAGCCGACCTCGACGCCGCGCAAGGAGGTGTGCGTCAACAGCACCCGCGTGTGGAGCGTCGATCCGTTGAAGACCGATCAGTTGAGCGCCACCATGCCGCCGCTTTACGAGCAGGTGTGGACCTGCGTGCGCTTCCTTCAGAACCGCGTGCCCGGCTTCGAGAACGCGCATTTCTCGGCTATCGCGCCGCGTCTCGGCATCCGCGAAACGCGCCGCATTATCGGCGAGTACGTGCTGAGCGACGACGACGTCATTCAGGGCCGCAAGTTCGAGGACGGCATCGCCAAGGGCTGCCACCACATCGACATCCACGGCCGCGGCCGCGACCAGGTGCGTATCCCGGTGGCCGACGGCGGCTCCTACGACATTCCGTTCCGCTGTCTGGTGGCCAAGGGGTTGGACAACGTTCTGGTCGCCGGCCGGTGCATGTCGGCCACCCGCGCCGCGCAGGGAACGGCCCGCACCATGGGGCCATGCCTTGCCATGGGAACGGCGGCGGGGACGGCGGCGGCCCTGCGGCGTACGGAGAATGCCAACAACGCCTTCCGGGACTTCCCGGTGGGCCGCCTTCGCGAGACCCTGAAAAGCCAGGGCTCCATCGTCGACGGCACCCACTAGGGCGCCCAAGCGGAGGGCCGCGGGATGAAGGTCGTCGCATTCAACGGCAGCCCATGGCCGGGCGGCAATACAGCGATCGTGGTGGGCTGGGTGCTTTCCGCGCTCGAGGCGCAGGGCGTCGAGACGGAGCTCTGCGACTTGGCCGGGCAGGAGATCTGCCTCTGCCCGGCCTGCCGGGGATACGTGAAATCCCCGGCAGGCCTTTGCCCCGACGGCGAACGGCAGGTGGATTCCTGGCTGGACCGCATGGTTTCGGCCGACGGCATCATCCTTGCCTCGCCGGTCCACCACGCCACCGTCACCGATGAGTTGAAGGTCCTCATGGACCGTTGTGGTCGTGTGGAACGCCTGCGCGGGCATCTTCTGGAGCGCAAGGTCGGGGCGGGCGTGGCAGTGGCGCGGCGGGCGGGGGCGATCCAGGCCCTCGATGCCATCGACCGCTTCTTCCTCATCCACCGCATGATCGTTCCGGGAACGTCGCAGTGGAACATCGGCATCGGCGAGGCGCGCGGCGAGGTGGAGCGGGACGCCGAGGGGCGGCGCGCCATGACGGAACTGGGAAATGCGATGGCCTGGCTGATCCGGCGGCTGGCGGCCTGAAGACGGCGCCGGTCAGCCGGTGGGTTTGGGGCTTGCCGAGAGGGCGTCGGGGGGCGGGAACGCCTTCATTGCCGCTTCGGCGTCGACGGCGACGCCGGTGAAGATGGTGAAGGCGTCGAAGCCCTGGAAGAGGAACAGGTGGTACCCCGACAGGATGTCGATCGACTTGGCCTTGGCGCATTTCAGGAATTCGGTTTCCAGCGGCGTATAGACGGCGTCGAAAACCCAGCGCTGACCGCCGATCGCCGCGACGGGGAAGGCGTTGCCGGGGTGCTGGTACATGCCGAGCGGCGTACCGTTGAGCAGGCCGTCGGCCTTTCTCATGGCGTCGGCAAGGTCCGCACTCTCGATCATCGAGGCGTCGATTCCGGCGGTCCTGAGCGTCGCCGTAAGGTCTCGGGCGCGCGCCCTCTCGATGTCGTGGAGCCAAATTTCCTTGGCGCCCAGGCGGGCCAGGGAGAAAGCCATCGCCTTGCCGACTCCGCCGCTCCCGACGATCAGCGCGGTACCCGGCGAGGCGTCGCCGAAACGGTGGCGGAAGGCGCCCGCAAACCCGCTGAAGTCGGTGTTGAAGCCCTTCCAGCCGTCCGCCTCGAAGATCACCGTGTTGATGGCGCCGATGCGGGCCACCGATGGATCGGGCACCTCGACCTTTTTCCTGGTCTGCTCCTTGTAGGGGTGGGTCACGTTGACGCCGCGATAGCCGGCGTCCGTGCAGCGGGTCAGCGCAGCGGTGAACTCGAAGCCGGCGATCTCGTTGGAATCGATCCGCTGATAATCGACCGGAACGCCGTACATCCGGCCGAGGAAGGCATGCAGGCGGGGAGCCGACGATTTGGAGATTCCGGCGCCGATCAGTCCGAGTTGGATCATGGTTTCCTCGTTGTTTTTGGTTTTCATGCCGGCTGGGTGGTGTCGTGGCGGCGGCCTATCCTTCGACTCGCCGGTTTTGCCGGCGGTTCAGACGGAGGGCCGTTGACCTGCCTCGTCATGAGCCGGACCCCTTGGGGTCCGAGTCGAAGAAT
>JAVEYE010000396.1:0-3445 GCA_034003665.1 Rhodospirillales bacterium | reverse complement strand
GTCTCAACGCTCAGATCTCACACTGTTCAACTGGTGCATGGAAAATGTCCGGGGTGCGTGACGTTCGGCGACGCGGTGGCAGGATCGCCGTCCCGCGACAGGGCCGGGCGGGTGCGGTTGACGCGCCGATACGACCGTTGTTCGAGACTGTCATGGGAAGCCGCCTCATGCCCTGCCGGCGCCTTCTACAGTTGCGCATCCCCGGCGTCACGTCCGATTTAACAAGGGGATCGTTGCAGACGTATGTCGGTCGTTGACGAAATGCGTGTCGAAATCGGCTCAAATGTTGCCGTTCGGTTACGCTCCGGTGTCGACCGCACTTGCCGCCGTTCCGGTCGTCGCACCGGCGGGTTCGCCGCTCGGACCCACGTGCCGTTTGGCGGAACACAGGGGTGGTTTTGTTTCCTCCGCGCGGATCGTGTGGCTGGGCTGATCTGAAACGGCTTGGCCGGGGACGAGGCGCTCCCACATTATGGCGACCACAATGGCGTTGGCCTTCATCGTGCGGCAGCCGGAGCCACCTTCATGATCATCCCGACGACGACCCGGTCGCAGACGTCGTCCCTCGACATAGGGGGCGTGTGGATCGCCTGTCGGCGGTGCGGCAGCGGCCAGCCGGTTCTGTTGGCCCACGGCATTCCTGGCGACCTGCGGACTCTTCAGCCCGTTGCGGAGCGTCTTGCAGACCGTTTCGAGGCGATCACCGTTTCCCTTCCCGCCTTGCCGAAAAGCGAGCGGCCTTCGCGGCCGTTCGGCACGGCGGCGCAGGCGGACGACCTGGTCGACCTGATCACGTCCCTCGCGCGCGGGCCCGTGCATCTCGTCGCTTGGTCGTATTCAGCCCATGCCGCGATGGCGGTGGCGGCCGCGAAGGGCGACATGGTGAGAAGCCTGTGCCTCTATGAACCGGGCTTTCCCACTTTCGTTGCCGACGAGACGGCCCGTGACCAGGCATTCGCCGACACGATGGCCGCCTTCGGGCCCGTTGCCGAGGCGCTGGCGCGTGGCGACCGCCAGGGCGCCCTGCGTCTGGCGGTCGATGGCGCGGCGGGACGTTCGGGCCATTTCGACGGCCAGTCGGAAGAAGTGCGCGAGATTCACCGCGACACCGCCGACATGCTCCAGGAGCTGTTTTCGCAGACGCCGCCGGTACCGCTTGGCCCGGCGGATGTTGCGGCGATTCGGTGCCCGGCGACGGTCGCCCGCGGCGCAGGCACCCGCGTTTGCTACCGGATCGTCTCGGATGAAGCGGCGCGTCTCATTCCGGGGGCGCGCCATGTCGTGATCCCGAACGCAGGGCATCTGCTGCCCGAGCAGGACCCGAACGCCTTCGCGGCTCTGGTGCGCGACCATCTGTTCCAAGCCGCTGGCCGATGACCTGCCCGCCGCGTCCCACTCCGCCGCCCGGCTGCGAGACGGGGCGTTCTTCCATCCTGTGAAATTCCTCGGCCACCGGCTGTCCCTGGGCGGGTGGCGGTTGCCCCGCAATGGGCTGGATCACGGGGCATTTCGCGCTTCGAAACCTTGTTCTTAACCCGAAAATCGGACAGTTGATCCAAAAATGGATAATTGCAACCGCCGAAAGCCCAGTGTAGACGGATGGCTTGACGAGACCGAGTGCCGAACGGCAGCGGTACCCCGCGGGAGGGGGCTCGTTCCGAAACCGTGGGCGAGCATTGCGTCCATTCGCCAACCATCGACAGAGACGGGGTAAAGGTCATGCCTGCACTCGACGAGAAACTTGAGCCGATTTATGCGGAAGTATTGCGTCGCAATCCCGGCGAAGAGGAGTTCCACCAGGCGGTGCGCGAGGTGCTGGACAGCCTCGGCGCCGTCATCGCCAAGCATCCCGCATATGCGGAAGGTGCGCTGATCGAACGGATCTGCGAGCCCGAGCGCCAGATCATCTTCCGGGTGCCGTGGGTCGACGACAAGGGCCAAGTGCAGATCAACCGCGGGTTCCGGGTCGAGTTCAATTCGGCGCTTGGGCCCTACAAGGGCGGCCTGCGTTTCCATCCCAGCGTCTATCTGGGCATCGTCAAGTTCCTGGGCTTCGAGCAGGTGTTCAAGAACGCGCTGACCGGCATGCCGATCGGCGGCGCCAAGGGCGGTTCCGATTTCGATCCCAAGGGGCGCTCGGATGCCGAGGTCATGCGCTTCTGCCAGTCGTTCATGACCGAACTGGCGCGCCATCTGGGTGAATACACCGACGTTCCGGCCGGTGACATCGGCGTCGGCGGGCGCGAGATCGGTTACATGTTCGGCCAGTACAAGCGGATGACCAACCGCTACGAGTCGGGCGTGCTGACCGGCAAGGGCCTGACCTGGGGCGGCTCGCAGGTGCGCACGGAATCGACCGGCTATGGCGCCACCTATTTCGTCGAGCGCATGTTGCAGACCCGAGGCGAGGAGTTCGAGGGCAAGAAGGTTCTGGTTTCCGGCTCCGGCAACGTCGCCATCTACACCACCGAGAAGGTCCACGAACTGGGCGGCCGCGTCATCGCGTGCTCGGATTCCGATGGCTATGTCGTCGAGGAGGACCGGATCGACCTTGAACTGCTGCAGGAAATCAAGGAACGGCGGCGCGGCCGCATGTCGGATTACGCCAAGGCCCGCGGCAAGAGCGCGACCTACGTTCCCAAGGGACGGATCTGGAACGTTCCCGCCGACGTCGCCATGCCCTCGGCGACGCAGAACGAACTGACCGGCCAGGATGCCAAGATGCTGGTCAAAAACGGCGTCATCGCGGTCGGCGAGGGCGCCAACATGCCCTGTACGCCCGAAGCCGTGCGGTTGTTCCAGGAAGCCGGCGTCCTGTTCGCGCCCGGCAAGGCCGCGAACGCCGGCGGCGTGGCGACCAGCGCGCTGGAAATGCAGCAGAACGCCTCGCGCGATTCGTGGACCTTCGAGGCGACGGAAGCCAAGCTGGCCACCATCATGCACAACATTCACGACAGTTGCGCGCAAACCGCCGAGGAATACGGCGCGCCCGGCAACTACGTGCTCGGGGCGAACATCGCCGGGTTCATCCGGGTGGCCGACGCCATGCGCGCGTTCGGCGTCATCTGAACTTTTCGCGACCTAGGTCAACCGGCAGACGGGGCCGGGCCCAAAGGGCCGGCCCCGTCTTTTTCTTTCGCATAGGGCGGCGGGGGTGGATTGAAGATCCTCCTAAAGCATTACATAATATAATCAGTTGCCTGCAGCGTTCACTTTCAACGTGTCAAGCATCGATCGGTGCCGGGCGTTGGCGCGCCGGGGTGTTTTGCGCGAATTTTGGTATCGGAAGGGTAAGGGCCTGCCATGCTCGAAATCATGTTCATGGTCATCCTGCTGGGCGCCGGACTTGTCGGCCTGGCGGTCTTGACCAGCCTGATTTCATTCAGGGTGGGCGCGCCGTTGCTGCTGGTTTTCCTGGGGCTCGGACTGCTGGCCGGCGAGGATG
>JAVEYE010000395.1:0-3475 GCA_034003665.1 Rhodospirillales bacterium | reverse complement strand
CAACTTCTATTTGATCGAGGAGCAGTTCCACCTGGCGCGGACGCATCTGCCGCGGACCTACAGCCGCGAGCTGCCGAGGCTGGCGAATGGAGCGGCGGCGGGCTTTCCGCGGGTGTACGACATCGCCCTGGAGCTGATCGCTCACACGGACGGCCGCGTGGACGCGGAGAACGTCAGCCACTTTGTCGCCGTCTACCAGTCGGTCACCTCCCTGACGCTTGGGGAGCTGTGGGCCGTGCCCATCATGCTGCGCCTGGGGCTGGTCGAGAACCTGCGGCGGGTGTCGGAGTGTATCGCCGAGCGCCGCCGCGACCTGAATCTGGCCGAGCGGTGGGCCGGTCGCCTGCTGGCGGCGGTGGAGGAGGATGCCGCAACGATCCTTCGCGTGCTGGCGGAGATGGCCGAGTCGCAGCCGCCGTTCACCTGCGCGTTCGTCGAGGAGTTTTGCGGGCGCCTGCAGGGGCAGAGCCCGGCTCTGACCACCGTCGAGAGCTGGGTCAACCATCGGCTCGCCGAGCAAGGACTGACCCGCGAGCGCTTGCAGTGGGCGGACACCCAGACCCTGGCGGCCGACCAGATTTCCATCGGCAACAGCATCGGCAGCCTGCGTTTCCTGAACGCGATGGACTGGCGAACGTTCGTCGAGGCGATGAGTCTTGTCGAACAGATTCTCCACACCGATCCCGCCGCCGTGTATGCCGGCATGGATTTCACCACGCGCGACCGCTATCGCCATTGCGTGGAGAAATTGGCGCGGCAATCCGGAGAGACCGAAGAGGCGGTGGCCCGCACCGCCATCGGGCTGGCGACGGACGCCGCCCGGGGCGACGGCTCTCGGGCGCGCACCGCCCATGTCGGTTTCTATTTCGTGGACAACGGTCGGTTGCGCCTGGAGTGCGCCCTCGGCGTGCCCTGGTCGCCGTTCCGGTCCGGCGCGCGGATGGTGCGCCGATTTTCGGTCGGCTGTTATGCCGGGGCCATCCTGGCGATCACGGCGGGCACTGTCGGTCTGGCGCTGGCGGCGGCCGGCCAGTGGGGCTGGCAGGACTGGCGGGTCTGGTGGTTGACGGCGCTGGCTGGCGTCGGCGCGTCGCAACTGGCCGTTGCGCTGGTCAACCTGCTGGCCAATCTGCTGATCGGTCCGCACCCGTTGCCACGTCTGGATTTTTCGGAAGGAATCCCGGCCAGCGAGCGCACCATGGTGGTCATCCCCACGCTATTGACCGACACGCGGGCCATCGCCGAGCTATTGGAGGGTTTGGAAATCCGCTATATGGGGAACCGCGACCCGAACCTGTTTTTCGCGCTGCTCACCGATTTCCGCGATGCGCCCGAGGCGACGCAGCCAGACGACGCGGAGCTGCTGCGCCAGGCGCGCGACGGCATCGGCTCGCTGAATGCGCGCTACGGCTTCGGGGACTCGCCCGTCTTCCATCTGTTCCACCGGCCACGAGTGTGGAACCCGCATGAACGCCTGTGGATGGGCTACGAACGCAAACGCGGCAAACTGGAGCAGTTCAACGAGCTTCTGCGCGGCGGGCCGAGCGAGCCGTTCGCCGAGATCGTCGGCGACCTGGCGCTGCTGCCCTCGATTCGCCACGTCCTCACGCTGGACACCGATACGGGCCTGCCGCGCGATGCCGCCCGCAAACTGATCGGCACGATGGCGCATCCGTTGAACCGGCCGCGCTTCGATCCGGCAACGGGCCGTGTCGTCGAGGGCTATGCCATCTTGCAGCCGCGCACCCCCATCGGCCTGCTCGCGGCCCACCGTTCCCGCTTTGCCCGGCTCAGCGCCGGCGAGGCCGGCATCGATCCCTACACGCGCGAGGTGTCCGACGTGTACCAGGACCTTTTTGCCGAGGGCACCTATGTCGGCAAGGGCCTCTACGACGTCGACGCCTTCCGCCAGGCCACGGCCGGACGCTTCCCGGAAAACCTCATTCTCAGCCACGATCTGATCGAAAGCGGCTATGCCCGCTCGGCCCTGGTCACCGATGTGGAGCTGCACGAGGACCAGCCCGCCAGCTTCGCCGCTGAAATGAGCCGGCGCCATCGCTGGATCCGGGGCGACTGGCAGATTGCGGGCTGGCTTCTGCCACGCGTGCTCGGACCGTCCGGCAAGCGCCGCGCCAACACCCTCACCGCCCTGGCCTGGTGGAAGATTTTCGACAATCTGCGGCGCAGTCTGGTGCCGCCCGCCCTGTTGCTGCTCTTGCTCGGCGGCTGGGTCGCGGCCCCGGCCCCGACCGGGTTCTGGACGTTGTTCGTGCTCGTCCTGCTCTTGCTCCCCGTGCTGGCGGCAACCTGGGTCGAAGGGGTGCGGAAGTCGCGGGAACGGGCCTGGGGCACGCACGCGGGCACCGTCGTGAAGTCGCTGGGCCGGCAGTTGGCGCAAACGGGTCTGGAGTTGTGTACCCTGCCGTATCGCGCCGTGGTCCATCTGGACGCGATTCTCGTGTCCGGCGGCCGCATGCTCTTCACCCGGCGCGGGCTGCTGCTCTGGCACACCCAGCGCTATGCCAAGCGCAACAACTGCAAGAGATTGCCTGAGTTCGCTCGCGAGATGTGGATTGCCCCGGCTCTCGCCCTGGCCGCGCTGACCGGGCTGGCGCTGACCCATCCCGCCGAGTTGGCCGTCAGCGGGCCGGTGCTGTTCCTGTGGCTGGTGTCCCCGGTCATCTGCTGGTGGATCAGCCTGCCGATTGTGCCGGCGCAGCCGGGGTTGTCCGACCCGCAGCGGACCTTCCTGCACGGCGTGTCGCGCCAGACCTGGCGCTGGTTCGACGAGTTCGTCAACGCGGAGGAAAACTGGTTGCCGCCCGACAATATCCAGGAAGACCCGGAACTCCTGGTCGCCTCGCGCACCTCGCCGACCAACATCGGCATGGCCTTGCTGGCCAATCTGGCGGCCGCCGATTTCGGCTACCTTACCGGCGGCGAACTGCTTGACCGCACGGAGCGGACCCTCGACACCATGGACCGTCTCGGACGCTACCGGGGGCATTTCTACAACTGGTACGACACCCGCACCCTCGAACCGCTGCCCCAGCAGTACGTATCGACGGTGGACAGCGGCAATCTGGTCGGCGCGCTGGCCACGCTGCGCGCCGGTCTGCTGGAGTTGAAGAACTCGCCCATCGTGCCGCCGCATGTGCTGGCGGGACTGCGGGACACGGCGGACATGCTGTCCAAGCCGGCTTTTGCCCCGATCCGGAAGAGACTGGCCGGGTTGGCCGACCGGGAAAGGGAACCCGGGCCCGGGGAGCCGGGAAATCCGGTGGCGGCCACGCTGGCGCTGCTCCGGGAACTCAGCCGCGAGTTCGCCGCGCTGCCCGTCGACGGCGAGGCCGAGCAACAGGAATGGACGCATGCGCTCCTGCGGCAGTGCCTTGCCTCGCGCGCCGATGTGCAGGGTCTCGTTCCCGATCCCCATTGCTTCGAGCACGTGCCGACTTTGCGGGAATTGGCCGCC
>JAVEYE010000394.1:0-3509 GCA_034003665.1 Rhodospirillales bacterium | reverse complement strand
GCCACCCCATTGGCCGCCTTCGCGGCCCCGCCCCGCAACCGTCTTATCCGGTCGCGGCGCCGATGACCTTCCCGGCGGCTATTGATCCGGTGGCCCGCTCACCACTTGCGGTTGGCGAAGCCGACGCGGTAGCCGACGTCGTCGTAGGTCCAGGCGGAAAAGCGCCGGTCGTCGCAGACCACGCGCTCCCACACGTCGCGCAACCCCATGTGCCGGGGATGGCACACGTCGTCGAAGACGACGGCGCCGCCCACCGTGAGATGCGGCAGCACGTCACAAAGATCGTCGACGGCGCCCCGCTCGGTATGGTCGCCGTCGACCGTGATCAGGTCGAAATACACATCAGGGTTGGCGCGGAAGTATTCCGGCACGGTCACGTGCGAATCGCCATCGACGAAGGTGCGTCGGCCGGTGTGGCCGAGCTTGTCCAACTCGCGCTCGACCACATGCGGCCCCGGATTTTCCATGCCCGCATAGTTCGCGATCCACAGGTCGAACATGACAAGCTCGACGCCCGGCATCCGGCTGGCAACGGCGCAGACGCTACGGCCGCGCCGCACGCCGATTTCGAGGTAGCGGCGGGGGCGGAGCGCGTCGCCCAATCCCATCAGGACGGTCACGATGTCGGCAAATCCCCAACCGTCGCCGAAACGGTCGAGGCCGGCGTCATAGTAGCGCTTGACGTAGTCGGCGTAGGCGTCGGGATCGAGGCGATGGAGCAGCGCCCGGGCCTCGCGAACGTATGTAGCCGAGCCGACGATCCGCCGCGCCAGGGCTTTGGCGCCGATCATCACCGGCGGGTACCATTCGGTTTCGCCCGCGGGGGCGGCGTGGCACAGGGCCGGATTGCGCGGCGCATCGCCGCCGTACTCGGCCTGGCGCATCGCCGCGGCCCGACCGGCCGATCCTTTCCGGCCCGGGCCGGCCAGCGTCTTCAGGCGTCCAAACATTCGGATCGAGCCCTTTCCAACGCCGGAGCCCGTCGCAAACCCCGGACGGCGCCGGCTCCCCGCCTTCATAGCAACAGCCGACGCGATGATCCACAACATCCGGACGCGATGACGGTTTGCGGAATCGTTGACCGCCGGGGACCGAAATGGTCGTATGGTAAGGCCTTCGCAAACCACCTTGAGCCGCACCCGACCCATGAATTTGCAGCGGGACATCAGCTTGGCCGGAGCCCTTGAAAGGCTGAAGAGGCACCGCCTCGGCATCCGCCACGCGTTCAGCATCGGCGCCGGGTCGGGCGCGGATTCCCTTTTCATCCGGAAGCACCTCTGCCCCGAGGCGGAAATTCTGCTGATCGAGGCGCAGGACGTGCATTTGCCCGCCCTCCGGAAGATCGCGCGGCGCCCGGGGATCGGCTACGAGATCTGCGCCGCCGCGGCCGAGGACGGGACGGTGCATTTCTTGAAATCGGCGCCGACCGGCGGCGCCGTGACCGCGGCCACGGACCAATCGGTCCCGGTCCCCGCCCGCTCGATCGACAGCCTGGCCGCCGAGCGCGGATGGACGGGACCGTTCCTGCTGAAGTTCGACACCCACGGCGTCGAACTCGACATCCTTGCCGGCGCCGCGAAGACCCTGCCCCTTACCCATCTGGTCATGATGGAGGCCTACAACTTCCGTCTCAATTTCGTGCAGGGGAAGAACCTGCTCTTCCACGAAATGTGCCAGTGGATGGAAACGCACGGCCTGCGCTGCGTCGACATGTGCGAGCCGCTTTTCCGTCCCAACGACGGCGTGCTGTGGCAGATGCACCTGTTCTTCATCCGGGCCGACCATCCCGTCTTCCGATCGAACAGCTACAGCGCCCCGCCGTTCACCGGCTGAGGAAGGACCTGAGCCGGCGCGCCAGGGCGGCGCGCGCGCCCAGGTCCGGCCGCACGCCGGGATGGCGTTCCGCCAGCGCCGCGCCATAGCGGTCGCGCGCCCGGGGGTTCGAGGCCAGCATGTGCCGTATCGCCGAGCCGACCTTGTCGGCCAGGACCGGCGGATGACGCCCCCCGGCAAGGTCGGCGGTCAGGTCGGCCAGCAGCAGGGCGGGATCGTGACGTTTCGGGTCGTAGGCCCGGCGCGTGGCGAGCGCCACCTCGCACAGCCGGGAGACGCAGCCCCGCACGAATTCGTCCTGGGCCGCGGTTTCTGCCGGCGGCGGCCGGCGCGGCTCGCGCAAGGATGCCCGCATGGCCTCGGCCAATCCGCCGGCGTCGTCACAGTCGAAGAACCGGCAGCCGGGCGGCGATTGTTCCTCGTGGACCGGGGTTCGCGACAGGAGCAGCGGCAGGTTGAGGGTCCGCGCCTCCTCGACGATGGTGCTCCACCCCTCGAAGCGGCTGGGCTGGATGATGGCGACGGCGCCAAGCATCAACGCCAACTGCTCGGCGCGATCGACGCTGCCCAGCACCCGCAGGCGCCGGCCAAGCCCGCGAGCCTCGTCGGAATCCAGCAGGGTGCGGGGATAGTCGGGCCAGCGCGGATCGCTGACGGCGCCCGTGCAGACCACGGAAACGTCGCCGTCGATCCGCGCCAGGGCTTTCAGCACAATCGGATGGTTCTTGTGCCGCCACCACTGGTTGGCGACCAGGAAATAGCGCTCCGGCAAGTCGTGACGGGCCCGAACCGCCGGTTCCGCCTCGCGCGCGGCGGCCACTTCCGCCGCATCGAACCAGGCGGGGAACGGCAGCTGGGCGTGGGGAACGAGGGTATCCGGATAGAGCCTGCGGCTGTCCTCGAGCGCCATCGTGCTGCTCAGCACCAGGAACGGCGCCCGTTGCGCCAACAGGCCGTAATGCAGGTCGCGCCGGGCCCATTCGATCTCGTCGAACAGCTCGGGCAGATGCTTGCATTGCCAATCCGGAATCCAGGCCGCCCACGGCGCATCGAACGGCGCCTCGAAGATCTGCGTGGCCGGATAGACCATATCGAGATCGAGCGCCGCCGCCTCGGCGAAGGGGCGGATGCCGGCGACCAACGGCGCCAAGTCGGCGGCAATGGCGCGTCCGGCCTCGTCAAACGGAAGAAGCCAGATCTCGGGCCGCTCGGCGTCCGGTACGGCCGCACAGGCGCGGGCCCAATTGACGATGTAGTTGACGCCGCCGCGCCAGCCGGCGCTGGAGATGACGCGAAGGCCGATGCGCGCGCGGCGGGCCGGAGGATTCGACATGGCTCTCAAGGCGTCCCGGTCGGTGTCGCCAGGAACGGCGCGAAGGCGTCGGCGGTGCCGCTGTCATCGCGAAAGCCGGAGTAGCGCCGACGGGTCTGGCGGAACAGCTCCGGCATGGTCTCGTCGAAGTAGCGGCCCGACCAGCGGTGCTGCATCACCATCCGGTCGCGATCGAGGCCCTGGTTGTTCTGCAAACGCAGGTCCTCGTCAGGCAGCAGCAGGTGCTCGACGAACGAGGCCGGGCAGTCGACGATCTCGTAGCCGGCATCCCACAGCTTGAGGGTGAGATCGCTGTCGGCCTTGTAGAAGGCGTACAGGTCTTCCTCGGCGTAGCCGACTTCAA
>JAVEYE010000393.1:0-3512 GCA_034003665.1 Rhodospirillales bacterium | reverse complement strand
CCGGACTGGATTATTTCCGTCTCGGCGGCGACCTCGAATGGCAGCGCGAGCGCTTTCGCACCCATATCCGCGCCGCCCGGCGGTGCGGCAAGCCGCTGGTGGTGCATACCCGCGCCGCGGCCGCGGACACGCTGCGCATCATGCGCGAGGAAGAGGCCGGCGACGCCGGCGGGGTGATGCACTGCTTCACCGAGAGCCGCGCGGTCGCCGACGCGGCGCTCGACCTGGGTTTCCATATTTCATTTTCCGGCATCGTCAGCTTCAAGAATGCCGCGGCATTGCGCGAGGTGGCGGCGGCGATTCCGCTCGAGCGCATGCTGATCGAAACCGACGCGCCCTATCTCGCCCCGGTGCCGCATCGGGGCAAGATCAACCAGCCGGGCTACGTGAAACACGTCGCCGAAGCGATCGCCCAGGTACGCGGCCTCACCGCCGAGGCGGTGGGCGAGGCGACGACGGAAAATTTTTTCCGCTTGTTCCGGATTCCTGTTTAACCGGAAAAAAACAGACCAGCCGTGGGGAACGCGGCCACGCCCAGCGAAAACGAGTGCTTGCATTCTTCTCGCGGGGCGTGCTCGATGGACGAGCGGGCCCCGCCGCGGCGTGCGGAATACGGGATCAATCCCGCCGCGCGGCGAGAGAATCGAGCACGCGGGCCGCTGCGCGCAGGCCGAAGCTGGCGGTGACGCACACCGACGAGCCGAAGCCGGCGCAGTTGAGGCCATGGACACGGCCATCGGCGGGGCGCTCATGGCAGGTTCCGCCTTCCCCGTCCGGATAGCGCAGCGGCTCGGTCGAAAACACGCATTCCACCCCGAACTTCCGGCCGGGTTCGCGCGGAAACCCATGTTCGCGCCTCAGCGTCGCCCGCACCTTGGCGAGCAGGGGATCTTCCAGGGTACGTGAAAGATCCGCCAGCTGGATGCGCCCGGGATCGGTCTGGCCGCCCGCGGCACCGACGCACACCAGCGGCATGCGCGCGCGCAGGCAATGCACGATCAGCGCGGTCTTGACGCGCGCGTTGTCGATCGCGTCGAGCACGTGGTCGCAGGACTCCGGAAGGAGCTGAGCGAGATTGGACGTTTCCAGCGAGGTTTCCACTGCCGTCACCTCGCACGCCGGATTGATGCCGTGGATGCGCGTGCGCATCACCTCGGTCTTGGCGTGTCCGAGGGTGTCGCTCAGCGCGTGGATCTGCCGGTTGATGTTGGATTCCGCCAGGTGGTCGGGATCGATCAGGGTCAGCCGGCCGATGGCCGAGCGCGCCAGCGCTTCGGCGGCCCAGGCTCCCACGCCGCCGATGCCGATCACGCATACGTGCGCATGGCGGAAACGTTCGAGCGCGGCGGCGCCGTACAGGCGGCGAACGCCGCCGAAGCGGCGTTCGAAGTCGATGTCCCCGGGCACCGGGCTCATGGCGCAGCCTGTCCGCCGAGGCGAAGAACGCGGGTCAGAGACTGGCGCTTTCGAGTTCGAACTGCACCGCGCCGATGCCGGCGTTGGCGCAGGCTTCGTCCTGTACGCCGGCGGGGGCGCCGGAAACGCCGACCGCACCGACGATGTTGCCGGCCGCTTCGATCGGTACGCCGCCCGCCGAAAACACCAGTCCTTCGACCTTGCCGACCGAGAACGGTTGCGTGAAGCGGTCTTCCATGCTGGAGGTCGCGGCGTTGAAGTTGACGGCGGTGACGGCCTTCTGCCGGCTGATTTCGAGGGTGATGCGCGGCGCGAGCGTGTCGCGCAACACGGCCATCGGGTCGCCGCTGCGGTCGACCACGGTGACGCCGATCTGGATTCCTTCCTTGCGGCAGGCTTCCATGGTTGCGCGGGCGATTTTTTCGGACGCCTCGACGGTCAGGCGCGGGATCTTGACGATGACGGGCAGGTCCGCCGCGGCGGCAGGGACGGCGATCAGGATGGCACAAAGCGGGGCGATACGGGTCAGCGTGCGCATGGCGGTTCTCTCCTTGTTCCAGGCATGTGAGGCTTCATTGTCCAAAGAACGCCTTGACCTTGTCCATGAACGACTGGGCCTGGGGGTGGTTGTTGCGGCCCGGGCTCAGCGTTTCGAATTCGCGCAGCAACTCGCGCTGGCGCTCGGACAGGTTGACCGGCGTCTCGACCATCATATGACATAACAGATCGCCCGGCGCGTGGCTGCGCACACCCTTGATGCCCTTGGCGCGCAGGCGGAACACCTTGCCGCTCTGGGTCTCGGGTGGAATCTTGATCTTGGCGTGTCCGTCCAGCGTCGGGATCTCGAGTTCGCCGCCAAGCGCCGCGGTGGCGAAGCTGATCGGCATTTCGCAATGCAGGTCGTCGCCGTGACGCTTGAACACCGGATGTTCCTTGAGATGGACCACCACGTAGAGATCGCCCGGGGGGCCGCCGTTGACGCCGGCCTCGCCTTCGCCGGCGAGGCGGATGCGGTCGCCGCTGTCGACGCCGGAGGGGATCTTCACGGACAGGGTCTTGTGTTTCTTGACCCGGCCTTCGCCATGGCATGACGGACAGGGGTCGGACACCATCTTGCCGGTGCCGCCGCAGCGCGGACAGGTCTGCTGCACCGAGAAGAAGCCCTGCTGGATACGGACCTGGCCGTGGCCGCCGCAGGTGGTGCAGGTGGTGGGGGTGGTTCCCGGCCTGGCGCCGCTGCCATGGCAGGTGCCGCAGGCTTCCAGCGTGGGAATGCGGATCTTCGTCTCGGTGCCGCGTGCCGCTTCCTCCAGGCTGATCTCGAGGTTGTAGCGCAGGTCGGCGCCCCGGTAGACGCGTTCACGGCGGCTGCCGCCGCCGAAAATGTCGCCGAAGATGTCGGAGAACGCATCGGAAAATCCACCGCCGCCGAATCCGCCGCCCATGCCGGCCTGCGGGTCGACCCCCGCATGGCCGAACTGGTCGTACGCCGCGCGCTTGTCGGAATCGGACAGGATCTCGTAGGCGAGCTTCGCTTCCTTGAATTTTTCCTCCGTCCCCTTGTCGTCCGGATTGCGGTCGGGGTGGAACTTCATGGCCAGCTTGCGGTAGGCCTTCTTGATTTCTTCGTCGGAGGCGTTCTTGGCGACGCCGAGGACTTCGTAGTAGTCGCGTTTGCTCATTTTTCTGCGGGCGGGGATCTAGGGGCTGGGGAATGAGGGGCGGGACAAAAAGGAAGGCCGCGCACAGCGCGACCCTCCCTCGATCCCGGCTCCTGGCGCCTAGTTCCTCACTTGTCCTTCACCTCTTCGAACTCCGCGTCGACGACGTTGTCGTCCGCCGACCCGCCACCGTCGGCCCCTGCCGCGCCCGCACCCGGCTGGGCCTGAGCCTGCTCGCCCTGATACATGTGCCCGGCGAGTGCATGGCTGGCGGTGGCGAGGGCGTTGGTCTTGGCTTCGATGTTGTCCTTGTCGCCTTCGCGCACGGCGTCCTCGCACTCCTTCAGCGCGGTTTCGATGGTCGCCTTCTCGTCGGCCGAGACCTTGTCGCCGTAATCGGCAAGCGATTTCCTCACCGAGTGGACCATCGCGTCG
>JAVEYE010000392.1:0-3515 GCA_034003665.1 Rhodospirillales bacterium | reverse complement strand
CTTGACCGCCATCTTGAGCAGGGCGGACCATTGCCGCTCGGTCAGCTTGGCCTGCTTGCCGAACTGCTCGCCCAGCGAGGTGACGAACGCGGCGTCGCTGTAGGTGCGCTTGCCGCGCTTGGTCGGCGTCGCCCATTCCTTGACATTGGCGAACAGGGCCAGCAGCTCGCCGGCGACGTCGCTCTCCGGGGCCCCAGCCATCTTTGCGACTCCGAGGTGGCGGCAAAGTTCGTCGTAGAATTCCTGGAGCATGGCGCTCCATTCGACCTTGCCTTCCTCGATCTGGTCAAGCTTTTCCTCCATGCCGGCGGTGAAGCCGACCTGGAAGAGGTCGTTGAGGTTGGCGACCAGGAAGTCGGTCACCTGAAAGCCGACCTCGGTCGGGATCAGCTTGCTCTTGTCCTTGTCGACATATTTGCGCTGCTGGATGGTGTTGACGATGCTCGCATAGGTCGACGGACGGCCGATGCCGTTGCTTTCGAGCTCGCGAATGAGGGTGGCCTCGGAGAAGCGCGGCGGCGGCTCGGTGAACTTCTGCTCGGGCTTGAGCTCGTCCAGCTTGCAGGGCAAGCCGGGACGGAGGGCGACGAGCAGGGCGGCGGGAGCCATTTCCTCCTCGGCCTCCTCCTCGTCCTCGCTTTCGCGGGCCTGGTAGACGCTGGTGAATCCGGGAAAGACGACCGCGGTCGCCTCGGCCTTGAGCTGGTAGTCGCGGCCGTCGGCGGCGCGCTTGCTCACGTCGACCCCGGTGACGGCCAGTTCGGCGGGACGCATCTGGCTGGCGACGAAGCGCTTCCAGATCAGGGTGTAGAGCTTGAGCTGGGCGGGATCGAGGAAGGCGGCGACCGATTCCGGGGTGCGGGTGACGTCGGTCGGGCGGATCGCCTCGTGGGCGCCCTGGGCCCCGGCGCGGTTGCGGTAGGTGTTCGGCTTCTCCGGGACATAGTCGACACCGAAACGGGCGGCGATCAGTTCGCGGCAGGCGAGCTGGGCCTCGTTGGCCACGGCCACCGAATCGGTACGCATGTAGGTGATCAGGCCGGTCGGGCCGCTGTCGCCCAACTCGAGTCCTTCGTAGAGCTGCTGGGCCAGCTGCATGGTTCGGCTCGCGCCGAAGCGCAGCGTGGCGCCCGCCGCCTGCTGCAGCGTGCTGGTGATGAACGGCGGCGGCGCATACCGCTTCTTCGGCTTGGTCTCGACCGCCGTGACCTGCAACGGCCCCTCCCCGCGCAAGGCGGCGGCGACCCGGTCCGCGGTCTCCTGGTTCCTGACCTCGGACTTCTCCCCGTCGATGCGCGCCAAACGGGCCCGAAACTGCCCTTCGCCGTCCACCGGCGAGAGCAATGCATTGATCGTCCAGTACTCGACCGGGACGAAGGCGCGAATCTCGCGTTCCCGCTCGCAGACGATGCGCAGGGCCACGGTCTGCACCCGCCCGGCGCTGCTGCCGCCCTCGATCCGCGACCAGAGCAGCGGGCTGACCTGGTAGCCGACCAGCCGGTCGAGCACCCGCCGCGCCTGCTGGGAATTGACCCGGTTCATCTCCAGCTCGCCCGGATGCTCGAAGGCCCGGTTCACCGCCGTGCGGGTGATCTCATGGAACACCACCCGCTGGAAGGTCGCCTTCGTCGTCGGGGCCAGCAGTTCATGCAGATGCCAGGCGATCGCCTCCCCTTCGCGGTCCGGATCGGGCGCCAGATAGATGTGCGCCGCCTTCGCCGCCGCCGCGCGCAGCTCCTTGACCACGTTGCCGCGGCCCTTGGTCTCCTGGTACAGCGGCCGGAAGCCGTTGCGCACATCCACCCCCAGCGTCTTCTCGGGCAGGTCGCGCACATGCCCCATCGAAGCCATCACGCAATAGTCCTTGCCGAGGATACGGCTGATCGTGCGGGCTTTCGCCGGGGACTCGACAATCACCAAGTTCTGTTGCGCCATCGGGGCCTCATTCTTTCGTTTTCGGATCCCGGCGCAGGAGATAGCGTTTCCCCGGCAGCGCCTCGATCCGTCTTTTCAGGGTCAACTCCATGAGCAGGGCCAGCAACGGCCCCATGGGCATGCCGGCATCGCCGGCAATCCGGTCAACTCCGCACTCGCCTTCCGCAGCGAGAAGGGCCAGTATCTTTTCCTCGCCGGACGACACTGTCAAGCCGGAATCGTCAAATTCCTCCGCCTCAGCCTCACCGATCGGTGACCTGGACAACGCCGCCGGAGCGACAAAACCCGGCAAAAACTCGAATTCTCCGACAATATCCTCGAACGTTTCGGTCAGTTTGGCGCCGTCGCGGATGAGGTTGTTGCAGCCGCGCGACTGGGGGTCGTCCGCCCTCCCCGGCACGGCAAACACCTGCCGCCCCTGCTCCAGCGCGGTCTTTGCCGTGATCAGCGCCCCGCTCTGCACCCCGGCCTCGATCACCACCACCCCGTTCGACATCCCGGAGATGATCCGGTTGCGCATGGGAAAGGTCCGACGGCTCGGTGGAAAGGTCATCGGAAACTCGCTGATCACCGCCCCGGCCCCCGCCGCAATCCGCTTGGCCAGGGGTATGTGGTCCTGGGGATGGATGCGGGCCAGCCCGCCTCCCAGCACCGCCACCGTGATGCCCCCCGCCGTCACCACCGCCTCGTGCGCCACCGCGTCCACCCCGTAGGCCAACCCAGAAATGACCGGCCACCCGGCATGGGCCGCCGCCGTGGACAGATATTCCGCCATCCGCCGCCCGTACGGCGTGATCCGCCGCGAACCGACCACCCCGAGCGCCGGACGGGCCGGATCCGGC
This sequence comes from Rhodospirillales bacterium, assembly GCA_034003665.1. Lineage (GTDB taxonomy): Bacteria > Pseudomonadota > Alphaproteobacteria > Rhodospirillales > Shumkoniaceae > Shumkonia. Next base: position 738 of record JAVEYE010000392.1, on the reverse strand, counting down.
AGCTCGCCCCGGACATACAGGCACAGCGGCGGATCGTGGATCTCCGCCAGCATCGGGGGATAATCCGGTTCCCCCCGGGTGACGATCCGCACCCCTGCCCGTTCCGCCAGATGCAACTCTCCCGCCAGGTCCGTCTTGCTCTCCCAGGCCGCGACATCCCCGGCCAGCTCCGAGCCAATCCCCGACACCGCACCCAACGCCCGACGTCCCGCCGACAGCGCCGCCGACGGCGATCCGAAATGCTCGCACAGCGCGGTCAGCCGGATCGGCCCGATCCCCGGGATCATATTCAATATTATATAGGCCTCACGGTCCGTCATCGCCACTCCCACCTTCCCGCATCCAGATTTTTACGGCACCGCCGATATGCTAACACTTATTCGCCTCGTTGCAAGCAACCACCGGAAAAATTCCTCGATGACAGGGAAACCAACTCCAACCGAGACCCATTCGAGGACGATACTTCTGACGAACGTATATCGGCGCCATCACCCGCCGAGGCACGAGGTCGGGTGAATCTACTGGTTGGAATTCAGATTTCTTCTCCCGCAGAGATGGTCTTCCGGTTCCAACAACAACAACAAAGGCCAATGAGCCTGATGATCCCATGCCCTCGGGCATGACTCATGCCACGTCGCGGACGACCCTATCCAGCGGACTTCGCACCGCCGGCGCATTTTGACGCACCACATGCGTGTAGATCATCGACGTTTCGACGTGGCTGTGTCCGAGCAGCTC
>JAVEYE010000391.1:0-3521 GCA_034003665.1 Rhodospirillales bacterium | reverse complement strand
CAATGCCGGCGGCCGCCGCGACCCCCCGGATCTCGCGCCGGACATCGGCCAGCCACGGGGCATCGGGCGGCGATACCGCGATGAGGTCGACCCAGTCCCGCAGGGCGCCGCGGGGGTCGCCCTGCTGGGCCTTGGCAAGTCCCAGGTAATAGCGGGCGCGCGGCTCAGCGGGAAAACCCTGCAGAACCTCCTCGAACGCCCGCCGGGCCGGTTCGGCCACCCGGCCGCCGTGGGCAAGGACCAGGATCTCGCCATATTCCGACAGCACGTCGGGGGCCCGGCCGGTCAGCGCCAAGGCCCGCTCGAAGGCCCGCATCGCCTCGTCGTAGTTCTCGATGGTGCGCAGCGAGCGGCCGAGCAGCAGCCAGCCGTCGACCCGATCGGGTTGTTGCTCCATCTGCTGGGCGAGTCGAACCGTCAGGCGCTCCAGCTCGGCCTGCTCCTGCGCCGCCGTCTGGGTGGCAACGGTCCGCGAGGCCAGCGGCTGGTCGGGCAGGTTCGGCGAGCCGAGCAGCAAATAGAGGCCGATCGAGCCGACCGGCACCAGCACCACGACGAGGGCAAGCATGGCGCCGCGCCAAGCCGATGCCCCCGCTTCCGCCGTCGTCGTCTGCGAATCCGCCTCGCCGCTGGCCGCCAGCATCCGCCGCTTGATTTCCAGACGCGCAGCCTCGGCCAGCTCGGCGCTCAGGATGCCGCGATCGACGTCGCGATCGACCTCGTCCAGTTGGCTGCGGTAGACCGCCACGTCGTAGTCGCCGCGCGACGCCCCCGGCGAGCATTTCCGCAAAAGGGCGGTCAGCAGCGCGGCGAGCGTCAGGACAAGCAATCCGGCGGCGGCGATCCACAGCGTAATCGCCGCCCGTTCCCGTCCAGCAACCGCTCGAGCCGGCGGCTTTCCTCGGCCGACAACGGTGGCGGCGCGGCCTCGACGACGCCGGCGCGGCGACGATAAAAGACGATGAGGGCCAGAACGCCGGCGACGAAGATGACCGCGGGGCCGATCCACAGCGCGTAGGTCGACAGCTTGAAGGGCGGTTTCAGCAGCACGAAATCGCCATACCGCGACACCACGTAGTCGACGACCTCGTCGTCGGTACCGCCGGCGGCCAGCCGCTCGCGCACCAGGATTCGGAGATCGCGGGCCAACTGGGCGTCCGAATCGTCGATCGACTGGTTCTGGCAGACCACGCAGCGCAAGTCCTTGCTGATGTCGCGGGCCCGGGCCTCGAGCGCCGGATCGGCCAGCATCTCTCCGGGGTCGACGGCGGCGGCCGGCGAGGCGGCGGCCAGCAGCAGCAGGATGATGGCGACAAGCCGTCTCATTGGCGGCGCAACTCCTCGATCATCGGCCCGATCGTGTGGTCCCAGACATCGGGCGTCAACGGCCCGACGTGCTTGTAGCGGATGAAGCCGCGCTTATCGACCACGAAGGTTTCTGGCGCGCCGGTGACGCCGAAGGCGATGGCCGCCACGCTGCGTGGATCATCGCCGATCAGGGTGTAGGGATCGCCGAAGCGGGCCAGCCAGGCAGGGCCGGCATCCGGGTTCTCTTCCCGCCAGTCGATACCGTGCAAGGGCACCCTCCCTTCCTCCTTGATGCGCATGAGGAACGGATGCTCGACCCGACAGGCCACGCACCAGGATCCGAAGATGTTGACCAGCGAAACCTCGCCCAGCAGGTCGTCGTGCCGGAACCCGACCTCGCGGCCCTTGATCGGCGGCAGGTCGAAGGGCGGCACTTCCTGGTCGATGAGAACCGAGGGCAGCGTGTGAGGATCCTTGGTCAGCCCCAGCGCCAGATAGCCGGCCAGCACGACGAAGGCGAGGAGCGGCAGCAGGAAAAGCAGACGTTTCACCGACGGCTCTCCTCCCCCCCTAGATTTCGGACGGAAGGGCGTCGGCGGCCAGCGGACGCCGCGCCGGGGCGCCGATCCGGTGGCGGCGATCCGACAGGCTGGCTACGCCACCGATCACCATCAGCAGGGTGCCGGCCCAGATCCACGGCACCAGCGGATTGAAGTACAGGCGGGTGACGAAGCCACCCTCCTCGCCGTCGGCGTCGCCGATGACCGCGTAAAGATCGCCGAGCACGGTGGATCGGATGGCCGCCTCGGTGGTCGGCCGCCCCTGAACCGGATAAAGCCGCTTCTCGGGCTCCAGTACGGCGAACGGCCGGCCGTCGCGGGTCACCGTGAAACGGCCCCGGGTGGCCATGTAGTTCGGCCCCTGAAGGTCTTGGGCCCCCTCGAAGCGATAGGCGTAGCCGGCCACCTCGACGACGTCGCCCGGCCGCATGATTTGGATCTTCTCGATATTCCAGGCGCTCGACGCCGTCACTCCGGCAATCAGCACGGCCAGGCCGAAGTGGGACAGCGTCATGCCCCAGGCCGAACGCGGCAGGCCGACCAGCCGGCGCAGGCTGTCGGCCGGAGCCGCCCGCAGCAGGCGGATGCGTCCGCCGATTTCGACGACGACGCCGACCGCCAGCCAGGCGGCCAGCCCGAGGCCAAGGGCAGCCAGGACGGAGCCGCGGTCGACGACGAACCATGTCCCAAGGACCACGAGCGCGGCCAGCCCGAAGGCCAGCTTCAGGCGCCCCAACGCGCCGGCCAGATCGCCGCGCTTCCAGGGCAGCAGCGGCCCCACCGCCAGGGCAACGATCAGCGGCATCATGAGCGGCACGAACACCGCATCGAAAAAGGGCGGTCCGACCGACACCTTGGCGCCGCCCACGGCGTCGATGAACAGCGGATAGAGGGTGCCCAGCAGGACCACCGCGGCGGCCGTCGCCAAAAGCAGGTTGTTGAGGAGCAGCGCCCCTTCCCGCGACACCGGGCGAAACAGGCCGCCGGGCGTGAGCGCTGGGCCGCGCCACGCGAACAGGGCGAACGACCCGCCGATGGCGATCAGCAGCAGGACCAGGATGAAGACGCCGCGCGCGGGGTCGACTGCGAAGGCGTGGACCGAGGTCAGCACGCCGGAGCGCACCAGGAAGGTGCCGAGCAGGCTCAAGGAAAAGGTGACGATGGCGAGAAAGATGGTCCAGCCCTTGAGCGTGTCGCGTTTCTCGACGACCACCGCCGAATGCAGAAGCGCGGTGCCGACCAGCCACGGCATGAAGGAGGCGTTCTCGACCGGGTCCCAGTACCACCATCCGCCCCAGCCCAGCTCGTAGTAGGCCCACCACGACCCCAGCCCGATGCCGGCGGTCAGGAACGTCCAGGCGGCCAGCGTCCACGGGCGCACCCAGCGCGCCCAGGCGGCGTCGACCCGGCCCTCAATGAGGGCGGCGATGGCGAACGAGAAAGCCACCGAGAAGCCGACGTAGCCGAGATAGAGGAACGGCGGATGCAGGGCGAGGCCGGGGTCCTGCAAAAGGGGATTGAGGTCCTGGCCGTCGGCCGGCGGCGAGGCCACCCGCGCGAAGGGATTGGAGGTGAACACGATGAACAGCAGGAAGCCGACGGCGATCAGGGCCAGCACGGCAAGCGCCCGGGCACGCAGGCCCGGCGGCAGAT
>JAVEYE010000390.1:0-3527 GCA_034003665.1 Rhodospirillales bacterium | reverse complement strand
GTCGGCCTTGCCCCTCTGGGCATGCTGATTGTGGGCTGGCTGGCCGAACACCTGGGCGCTCCCACGGCCGTGGCTCTCTCGGCCGTTGTCGGCGCCGTCGCCTTGATCGCCGTCGTGGCTCTCTTTCCCCGGATCCTCAAGCCGGAACCGCCGAACGCCGCGGGAGTGAAGCGACATCAATCCTGATGGACGCCATCACGGTGTTGCCCACTGCGGCGGACACCGGCTTACGCCTTGGCCGCCGGGCCCTCGGCGTGTGGATCGCGCAGGACGTAGCCGCGGCCCCACACCGTTTCAATGTAGTTGGCCCCGTCTGTGGCGGCGGCCAGCTTCTTTCTCAGCTTGCAGATGAAGACGTCGATGATCTTGAGCTCGGGTTCGTCCATGCCGCCATAGAGGTGGTTGAGGAACATGTCCTTGGTCAGCGTCGTGCCCTTGCGCAGGCTCAACAATTCGAGAATCCCATATTCCTTGCCGGTCAGATGAACCGGGCGGCCGTCGACGTCCACCGTATGGGCGTCGAGGTTGACCGAGAGTTTGCCGGTGCGGATGACGGAGGCGGAATGCCCCTTGGAGCGGCGCACGATGGCCTGGATGCGGGCCAGCAGTTCGTCCTTGTTGAAGGGTTTGGTCAGATAGTCGTCGGCGCCTATCCCCAAGCCCTTCACCTTCATGTCGGATTCGGCGAGGCCCGAGAGGATGAGGACCGGCGTGTGAACCCGCGCGTTGCGCAACCGCCGCAGCACCTCCAGCCCGTCCATATCGGGCAACATGAGATCGAGGATGATAAGGTCGTAGTCGTAGAGCTTGCCGATCTCCAATCCGTCTTCGCCCAGGTCAGTGGCGTCCACCACCATGTCCGCCGACTTCAGCATCAACGTGACGCTTTCCGCCGTCGCCGGGTCGTCCTCGACCAACAGAATCCGCATGACAAACCTCCGCCCCGACCGGGCACCCCCGTTAACTATTGTTAACGAAGTTTAACCTTGGGAGTGCGAAAAGTCATCCAGGAAGAAGGACGGTCGGGATCGCCGTGACCGGCGCGCCCATGACGATCACGTTGCCGCTTTACCAAACCTTAAAAGGTGGCGGCCATACTCGCCCGGCGGGGCAATGATGGTTTCAGCAAGGTCCGGACCGTGGCGGTACTTTTCGACAACATCGGAAGGGGGGTCGGGCGAGTGCCCGACCATCGCACCTTCGGGCGGGTGACCAACGTGGTCGGCCTTTTGATCGAGGTCGGCGGTGTCGAGGGGCATCTGTCGGTCGGCGACCATTGCGAGGTGATTGCGCGCGGCGGCCGCCGGCTGATCTGCGAGGTGGTGGGCTTCCGCGGCGGTCTCGCCCTGCTCATGCCGTTCGGTCCTCTCCAGGGCGTGGGGGCCGGCTGTCGGGCCGAGGTCGGCGTCACCGAACCGGCCATCTATCCGGGACCCGGCTGGCTGGGCCGCGTGGTCAACGGTTTCGGCGAGCCGGTCGACGGCAAGGGACCCCTGAAGACGGGGCCTGTGGCCTACGCCATCCGCAACCGGCCGCCCTCGGCCCATGCCCGCCAGCGGGTCGGCGCCAAGATCGACTTGGGTGTGCGCGCCATCAACACGTTCCTCACCTGCTGCCGCGGGCAACGCATGGGCATCTTCTCGGGTTCCGGCGTCGGCAAGTCGACCCTGCTGTCGATGATGGCCCGTCATACCGAGGCCGAGATCAGCGTCATCGGCCTGATCGGCGAGCGCGGCCGCGAGGCCCGCGAATTCATCGAGGACGACCTGGGTCCCGAGGGCATGGCGCGCAGCGTTGTCGTCGTTGCCACCTCGGACGAGCCGCCCCTGATGCGCCGCCAGGCCGCCTATGTGACGATGGCGGTCTCGGAATACTTCCGCGATCAGGGGCGCGACGTGCTGTGCCTGATGGACAGCGTGACCCGTTTTGCCATGGCCCAACGCGAGATCAGCCTGTCGGCCGGTGAACCCCCGGCCAGCAAGGGCTATACCCCCTCGGTCTTCGCCGAACTGCCGAGCCTGCTGGAACGGGCCGGGCCGGGAATGGCCGGCCAGGGCACGATCAGCGGACTCTTCACCGTGCTGGTCGAAGGCGACGATCATAACGAGCCGATTTCGGACGCCGTGCGCGGCATCCTCGATGGCCACGTCGTGCTCGACCGTTCGATCGCCGAACGCGGACGCTATCCGCCGGTCAACGTGTTGCGCAGCGTGTCCCGAACGATGCCCGCCTGCAATTCGGCGGCCGAGAACGCCATCGTCACCCGGGCCCGCCAGCTTCTGGCCACATACGAGGACATGGCCGAGTTGATCCGCCTGGGAGCCTATCGGCAGGGCACCGACGCCGGTGTGGACGAGGCCATCCGGTATTATCCCGCCATCGAGGCCTTCCTGGCCCAGGCCAAGCACGACCGCACCGATTTGGCGGCCGGTTACGCGGGCTTGGCCGAAATCCTCGGCATGCCCGTTCCGACGCCGGGCGAGGCGCCGAGCGGGCGCTGAGGGAGGTTGAGACGTGGCCAAGCACCTGCGCAATCTAATCCGCCTTCACGACTGGCGGGTCGAGGAAAAGCAGCGGGCCCTGGCCGACCTGCTCGCCGCCGTGGCGGCGCTGGAGGCCAGACGGCGCGAACTTGAGGACGAACTTGTACGCGAGCGCAAGGCGGCCAGCGAGGCTCCCGGCGAGATCAGCATCTATTACGGTAACTTCGCCAAGGCGGCGCTGGCCCGGCGCCGCGCCCTGGAGGCGGCCATCGCAGAGGGCGAGGCGGAAGTGTCGGCGGCCCGCGATCGTCTGCGCGAAGCCTATCGCGAGCTCAAGAAATACGAAGTCGCCCAGGCCCAACGCGACGCCAGCGAGGCGGCTGAACGCAACCGCCGCGAACAACTTTTCCTCGACGAAATCGGCATCCAGGCCTACGTCCGGAAGGGCGGCCGCACGTAATCCTTCCCCTTGGAACAAGCCTCTTCGGCCGTTGGATCAGAAGCGCTTCAGACGGGACAGCAGGGCTGGGTTGTCCCATTTGGGCTGGCGGTCTTCCAGCAGAACCGTGTACTGGGGATCGTCGCTTTCGGCTGAGACCAGCACCTGCAGCCAGCGCGGCACCACCTCGTTGCTGACGTCTTCCAGAATGGCGACGCCCACCGCCTCGACCGAGGCCAGCGGGCTGTCGGCCAACGCGGCGAGGTAGGCTTCGAAGGACGGCGGCTGCACGATCCACCTATCGGGAACATAGCGCAGAAGGATCGACAGCGGCACTGGGTAGGTGGGATGAGAAATGCCGCCGCCCAGGCTGACCACGTAGTCGAGCCCATGGTCTCCCGGGCGGGGGGAGGTGCCGAGCCGGGCGCGCCTGTCGTTCGTTTCCATCGATCATTCTCCTCCCGCGACCCGTCTTGCCCGATGATGGCGAGGATAGCGTACAATCGCCACTCAGGCGAATAGGCCGCGGCCTTCCATTGAGGCGGATTCCGCTACCACCTCGATGAACTGGGCCGGTGCCGACTGGAAGGATAGGCCGCCCGATA